>JAVVEW010000005.1:0-70122 GCA_032251045.1 Methylococcales bacterium
CATTGAACTGGAAATGCATCAATTTTCCTGGCAACTGGCCTGGTCAAGGCGTTTTTAAGTCGAGCGTTAAACATGACCTGGTTTTCCTGGCCGGCCCTGATGGGCGGCGCACTGATCGGCCTGGCAGTGCTGCTATTGCTGGTGTTTAATCAGCGCACCGCCGGCATTAGCGGTATTGCCGCAGGGCTTACCCATGGTTCGACCTATGAACGGGCCTGGCGGCTTGCCTTTCTGGCCGGATTGATTGGCGCACCCGCGATTTATCAAATGTTCGCGCCGATTCCCAGCCAGTTCGACGCCAGTATCAGCCAATGGCTGATCGGCGGCTTTCTGGTCGGCTTTGGCACCCGCTTGGGCAATGGCTGCACCAGCGGTCACGGCGTGTGCGGTATTGCCCGGGGCGCGAAACGCTCGCTGGCCGCTACCGCGGTGTTTATGCTGACGGCCATCTGCACCGTTTGGCTCACTCGACATGTTTTGTAGGCTAACCTTATGCGTCATCATTGTTTTACCGCGCTGATCAGCGGCCTGCTATTCGGCAGCGGGCTGGTCATTTCCGGCATGATCAATCCGGCAAAAGTATTGGCGTTTCTGGATGTGTTCGGCGCTTTCGATCCTGACCTGATCTGGGTCATGGTGGGCGCAATTGGTGTGTTGGCACTCGGCCGCCGGCTGCTGGCCAGCCACATTCCAGCCTCGCCGCACAACGATGTGCTGGATAAACCCTTGCTGATTGGCGCGGCGATTTTTGGCCTTGGCTGGGGGTTGGTCGGCCTTTGTCCAGGCCCTGCACTGGCTAATCTCAGCGTTAACGGCCCGGTCGTCGCAGGTTTTGTGCTGGCCATGTTTGCCGGTTTTTACAGCGCCCGACGCTGGCGCGGTTAACGATCACTCAAGCTGCGTCGTCGGCTGCGTCCGGTGCTTCCTGAGCCACCACTGCCCCTGGCCAGTGTTTGATATAGCTTAGGCCGTCCGGCCTCTTAGCCAACTCAATCTGCGTTTTGATCTGTTTTTGCAAGGTATCAACATGCGAAATGACACCGACCAACTTACCTTGCCGGTTCAGACCTTCCAGGGTGGTAATCACGGTATATAAGGTTTCCCCGTCCAACGCGCCAAAGCCTTCATCGATAAATAAAGAATCGATAGCACGGCCATTGCCGGCCAACTCCGCCAGCCCCAGCGCCAGCGCCAGACTCACGACAAAACTTTCCCCACCCGACAGGCTCTTTGGTAAGCGTGGCTTTGAACCTTGCCGGGTATCTTCCACCAGCAATGCTAAACCCTGCTCGCTGTCTGCTTGACGCAAAAAATAGCGCCCGCCCAACTTCTCCAATACACGGTTGCATTGGCTTAACAAGCGGTCGGCCATTTTTAACTGCACCTGACGCCTGAATGCGGGGTTATCCGGTTGTTCGGCCCAGGCCACCTCCTGTTGCAACACTTCAAGCTGAGCCTGTTCTGCCAAATACTTTTCCTGCAAAGCCGCATGATGCTCAGCCAGCGGCACTTGCTGTGCCAGGGTTTGTTCGATACGGCGTATTTCACTGAGTGCGTCTTGCTGCTGCTGCCTAAGCTGCCGCAACGCTTCAAGGACATCGTTCAGCGTTTGCTCTGAAGACGCTTGCTGTTGCTGCATAGCCAGTGTTTGCTGACGCACCTCCAGGTTTTCGGTCAATTTTGCCAACTGTTCGGTCAATTGCTGCTGCCGGTCTTGCAGCGCTTCTTGCTGCGTCGCCAGATGCAGCGCCTCGTGCAACTCCTCTACACTGGCCAGTTCAGTGCCTTGCAACCGGTCTTCCAGGGCTTGGCGCTGGGCGGCAAATTGTTCTTGCTGAACCGTCACTTGCTGTTGTTGTTCGGTCACTTGCTGTTCGGCATGATGAAGCTCAAGCATCAACGCCTGCGCTTGAGCTGTGGTCAAGCGTCGCTGACCATCATCCAGCTGCCCGGTCAGGTGCGCCAGGCGCGCCTCTTGCTGTTCACGTTCATGCAGCGCGGACGCCTGTTCCTGATACAAGGTTTCGGCTTGCTGCTGATGTGTTTGATAGTCGGCCTTGCGCTGCTTGAGCTGGTCAATAAACGCGACCTCCTTACGCTTAGGTGGCAATTCAGCGTCGATGAGGGCCAGTTGGCTACGCACCTGGTCAAGCCGCGCCGCCTCCTGGTCTTGCAGCACGGTTAATTGTTCCGTAGCAGCGGTAAACGCTTCGTTCTCAACCGCCATTTCAGCGCTGAGTCGGTCTATTAGCGCTTTTCGCTCGGCCTGCTCGGCGGCGAGCGCGTCCAGACTGGCTTTCAGTTTATCGCCGCGCTGGGCTTGCTGTTGATAATGTTTAACTTTCTCGGCCCAATACTCGGCTTCTTTTCGCTCGTCCTTAAGCAGTTTGCTTAAGGCCTTAACCTCTTCTTCAATGGGCAACGCATGCACGATGGCCAGGCGGTTGCTGAGCAACGTCCAACGCTCGGCCAGGCGCTGTAATTCCTGTTGTTTGGTTTCGGTTTGCTGATTTTTCCGCTGCAGTTGGGTGATCTTACCCTGTAAGCGCTCGATGCCAATGGTCAAGCCTTGCACTTTGGCTTTTTGATCCGCCAAAGCCTCCCGCGAATCGCCGGGCGCGGGCGGACGGTAAGCATAAGGATGAGTGACCGAACCACACAAAGGACAGGGTTTGCCGTCTTGTAAATGTTCGCGCTCGGGCGCAACTTTAGCCAGGATTTGCTCGTTAGCCACCACCGCTTCCAAGGTGGTGAGAATATTATTTTCCTTTTGCAGCTGCTGTCGATTTTCTTCCAGCAAAGCGTCAAGGTCGGCCAGCTCTCGGTCAGCGGGCGTATCGTCATCACGCGCAAACCAGCGTGACGGCTGGCTTAAACGTCGATAATTTTTGCTAATGGCTATCAGCTCTTCAAACTTATCGACGCGGTCTGTTTGCTCTTCAGCCAAATAAAGTAAATCGTCAACGGTGTAACCTGACAAATGCTGGGTCTGCAATTGCTCACATTTTTGTAAGTCTACCCGTAACGCTGCTAATTTTTTATCCGCCTGCTGATAATGAGATTGATTTTTGTTCAGCAATTTGGCAAGTTTGCCCTGCTGCTTGGCCTGGACTTTGTGCGCGGCACGGGCCTGTTGCAGTTCATCGTTCAGCTCACGCCAGGCGGCCAGATCAGGAAACTGCGTCAGCAAATGCCGGTCTTGCTGATGCACATTCAGCCACTCCTGTTCACTGGCTAAAGCGGCGTCATAGTCGGCCAGGCGCTGGGTCGATTGCGCCAGTTCCTGGCGCACCTGGTTGACTTGCAGCTTAAGCGCTGTCTGTTGCTGCTGCAGTTCGTCAATAACGCGCCGCTGTTCAGATACGTCCAGCGTCACATCTAATTCGGGCAGCTCCGGATAGGCTTTGGCCTGTTGCTGCAAGCGTGTCCGCTCAATCTCGATGGCGGCCAGTCGTTGTTCAGATTGTTTGAGCGTTTGCTCTGTACTCTGATAATCGTGCAAATCTTGCTGCAGCAAGGGCTCTGAGCGTTCCGCCTTCGCGGCCAGGGCCAGCTGTTGCTGTAACGTTGCCAACGTCGCCTGCACCTGGTTTTGCTCGCGGGTCAGGCGCTGGCACTCGGTTTGTGATTCAAGTACCTCTTCCAGCAGCCGACGTTGTTCGTTAAGTTGCTGCTGTTGTAGTTTCAGCGTTTCCGTTTCAGCCTGGTAATCGGATAAATCTTCAGCCAGCGCTTGTTGCTGCTCTGGCGTTAACACCCGAGTGTTATCGCGCTGCGTTTGCAGGGCACTGACCGCTTGCTCAAGCTCGGCAGCCTGCCGCGACAGGTCATCGCGGTATTCCTGATAAACATCGGCTTGGATGATTTTTTCCAGAATATCCAGGCGCTCGCTGTCCAGGGCATTCAGGAAGGCGGCAAAATCGCCTTGAGCCAGCATCATCGAGCGGCTGAAATTACGGAAATTCATGCCCGTTAATTGCATCATGCGCGCCGTGACCGCCGCCCGTCGTTCTGCCAATAACTGCGGCCCCTGCTCGGTTAGCTCAACCAGCTGCATGTCCGGTTCTGATGGAGCATGGTCTGTGCGCGTCAACTGCCAGCGGGATCTAAAGCGACGCTCGGCCAAGGCAAATTCCACTTCCGCTACCGCCTGATGGGTACCGCGAGTCATCACCTCAGCCATAGGGCGGTCAAAGCGATAGGTTTGGCCATATAACGCCAGACTCAAGGCATCGAGAATACTGGTTTTACCTGAGCCATTCGGCCCTGTGATCGCAAACAAACCCGCTTCGGTGAACTCAGGATGCTGAAAATCGAGAAAATTATCGCCGACAAGGGAGTTGATGTTGCTAAAGGTAAGAGTCAGTATTTTCATAAGGCGCTGACGTGAGTCTGCTCGGATTGGCCTGCCATTATATACCTTTTGCCCATTAACCAAGGCACCGGCACCGCCTTGACGGCGACTCTCATGATGGAAATTGCGCCCTCCATGCCGCAAGCGCGGGCGTCTCGCCGGCACTCAACGCGGCCAGGATGGGTGGGATCAGATGCGGATATCGACAGCGGCACCTGGCGCACTCTGGCCTTGCTGTTCGTTTTGCATGAGGCTCAATTCTTGACGGGCGCGCGCCGCCATTTGGCTCGCCTTTGCGGCAACGCGAAAATCCTGCGAGGATGGTTGTGCCGGCGCCAGAGCGGCACGGCGTATCGTGTCAGCTTTTTGCAGCGTGGCCCTGGGGTCGCCCGGCACTTCCGAGGTGTCAATCGATACCTCGCCCCCCACCGCATAACGCTGACCATCCGGGCCGGTCTGGAAGGAAAAGCTGGCGCCTCCCATGGCCAGGCCCCCGGATGCGCTTAAATGCGCTTGCTCATGGGTGCGCACTTCACGATCGCGGGCAGCCAGTTTCTGAACTTGCTGCTGCTCTGCTTCACTCAGCTGGCTATTGGCGGCCAGCGACTGGGCTTGATCGCGGCCGGCTGAAGCACTGTCAGCTTCGCCTGCGGTGTTTTGAATGGCGTCGGTTGGCGTATTTTGCTCAACCGCAGTGGCAGGCGGCTGGATGCGTATCGCTGTGGGTGCAACCGGATTAAAAGCCAACATAACCGAAACCTTGCAAGATAGAAAAGAGTCTCAGTGACCGGAATGGAACGACGAATGCTAACCACGCTCCTCGATAGCCAGGTAGCGCCGTACACAGTGACGTTCGGTAAAAGCAGCACTGTTGTATTAAGAGCCTGTGGCGTGGCGATTGGTTCCACGCAGGTCTTGAACCAAGCCGGACATCTTTGCCGGGCTTTATTGCAACATGGCCGGAATGCTGCGTATCAAGTTGGTGAAAAAGTCCAGAAAAACGCGCAACATCCAGGCGCCAAACAAAACCATGCTGATACCAATCACAAATAACTTGGGCACAAAGGTCAAGGTCATTTCGTTAATTTGCGTGGCCGCCTGAAACATCGCGATCATCAAGCCAACAATCAAAGATGGCAGCAAAATGGGCAAGCTCAATTTGGCCGCCAGAATCATGGCATTTTGCCCCAGGGTTAAAACACTTTCCGGACTCATTCGTTATCCCACTAAATAAAAACTCGCCGCCAGCATTTCCATGATCAGCGACCAACCGTCCGCCAGCACAAACAGCATGAGCTTGAACGGCAGCGACACGATCATGGGCGATAGCATCATCATACCCATGGACATCAGGACACTGGCGATAACCAGGTCAATAATCAGAAAGGGCAGAAACATCATAAAACCGATTTGGAACGCGGTTTTCAGCTCGCTGGTCAGATACGCCGGCATCAACACCGACAGGCCAATATCCTGCTCGGATTCCGGCACCGTCTGCCCCGAAACGCGAATAAACATCTCCAGATCACTGGTGCGCGTTTGCCTGAGCATAAACGTTTTGATCGGCACAGAAGCCTTATCCAGCGCATCCATGAAATTGACTTTTTCTTCCAGATAGGGATTCAGCGCTTCTGTTTTGATTTGCTCGAACACCGGCGCCATGATGAACATCGTCAAGAACAACGACAATCCAAGTAGAATCTGGTTACTCGGCGCCTGGGCTGTGCCTAACGCCTGACGCAACAAACTGAGCACAATGACAATGCGCGCAAATGAGGTCATCGATAACAATAACGCCGGCAATAGCGTTAACAGCGTCATCAACACCAGAATTTGCAAGGTCACCGAGTAGGTTTGCTGACCATTTTCCGCCGTGGTAACGGTTAACGCCTCCAACCCTGTCTGCGCCGATACCAAGGCGGGCGCGGCCAGGCCGACGCCAAGGATCATCATAGCGAAGCAAAAACGCCCACCCCTTCGTGAATATCGGTCGGTTTGTTGCATGACGTTATGACGGCTCATGTTGGCGACCACGCATGAGTAAGTCTTGTAAAGTCATGGCAAATGACGGCGCTGACACCGACACTTCCAGACAAGCATCACCCTCCAGCACCAGCAAGGTTTCGATCCGGCCCGGTGTGACTCCCAATAAAATTTGGCGCGCCGGCCCCACTTGCATCAGCACGAGCTTTTCTTTGAGACCCAATGAAAAACTGGCCACCGGGCGCAAGTCCACACCGCTCACCATGCGTCCGCCCGCTATGCGTCGCAAGACTATCAACAACACCAGCGCCAGCAGCAATAGCCCGGCCAGCAGCATCGTCCACTGGCTTAACTGTGTGTCTCGCCATGGCTCTGGCGCGGCCATCGCAGTGCCGGTGCAAAACAGCATAAGAGTGGCGATAAGCGGCTTCATGTCAGGCGCTTGATACGGTCGGACGGACTGATCACATCGGTGAGCCTTATGCCGAATTTATCATTGACCACGACCACCTCGCCATGCGCGATCAAGGTGCCGTTAACCAGCACATCCATTGGTTCGCCAGCCAGGCGGTCCAGCTCGACCACCGAGCCTTCGGCCAGTTGTAACAGATTGCGAATATTGATCTGGGCGCGGCCAATTTCCAGTGAAATGGTGACTGGAATATCCAGCACTACATCCATATTCACTTCATCGCCGGACGCCACGCCACGCCCCTCCGCCGGGTATAATTCATCAAATTTGGCGGCCTGGGAATGTCCGTTATCGTCAGCCGCCGACTTCGCTTTGGAATCCGCTTTGGAATCCGCTTCGGAATCCGCTTCCGATTCCGCCTGCTCATTCAAGGCTGCCGCCCACTCATCATCCAGTGGCAAATCGTCCGCTTCACTCATGGTTTTCTTTCCAGGTTATCAACGTTGATCCGGGTCAATAAATTGCATAATCTGAATCGCATAGTTGCCATCAGACAAGCCCACCTTGCCTTCAAACAAGGGTACATGTTGCGCTCGTAAGCGCACGGTTTCCGGCATATCGATGGGAATCACATCACCTTTTTTCAACTTCATGATCTGACGCACCGACATTTTCTTTTCCAACAAAAAACTGTCCATCTGTACCTCAACGTTAAGAATATTGCGGTGCATAACCTGTTTCCAGCGATCATCACTTTCGCCACGATCACTCATGACCTGATCCAGCATCTCACGAATCGGCTCGATCATGGTATAGGGCATGACAATGTGGATATCACCGCCGCCGCCTTCCAGTTCAACATGAATCATAGACACCACCACAATTTCCGTGGGGCTGACAATGTTGGCGAATTGAGGATTGACTTCCGAGCTTTGATACCCTGGCTCAACATCCAGAACCGGCCGCCAGGCTTCGATCAGATCCTTGAATATCATCTCCAGTAACAAATGAATAATACGCATTTCCATAGGCGTAAATTCACGGCCTTCGATTTTATTGTAGAACTGACCGCCGCCGCCAAAAAAATTGTCCACGGCGGTAAACACCAACCTTGGCTCGATCACCACCAGCGCTCGCCCTCGGAGCGGGGTAAAACGTATCACATTCAGATTAGTAGGCACATACAGGCTTTGCACATACTCGGAAAACTTTTGTACCTGAATCCCGGAAATGGAAATTTCCGCGGAACGGCGCAAGAAATTAAACAAACTGATGCGAAAATAACGCGCAAAACGCTCATTGACCATTTCCAGGGTGGGCATCCGCCCGCGGACAATACGCTCCTGACTGGTAAAGTCAT
The DNA here is from genome assembly GCA_032251045.1 of Methylococcales bacterium. Taxonomy (GTDB): domain Bacteria; phylum Pseudomonadota; class Gammaproteobacteria; order Methylococcales; family Methylomonadaceae; genus JAVVEW01. Next base: position 8,110 of record JAVVEW010000005.1, read on the forward strand.
ACGGCCTAAGCTCCCTGTCGGGTGCTGGCGTATCGGTTTCCGTTTCGATATCGCCATCATCGACACCGTGCAACAAGGCATCGATTTCATCCTGGGTCAGTAAATCAGCTGCCGACATAAACGCCTACTGCATGACAAAAGAAGTAAAAAAAACATCCTGTACTACATTACTCGCACCGCCGATCTTGGCGACCGCCGCATTGATATCCTGTTTAATCTGGTCACGCAAGACTTGCTTGCCTTCGCGGGTTGCCAGCGTTTGCGCACTTTGCTTGCTGATTAACATCAACAGATTACTACGGATCATCGGTTCGTGTTTTTTCAGTAACGCTATATTGGCTTCGCCGCGCACCTGGTGGCTCAATCCGAGCTGAATCAAGCGCGCATAACTGTCATTACTGAAATTGACCACCAAAGGCTTCATCATCGCCAGATATAACAGCTCACCATCCGGCTCTTGCGCGGCCACAGACTCCTCTGCCTCTGCAACCTGATCGTCTGCAGCATCGTCTTGCATCAGAAAAAAACCGGCTGCGCCGCCACCTAGCAGCAATACGCCGGCCACCAAGCCAATCATTAACATTTTTTTGGATTTCTTAGGTTCTTCCGTCGCTGCGTTTTGTTCTGCCATAGTCACCTCAACCTGCGTTAACGTTTAATATCATTGTAAGCGTTGCCGCAATCGCTTTGCCAGACCGGAAAAATCACCGTTACTCATCATCACCACATGTCCACCTAGCGTCAGCTGCTCGCACAAGGTGGCAAACAAGGTCTCAAAATCGGTACATACTCGCACCCTGGCCTCGTGTGCTGGCGTGATTTGCCATTGCCCGGCACCTGAAGCGTCAAAGATCAACGCGACATCGGCCTGCGCCAGCGCTGGCACCAATGTTTTGGCATGCACGCCCAGACGCATGGTATTGGAACGCGGCTCCACCACCGCGACAATGCGCGCTCCCCCCACACGTTCACGCAAACCAGCCAAGGTACTGGCAATGGCGGTAGGATGATGGGCAAAATCATCATAAACCGTCAAGGCGGGCGTTTGCCAAATCACTTCCATACGCCGCTTCACACTTTGAAACGACGCCAGCGCAGCCAGTGCCTGTTGCGGCGCCACCCCCACATGCGCTGCCGCCGCCAGTGCCGACAAGGCATTGGCCACATTATGCAGCCCGGTTAATGTCCAACGAACTTCGCCCAGCCTGCGCCCTGCACAGGACACACTGAAAACACTGCCATCAGGATGGGTCAGATACGCTTGCCAATCCGCTGCCGCAGCCACGGCGGTGGTGGTGACTTCGCTCCAGCAACCCATCGCCAACATCTCGTGCAACGCTGCCTCCTGGGTCGGTACGATAATACGTCCGGCACCAGGAATAGTACGCACAAAATGATGGAATTGGCGCTGAATTGCCGCTAAATCAGGAAAAATATCGGCATGATCGTATTCCAGATTGTTGAGAATCGCAGTCCTGGGCCGGTAATGCACGAATTTTGAACGCTTATCAAAAAACGCGCTGTCATACTCATCGGCCTCGACCACAAAGCAAGCCCCCTCGCCCAGCCGCGCTGACACGCCGAAATTATTCGGCACGCCCCCCACTAAAAAACCCGGCTCCAGTCCGGCCACATCCAGAATCCAGGCCAGCAAGCTGGTAGTTGTGGTCTTGCCATGGGTACCGGCAACCGCCAGCACGTGACGCCCAGGCAATACATAACGTCCCAACCATTCCGGCCCGGAACAATAGGGCAAGCCGGCATTCAACAATGCCTCGACTTCCGGATTGCCCCGGCTGAGCGCATTTCCCACCAGTACCAAATCCGGCTGATCCGCCAGATTTTCAGCACCATACCCCTCGTACAATGTGATTGCCTGCTCCGCCAATTGCGTACTCATAGGCGGATAAACCTGAGTATCGGAACCGGACACCTGATGTCCCTGTGCGCGGGCCAGCAAAGCCAGTCCGCCCATGAAAGTGCCACAAATACCCATAATATGAATGTGCATAAACGTTACGATCCAGGTGTTAGAAAAAGCAAATAACGCCGTTAAGCGCAAAAAAACGTGTCGGCCGGTTACGGCGCACAAATAAATTCGGCTTGCTGCTGTGTCTGCGCGTCAGATGTTGCGCTTTCAGGTGACTCCGGCGCTGCGTCATTCGCTGTGGCATCGGCCGGTTCGCTCGCCTCATCTTGCGCCTTATCTTCGGTTTCGGCTTTTTCCGGAACTTGCGCCTTTTTAGCACCCGCTTTCTTCAGCAAGTCGAGCATAACCGCCAAATGGGTGCGTTCGGCCCGCTCCAGCACCGAACAGCCCTGTTTATCTTTCGCGTTGACATCCGCACCTTGGGCAATCAACAAACGTGCCACCGGCACATGCCCGAACGGCAAGGCCGACATTAAAGCCGTTTCGCCGTTCTGATCGGCCTTATTCACATCCGCGCCATAAGCCAGCAAGGCCTTAACCGTTTCCAGATTGCCCTGATAGCTGGCCACCATTAACGCGGTGCGTCCGACCGGGGTTGCGACATTGACATCCGCACCTTGCGCCAGTAGGCGGCGCACATCACGATACTGCCCAGCCGCAGCCGCAGCAAACAACCGATCGACAGACTGTGCCCACGCATAACCGGACGCCATCCCTAACACGCCCACCAGACAGCAACCGGCGCACCACGCTCTGATGTCAATCACCTTCACTCCTTAAGCTACCCGCCCAAACTCGATTGACCTGTAAACGGCAATTAAATTAAACGTTAGCCACAGGCTCCGGTTACTATTATACGTACCCAACTCACTGTTCCTTATCATCAACAACGTTATGAGCAATTCATCTTTCATCATTGAACCACAACCACAATACATCGAAGCACAATCCAACCCTGGCCAGAATCATTTTGTTTTTGCCTATACCATCACCATTACCAATAATGGACGCACCGGTGCGCAGCTGTTAAGCCGGCATTGGTTAATTACCGACGCCGAAGGCAAAACCCAGGAAGTACGAGGCGATGGCGTGGTTGGCGAGCAACCTTATCTGGCACCGGGCGCAAGCTTTCGTTACACCAGCGGCGCCATACTGCCAACCGCCGTGGGCGTCATGCAAGGTTACTACACCTTTCAGACTGACGACGGGCAACGCTTTCAGGCCACCATCCCGCGCTTTACCTTATCCATTCCCAGAACCTTGCATTGAGGAACCCGGCTCAAGCCCCCGTTAACGACATCTGCATCCGCTTAAGGGAACCTAAGACATGACCGTCTATGCCATTGGTGATATTCAAGGCTGCTATGACGATTTACAGCGCCTGCTGGATAAAATCGGCTTCGACCCCGGTCAGGATCGGCTTTGGCTGGTTGGCGACCTGGTCAATCGCGGCCCACAATCTTTAGCCACATTACGCTGGCTGAAAAAGCTTGGGCCTGCGGCCATCACGGTACTGGGCAATCACGATTTACATTTATTGGCGGCCGCCTTTGGCGTGCGTAAACTGCGCCGCAGCGACAGCCTTGCTCCCATCCTGGCCGCACCCGACGGTGACTCGCTGATCGATTGGCTAAGACAACAACCTTTGCTGCATGTTGAGCCACCGTTCTGCCTGGCTCATGCCGGGATTTATCCTGGCTGGACGCTGACCCAGGCGCAGCAGCTGGCACAGGAAGTCCGTGACGTGCTGGCAGGCGATGCTGCGGTTTTTCTTAAGGTCATGTATGGCGATGAACCGGCGTTGTGGTCAGAGCATTTGACCGGAACAGAACGGCTGCGTTTTATCGTCAATGCCTTCACGCGCATGCGCTATGTCGATGCCGACGGCGGCCTGGACTTTGCCCACAACGGCCCTCCCGGCTCGCAGCCGGATTCTCTCATGCCCTGGTTTGCCCTGCCTGGACGCAAACACCTGGACGCCACAGTCATTTTCGGTCATTGGTCCAGCTTGGGCTATTATCAGGGTTATCAATGTTATGGTATTGATACAGGCGGCTTGTGGGGCGGTGCGCTGACCGCGCTGGCGCTGGACACCTTGACCGTGCATCAAGTCCACTGCCAAGGTCAGCGCACGCCCTAAGCGCGATGGCTTTGTTTGTAAGTGTGTTTCGCCGCATACATAGCCTCATCAGCAGCGTCAATGATGGCATCGGCATCCTGGCCTGGCTGAGGAAACAAGGTCATGCCAAGACTGGCCGAGATCGTGATGGTTATCTGCTCGATCACAAACGGTCGGGCCAGTGTTTTCTGAATGCGCTGACTCATCTCCTCGACAAAACGCAGCCGCGCCGCGTCAGTCAGATCAATTCTTGGCATCAACACCACAAACTCATCACCGCCCAGGCGAAATACCGTATCCTCCATGCGCACCACTTCCTGCAAGCGCTCGGCAACGTATTGCAACAACTTATCACCGGCACCATGTCCGTATTGATCATTGACCGGCTTGAAGTCATTGAGATCGATAAACAACAAAGCCCCCTGCTGTTGATGACGCAAGCCAGCCGACATCGCTTGATTGAGCATATCCAATAAAGCACGACGATTCAGCAACCCGGTCAAGGCATCTTCAAACGCCAGAAAACGCAATTTTTCCTGACTTTCCTTGAGTTCAGTAATATCATGCAACATGCCCTCAACACCACACCTGCACCCATCCTCGAACACGGAGTGGCAGTTCACCGCCACCCATAGCCTACGATTTTGCGCGGTACGCAGCCGCAACTCATACCCACTCAACTGCCCGCCGTGGCTATTAAGCTCCTGTAAAAACTGCGACCGGGTCAAAGGCGGTTCATAAAAGTCCGCCGCATTACGTCCTAGCAAAGCCGCGATCGGCTGACCGAATAACTGCGCCGCTGATGGCGACAACGCGACAATACAACCTGCGTTATCAACGCGATAATACACATCCTGCAAATTCTCGATAATATCGCGAAAGTGGCGCTCAGAAGCACGCAATTGCTGTTCTGATTGCCGGCGCAGGTCGATTTCACGTTGTAACTGTTGCCGGTTATGCCATAACCATGCGGCGATTCCAGCAATGCCCAACAGCACGGTGCAAACAATGGCCAGTGTTTGCCAGAACAACGCCTGCTCAATTTTAGCCACCGGTTGAAACACCAGATTGTCGAGCGCATAGCGCCGCTTGGGGATAAAACCGAATTGTATCAGCCAATCGGTCATGCGTTGAAAACGACCAGGATTGATATTGCCAATCGGCACCGAGTCCGCATGCACCAACTGCGTGAATACACGGGCCTCGTACTCCAGGTGCGCCCGCGAACGCGGCACTTGATAGTCAGTGAGCAACAGGTCGATCATGGCATCGGGATGGCTTAAGGCATACCGCCAGCCGCGTATCGAGGCGGCCAGAAATTGCTTGACGCGCTCGGGATGTTGCTTGAAATAAGGGGCGCGAGTAAACAGAATATCGCTGTAAAAATCAATGCCGTAATCAATGGGCTTGATGACAAAAGGCTCGACCCCTTGTTCTTGCATCTGGAAAGGCTCGTTAGATAAATACGCATTGAAAACATCCACGCGCCCCTCGATCAAATCCTCAAGCCGGTAGCTGGTCGGCACAATATCAAGGCTGTCAATGGCCACACCTTCGCGTAACAACATTGCCAAAAACTCAATATCTTCACTGCCACCGACCATCATGATGCGTTTGCCGGTAAAATCCTGAGGGCTACGAATACCGTGATCCTTGCGGGTTAACAACACCGACGGCGATGTTTGGCCAATGGCCGCCAGTGCCAGCAATGGCTCACCCTTCAGATAGTGCAACAGTAATTCGCTGTTAGCGACACCAAAATCCGCCCGTCCGGCACTGACCTCATGCACCGGAATACGTCCGGGGCCGCCGGGCACGATGGTAACCGAAAACCCTGCATCGCGGTAATAACCTTGTTGCAGCGCCGCATAATAACCGGCAAACTGGAATTGATGCGCCCAACGCAGTTGTAAGGTCACATCGATTAACGCCCAAGCGGGCCCAGATGCGCACAGCCCGAACATCAGAGCCAATGCGTTCAACCAACGCCTGCGACACCTTGCAAACATCACAACGATGTTACTCATGACTCGCACCACTTATCGGTAAATCAGGCCTGGCTGGCGTCAAATTGCATCAAGGTGGTCAACATCAATGCCGAGGTTTTCGCACCGGCATCAATATGCCCCAGACTGCGCTCGCCTAAAAAAGAGGCCCGCCCCTTGGTCGCCAGCATATCCCGAGTGGCCTCAACGCCTTGCTCGGCAATTTGCAACAATTGATCAGCCAATACCGGCCAGGCAGTGTGCGCAGCCGCGCCGTCGCTTAAAGCTTGTGCCACAGGGGCCAGCACATCGACCATGGTTTTTTCACCCGGCTCGGTGCGTCCACGCTGTTTGACCGCCGCAACGCCTTGCTCGAATGCGTGTGCCAGGATTGGCAAATCCAGTTCATCGGCATCGGTAGCCTTGCTCATGGCGATAAATAAGCTGGCATACAAAGACCCTGAAGCACCACCGACCGAGCGCATGATCACCATACCGATTTCCCGCCAGGCAGAAGGCCAGGTCAAATCACGCCAGTTTGGCGCTTCAGCTTGCAAAGCTTTAAGCCCACGCTGTAGATTATCCAGATGATCACCATCGCCAATAGCCTGATCCAGTTCGGCAATAGTATCGGCTTCGGCGGCCAGAGCCTGGTCTATCGCGGTTAACAGCGCGGGTAATTGGTTTGGCTGCAATGCCATGACGTTCTCCTTGCACTAAAGGTTATGCAATGCCCCATTTTGACGTGTTCTGTATTGGCTATGCCTGCTACGATCTGACGTTCCATGTCCCACATCATCCGGGCAGCGATGAAAAAGTGTTTGCCGATCAATTCCTGGCCTGTGGCGGCGGGCCGGCGGCCAATGCTGCGGTAACGGCAGCACGCCTGGGTGCGGTCAGTGGTTTTTGTGGCTACTTAGGCCAGGATACGTTTGGCGAACTGCATGTACAAGAATTACGGCACGATCAGGTTAATTTGGATTTTCTGGTACGCGGCGCCGAGGCCACGCCGTTATCAAGCGTTTTCGTTAAACCGGAAGGACAACGAACGCTAGTCAATTATCAAGGCCAAACGCCAAAACTACCGCCATATCAGTTTGATTTTACCTCATTAAGCACCCGAACACTGCTGTTTGACGGCCATCAACCCAGGCTTTCGCTCCGTGCCGCACAAGCCTTGGCTAAAACAACCAAAATTCTCGATGCCGGCTCGGTACATGAGGGGACATTAGCATTATTGGATCAGGTCGATTATCTGGTCGCATCAGAAAAATTTGCCCTTGACTATGCCGGATCACCCGAACAAGCCTTGACCGAGCTGGCCAAGCAAGCACCGGCTGTGGTCATTACCTTAGGCGAGAAGGGCGTTATCTGGCGACGCGGCCAGGAAAGCGGTCAAGAGGCAGCGATTCCTGTCTGTGCGGTAGACAGCAATGGCTGCGGTGATGCTTATCATGGTGCTTTTGCGGCAGGTCTGGCACAGCGTTTGCCGTGGCCCGAATTGTTACGCTATGCCGGGGCGGCCGGGAGTGTTTGCTGCACACGCTCCGGGGCACGCACAGGCCTTCCTTATGCCAATGACATTGCCGCCCTGCTCAGCCGCCCAACCTGAACACAGCACAATCCGACAAAACCGGCAATGACACTAAAACGTTATATATCGAGCCTGAAATTCAGGCCCACGGTATAAATATCATGGTCTTCATCATTGACTTCGGTTGTGCCACTGACACCTAAAAAGAAGCCCGAGGTCAGTTGATAGTCAACACCGGCGCGAATATAGACCACACCATCATGGACTTCATTACCGCCAATGCGAACATTGGATAAATTAAACGACTCCTGGTCACGATATTCGTACAAAGCACCGGTATAGGCACTGATGTTCTCATCAAATTGATAACCGAACTCGACATCGCCAATCCAGACCAGCTCGTCAAAATCGGCATCCATGCTATCCCGGATGGAGGTGTAGGTATGCTTATAGCGTACGCCACCCCGGCCTTTCATGAAGAAAGAATCGATGGCATAAACACCGTTGATATTGAATTCGGTCAGATAATCATGCGTATCACTGTTACGCCCACGCGCCTCGTTATCGGTGTTGGTGTAGTTATAGCCCGCCAATAACGTGGCAAACACATAATCATTGAATTTATAAGCCGCATACGGCGTAACGCCAATGGTATGGGTGTTGTTGTCGTTAATGACTTGTTGCGTGTTGCTGTAAACATAAGTTAACGAGGTACCCACCACAAAGTCCCCCAGGGTTTTGTCAACGCCACCGACAAACTGATACATATCCGTGGAGTATGCCAAGGGATTGCCTTTGTCATTACCCAGGTGTGAATAGTTGGCATTGCCCCAGAACACATCCAGCAAATCCTGGTCAGCGGAGGCTGCGAGCTGATTGTTACGCGAGTCCAGCCCCAACAACACCGAGCGACCGATTTCTGCAGCCAATCGCTGTGTGATATAGCCATTGGTCTGCCGAACGACTTGTTGGCTGCGCGCCCGTTCCTGTTCGATTTCGGCCACCGCCTGCAACACTTCCCGAGCGGTCAGCGCGGTCACAGGCCCTAGCGCCGGATTGATGGTATCGGAGGTGGCGACACTCACGCGCACCGTACCGGTGCGATCATTGTCATTCTAGCCGGCAATGGCCTCGCCGGCGTTGAATGGAAAATCGGACACCGCCACGGTAAACTCGCCCGCTTCCAGCACGACATTGTCAATCAGAGCATTGTTGAACGAGCCGGCCGGGCCGCAGCGCCCATCAGGACAGGAATCATCATCGGCCGCCAAAAGAACGGATGATGGATTCAGGCCATTAGCTCCGCCCTGAAACAAAAAAATCTGCGGGTCCAGGGTTGGGCCATCGGTAAAAATATCCAACTCTTGCCGGCTATCCAGGCTAAAGTCCAGAAACCCGACCGAACCTGCCCCTGCGGCGGTAATATTAAATGAATCACTGAACAAGACATCCGCCTGAAGCTGTGGCGCAAGTATCTGTAATGGTAGAAGTAATGGTTGTTTTTTCATCATGCTCTTCAATAATTAATGGCAAAAAAGGTTATTTATGATCCAGACGCCAGCACCGGTCTTCGGTCAGTAAGCCTCGCTTAAACCACTGCTCAAACGTGGCTTGATCCTTGGCATAAAGCCCAGAACAGGCGCTGGCCGGCCATGCTCCGGCTTCCAATTCGTGCAGCCAATCATGCCAGGCGCGTATGTTTTCGGCGCAAAAACGCAAGTCTTTATCAGGGTCGCCTAAGGCAAACAACATAGCCGCATCAGGACGCCCTTTAACGTAAAAACGGCCCAAACGACGCACAGCATAGCCCATGGCCTGGGTTAAGTCTGCCAATTCTTGGGTAATGAGAATATCGGCATTGAATAACCGGGTCAGGCTTTCGATACGCGCCGCAAGGTTTAATGGATCCCCTAGAATGGAAAACTTGCGCACCGCACGTTCCGGCCCCATGTTGCCCATCACCACTTCGCCCGAGGTCAGGCCGATACCGGCATCGATCAATCGACTGATTGCCTCCAGCGAACTTTGATCAAATTTCTGCTGATAACGCTGTGTAAGGTTAGCAAAAAACTGCTGTTGCAATTGCGCCAACTCCAAAGCTGCCTGCAAACAGTTTTGTTTGACGAACCGTTCGTCGCTGTCGGTATAAACCCAGTAATAGCACACCATATCACCCACATAGGCTTCCAGTACGCCGTGATATTTCTGATCCAGAATTAACGAAGTCTCAGTCAGATAATCATTCATCAACTCCAGCACATCCACCGGCTTGTGCAATAAACCGGTAATGCTGGTGTAACCTGCCATGTCGCTCATCAACACCACGGCTTTACGCTGATGGCTTTGGAAACGCTCGCCTTGCTTCAATTTGAACAACATACCCAACACTTGGCCGGACATGTATTGCTGAATGTAATATTCGGCTTTGATACCTTTTAGATAACGATGCGCCATGGCTAAAAGCAAGGCGGAAAGATACGCCACCATGCTGGCCGTGACCGGCCAAAGCTGAATCAGGGGAGTAAAAAAACACAACGCCATCAACGCGCCCAGCAACATCACCGCCAACAACCATGCCCAGGCCGGCCGACTTAACCGGGACATAGCCACGCCCAAAAACGCCAACGCCAGAAACAAGGTCCAACGCCAGCCGATTAAAGGCCGCCTGGGGTGGTCTTGTTGCAACAAGGTTTCCACCGCATCGGCCAGATATTGCGCACCCGGCGTCATCAATGGCTTGGTCAGCCAGTTGCTGGTCATCGGCGTGATCAAAATATCGGTGGCTTCATGGGGCATGGTGACCTGAAAAATCACCACTCGGTCACGCACATAGGCGGCCGTCCGTGCGGCAATGTCAGTATCGCAAGAGGCTAAAGCAGATAACGGTAATAGCGGGAATTGTGCATTCAGCTGGGTTTGGTAAATGGGACGACTCAAGCGAATGCGTCGGCAACGGCGCGCTTGATCGCAAACCTCGTCATCGGCCTGATCACGCAAAGAAGCGTTGGCTTGCTCTGGATGGTAATGCTCAGCCAAACGTACCACAGCATGATCCGGCGATAAATCCAGCCAACGGGCAATGGCGGTTTTTTGCGTGATCAGACGATCACTGGCCACCACCCCATTCTGCGGCAGGCTTAGCGATGCCTCCCAGCCATACAAGGTAAAATCCAAACCTTTGGAAGGCAAATACGGGGCGATAAGAAAATGTTCCAGGGTCTCGGGACGCATTGCCAGCGGCGCTTGGCCGGCGGAGCTGTTCAGAATCTGGCATCCCGATTCCGTGTTGACACAGGCAGGATTTGACCACTGCACCTGCTGTTTGGCATCGATACATAAGGCGTAAGGCATGATGCCTTCTTGCAGACGGGCGATGCGCGCATCCAGAAACACGCCGCGTGCGCCGGCCGCCACCGCAATATCGGCAGCGCGGGCAAACAAGGGCAGCGCCTGTTTACGGCTGACCTCATACGGCAATTGATCATCTAAGGCCACCACGGCAACATGCCGCCACTGTTGCCGCGCCTGATACACCAATGCACTGTCGTGAACCCAAGCATCCAGATGGGTGGTCAGCAGCGTATCCAGCAGGATAGCCAGTCCCCAAGCGAGTATGACAAACCCTGATTGATACAAGGTCTCACGGGTCAAACGCAACATGAGCAGACCAAAGCCCTGCGTCAGAACCGGTACTGCATTGCCAGTGGCTGACTGCGTTCAGGAAAGTGGAAATTGGCCAACATATCAAGCAAACATTGATTTAATGGTGATACCGAGGCATCAAGCAAACGCACGGCACTGACCGTTCCATCTGTTTCAACACGCCAGGATAATTGAGTGAATGCGGCGTCGGGATATAACGCCTGACACAAGCGCGCTTCAGGAAGAACTCGCTCGATCACCTGTTCACGACTCAGATCCGGCCCACTTTTCGGCGCTTTCTTGCCCAGGGGCAGCGCCCGCAGCGTGACAGAGGTAGTGCGCTGCACCTGATATTGGGTATCGGCGTATTCCGGCACAATAGCGCTGACACAGCGCAAGGCCACGTCTTGCCTGCTGGAACAATTCATGCGGTTACCCATCCAGGGAGAACAAGAAAAATCACTGGATAATTCCAACCAGGGCTGCACCGCGCCGGCCAGCGTAATACTCAACGCCTGATCAAAAGCATTCTGGCAAATGAGCTGCGTAGTGTCAGCCGTAGCGTCTGTTTTGACGGTCAACCATAAACGCCCGCCTGGCAACAACTTCAAACGTGCACCCTGCTCCAGTTGCTGACTCGATGTACAGGTGTTGGCCTCGATCAGCGTGCCTGAGCTTTTATTAGGGTGCAACAAGATCGCATCACATGCCGCAGACAACCCCAGCGAAGACCAGGTTGCCAATACGGTCAGTAACCCGAACATCGCATATGTTTTTAATGAGTGCTTCATAAGCCCTCCTGAACAGAAACCCAGAGTCAACGCGGTCCTTGAGTTTTACCGGGGTAAGAAACATGCGCATCAGATGCATGTTGTGTTGCGAACGACGTGATGACACTGCGCTGCCGGAGTGGCGCACAAGAATAGACCCCCCATGAAAACGATCAGGAAAGCCGACTCGTCCGCCGTCGAATTGTCTACTCGCAGACCGGTTTTCCTGAGTCTTGAGCAAGTTCGCGCATCACCGGCACAGCCAGCCCGGCCTGATCGGCATGGCGCAGACAGCGCTCAAGGCGTGCGTTGGCGCGTCGCCCCAAACAAAAGCGATCCGGGCAGTCTTCGATACCTTCAACCATGCCGGCAATCAGGCGTTGTTCCGGTAAAGGCTGGCCGACCAACCAGGTTTGAATTTGCAAAACCTCCCGCGCCAGGCTTTCGGCCAAGTCGGGATGATGGCGCCATAATTCGCCAACCGTGCAATTGTTTTTCAGCCCCGCGATATTCACGGTCAGAATGTACAAGGCCTTGCGCACCAGCTCGTACAAAAGCTCATTTTCATCGGTCAGCACCTTGGCCGGGATATTCAGCTCGGTCAAGGCATCGGTCATGAGTTGCGCACCCGGGCCGTAAGAAGAATTATAGAGGATTCGGGTAACAGGACGGTCTTTTTTCTTTTCCAGCCAGATCACGGTAATGGTGGGATTAACCAAGCCGTGACGCTGCCAGTCTCTGGGCAGCAATTCATTTTGCAGCAAGCCAACGCGATCCCGCCAGACTTCCGGCAAGGTGGTCAGCACCGGGTCGAGTTGATCCTCCGGCACCATGATCACCACTCGCTCCGGCAGCGGTATGGCAGCGGCTTCCTGGGTGATATCCATGTGGCGGGTGATGGGATAAACCGGATGCCCTAAGCGCAACAAGCCATGCGCGAACACGCTGGCCAGCTCGCCAATACCGATGATGACAACAGGCGCTTTCATATCTCAGGCGCAGAATTGTTCGATTTTTTGCAATAAACCCGCGCTGTCCAGACCACATTCGGCCAGCAGTTCTTCGCGCGTGCCCTGCTCGATGAAAGCATCAGGCAAGCCTATGTTCTGCACCGGCAACAAAATCCCCTGGCGCTGCAAAAACTCATTGACCGCGCTACCGGCACCGCCGGCGATGACATTGTCTTCAACGGTGACCAACACCTCATGGGTCTTGGCCAGTTCCAACAGCAAATCTTCGTCCAGAGGTTTGACAAAACGCATGTTAATCACCGTGGCACCCAGCTGTTTGCCGACTTCCAGCGCCGATTTCAGCAACACGCCGAAATTCAAAATAGCGATTCGACCGCCTTCGTGACAGCGCTGTGCTTTGCCGATAGCCAGCGGTTTCAGTGCGCTGTCGACCTTAACGCCCGGGCCTTTCCCGCGAGGATAACGCACTGCCGCAGGCCCTGGATGTTTGAAGCCGGTGGTGAGCATTTGCCGACATTCGTTCTCATCAGCCGGGGCCATGATCAGCATGTTAGGTATGCAGCGCAAAAAGCTTAAATCAAAACTGCCGGCATGGGTAGGGCCGTCCGGACCCACCAGACCGGCGCGATCCAAAGCAAACAAGACATCCAGATTCTGCAACGCGACATCGTGAATCAGTTGATCGTAAGCCCGTTGCAGGAAGGTTGAATAAATCGCCACCACCGGCTTCATGCCCAGACACGCCTGCCCTGCGGCCAGGGTAACCGCATGTTGCTCGGCAATAGCGACATCAAAATACCGCTTAGGGAACCGCTTGGAAAACTCTACCAGACCGGAACCCTCACGCATCGCCGGGGTAATGCCCAACAATCGTTCGTCTTCGGTTGCCATGTCGCATAACCACTGGCCGAACACCTGAGTAAAGGTGGGATGGGGCGACGGCGCGGATTTCGGTAAACAGTTTTGCGCAGGGTCAAATGCCGGTACGCCATGCCAGGCCAGCGGGTCTTTTTCCGCCGGCTCATAGCCCTTGCCTTTTTTGGTGACAATATGCAAAAACCTGGGGCCACCCAGACGTTTCAGATTCTCCAGGGTATCGACCAACAGCTCCACGTCATGGCCATCGATAGGGCCGACGTAATTGAAACCCAGTTCCTCGAACAAGGTACCCGGCACGATCATGCCTTTGACATGTTCTTCGGTTTTACGGGCGAACTCCCAGACGCTGGGCACGGCGCTCAGGACTTTGCGGCTTTCCTCGCGCATCGACGAATAAAAGCGGCTGGACAGCACCTTGGTCAGATAGTTGTTCATCGCCCCGACATTGGGCGAGATGGACATGTCATTATCGTTCAGGATCACCAACACATTGGCATCGAGATCACCGGCGTGATTCATCGCCTCATAATCCATGCCGCCGGTGATGCCGCCGTCGCCGATAATAGCCGTGACATGGCGATCCTCGCCTTTTTCCCTGGCGGCAATGGCCATGCCTATGGCCGCGCTGATCGAGGTGCTGGAATGGCCGACGCCAAAGGCGTCGTATTCACTTTCGGCGCGATTGGGAAATGCACACACGCCGTCTTTTTGGCGAATACTGTGCATCCGTTGTTTGCGGCCGGTCAGGATTTTATGCGGATAAGCCTGATGCCCGACATCCCAGACCAGCTGATCAAAGGGTGTATTGAAGACATAGTGTAGCGCTACGGTTAACTCAACCGTGCCTAGACCTGCGGCAAAGTGGCCGCCGGTCTGGCCGACCGAATGAGTCAGGAATGTCCGTAATTCCTGGGCAACCTGGGGCAATTGATCTTTGGTTAGTTGACGCAGGTCGCCGGGCAAAGAAATGCGATCCAGCAAAGGGTAAGTTTCAGTCATGATTCATCGTCAGTTCCGCCGGCTTTTAACCGGCTTTGGATTTCAGGGCATGGCCAGCCAGATTTTTTCCCAAGTCCCATATTGCACCGGAAATCTGGTGGGTCTCGGCGATGGTTTTATCCAGCGCTATGAGCACATCGTCACGGTCTTGCTCAGACAACACCAGTGGCGGCAAGAATTTGATCACATTCATGCCGTGCCCTGCCACCTGTGACAGGATTTGATGTTCTTTGAACAGTGGAATAGTAATCATCTGGCAGAACAAACCTTTATTAGCCGCCTCCAGCATCGCCCAGGCTGCTTTCAGACTCAAGCTTTTCGGGGTGCCGAATTCAATGGCCAGCATCATGCCACGGCCGCGAACCGTTTTGACCAATTCATAACGCTGTTCCAGCTCTTTAAGACCGGCCAGCAATTCGCCGCCAATGCGTGCGGCATGATTGATTAAATCTTCGCTGCGTAACACTTCCAGGGTAGCCAGACCTGCCGCCATGGCCATGTTGTTTTTCGAGAACGTGGAGCCATGCACCACCGCTCTATCCATGCGGTTAAACACGCTGTCCATGACTTTATCGGTCATCGCCACCGCGCCCACCGGCACGAAACCGCCGGACAGAGCCTTGGCCATTAAAATCATATCCGGCTCGATTTCATCATGCTCGATAGCCCAGAATTTGCCGGTGCGACCGATGCCGGTCTGCACTTCATCGGCAACCACCAAAGCACCATGCTGGCGACATAAACGTACCGCATCAGCCAGATAGCCTGGGTCAGGCAGATTCACGCCTTTGCCCTGAATCGGCTCGACAATAAAGGCCGCGACATCGTTTTTCGCCAGCACCTGCTCCAGCGCGGCCAGATCGTTGAAAGGCACGGACAGGCAGTCCGGCAGCATGGGGCCAAAGCCTTCGCGGAAAATCGGCTCGCCGTTCAGCGCCAGCGACCCCATGGTCAGGCCGTGATAAGCATGATCGCAGAACACGATTTTGCTGCGCCTGGTGGTGTAACGGGCAAATTTAATCGCCGCCTCCACAGCTTCAGTGCCGGAATTACAGAAGAACATTTTGCTCAACCGTGCAGGCATGGTGGCCAGTAATTGCTTGGCCAATACGCCGCTGAGAATGGACACGTCCAGCTGCACCAGGTCCGGCAATTGTGACGTCAACACCTCCTGTAAGGCGTTGACCACAGTGGGATGATTGCGGCCCAGGGCATACACACCAAAACCGCTCAGCAGATCCAGGTAACGCGTGTCCTGGTCGTCATACAAATAAGGGCCAACGGCACGCTGGTAATTGCGGTCGTAACCGATGGTTTTCAGCATACGCACCATTTGATTGTTCAAATGACGGCTGTGTAGTTCAAAACGATCCTGCTGATGCTCGGCCAGTATGCTGGCGATGGAAAACGTCATAACAATCCTCAGACAAACTTCTTGATATTCATAGTTAAGTCTTAGCGTGGACAGCCATACACTCTATCCACTCCATTATCTGCCAGCTCAGGACAATGCTTATCTACCCCGCACACCGTTATCGCGCAGTTGCACACGGTGAATAAGCCTTAAGGCGCATTAAGCCATAAATCGACTTGCCCACGGCGGACGGAACCGCTTGCCCCGACAAGGCGGTATCCACCCTACGCATACTAATCGCTCAGGGCCAGTGCTGTCGCGGCTTGTGTCAAGACCGTTTGCGCCTGCTTGAAATGTCGGGCCAGACGTATCAACGACGGAATCTGCCAAGGTTTGGCCAATGCACCCAGGGCAACCCTGGCGGCGTTGACTTCCCCGGATGGCGCCATGCCTCCGGCCACCACGCCAGGTAAGTCCATATCCCAAGGGTCGGCAATAGCCCTGACAATGATAAACGGCTTGGCCGCCGCATCTGCCACCTGGGCGATGGCAAACGATTCCATATCCAAAACGTTAGCGCTTGTTGCCTGATGCAGTCGACGTTTTTCCGCGCTTTGCGTAATCAGCTGATCGGCGCTGTATAACCGGCCATCGATCAACGCCAGATCGCTTAATTGGCTGCGCCAGGCGTGTAAAAGCGCTGAGTCAACCGAAACCAGCGCGCCCGCCGAACCGATTACGGTATCGGTCAACAGCAACTGCCCTGGCCGGGCATCAACCGCCAGGCCGGCTGCACAACCCCAACTCACAATCACCTCAGCACCCAGTTCTAACAGACGCAGCGCGGCGCTCTCAGCCTGGTTTGAACCTACGCCGGAATACAACAGACAAACGCCGGCCGCCATCCACGCCGGCTGTTGCCGGTTAACTGCCCGCGTGGTTAACGTCCGACATTCTTCCGGCAATGCGGCGATAATGCCTATGGTCACGCGGCGTTGATCGCGTTCCGGTATTTAGCCAGCGCCCACAGCGGGAAGAATTTGTCATAGCCGTGGTATTTCAGATAAAACACCCGAGGGAATCCCGGCGCGGTAAAACAATTATCATACCAGCCGCCATCGGTGCGTTGTTGACGAATCAAAAACTCAACGCCAGATTTCACTTCCTTACTGTGTGCCTCACCGGCGGCGATCAAGCCCATCACTGCCCAGGCAGTCTGGAATGCGGTGCTGAACCGGTAACGGCCACTCATCGAGGTGTCATGATAGCTGAAATTATCCTCACCCCAGCCGCCATCGTCGCGCTGTACAGACTTCAACCAGGTTGCCGCCTTGCGGTACATAGTATCCGTTTTTGGCACCTCGGTTTGTTCCAGTCCCAGCAGCACCGACCAGGTTCCGTAAATGTGATTGGTGCCCCAGCGGCCAAACCAGGAGCCATCGACTTCCTGTTCGCTGCGAATATACTCGATAACCCGCGCCAGGCTTTCCCGGCACAACGGATCGGTCGGTGCCTGCCTGGCCATCAGCATGGCGCAACGGGCGCTGACGTCCACCGTGGGCGGATCCAATAACGCGCCATGATCGGCAAACGGAATTTCGTTCAGGTAGTAGTGCGTATTGTCAACATCAAACGCGCCAAAACCGCCGTTGCTGGATTGCATTCCGGCCACCCAGCGCGCTGCCCGGGCAATAGACTCGGACAATTCCGGCAAACCGGAATCAGCCATGGCAAAACCAACCATGCCGGTGTCATCGACATCGGGATAATGCGGGTTGGCATATTGAAACGCCCAGCCACCGCCCGGCACACCCGGCGCATTGACTTGCCAATCGCCCGGCTCATCTTTCAACTGACAACTTTTCAGCCAATCGTAGGCTTTAATCAAGGCGTCACGGTGATGGTCTCGGCCTGCTTCCTGCAACGCCAACGCAGCCAGGCCAGTATCCCAAACCGGCGACAAGCACGGCTGGCAATAGGCATCGTGTTCGTTAACCACTAACAATTTGTCGATAGCTTTGCGGGCGGTGAGCACATGCGGATGGTCTTTCGGATAGCCCAGCAGCAGCAATGCTTCGTAAGCGTTGACCATGGCTGGAAAAATGGCGCCCAAACCGTCTTCACCATTCAGCCGCTCGACAAACCAATCTTCGGCTTTTTTAATGGCGCGTTCGTGCATTTTTTTCGGAATCAGAAAGCGCGTCGCCCGGCCCAGCTGATCCAGCCCCAAAAATACCTTGTTCAGCCAGGTGCGCTCGGGAAAATAATGCCGCTCCTGATCGGGATGCACCAGGAACAGCTCCAGAATATCGACCTTGTCCGGATTGACCGCACGCGCTTTCAGAGTGCATAAAATAAACAGCGGCACCATCACCGTGCGTGACCAATACGACACTTTATCCAGATGAAACGGAAACCATTTCGGGAACAACATGATTTCCACCGGGATATAAGGCACGCCGCGCCAAGGCAGTTGCTCGAACATGGCCAAAGCAATGCGGGTGAACACATTGGCCCGCGCCGCGCCGCCCTGACTGCGAATAAACTTGCGCAGCCGGATCATGTGTTCGGCATCGACCGAATCCCCGGCCAGCTTCAGGGCGTAATAAACTTTAACGCTACAGCTGATATCACCAGGGCCTCCGGTAAACAACGGATAACTGCCATCGTCGGACTGACGAGAACGCAGATAAACAGCGATTTTTTCCTGTAATGGCCGGTCGATTTCGCCCAGATAATGCATCATCAGGATATATTCAGCCGGAATGGTGCAGTCGGCTTCCAATTCGAACACCCAATGACCGTCGGCTTGCTGACGGCTTAATAGATACTGCTCGGCTTGAGCAATGGCATGATCGAGCTGCTGAACCGAACCGGTAATCGGGGTAGCGGTTCCGTCTCCTCGAAATACGCTAGAGTGGGTACTGGCATCGGTAAACATAAAAATCCCTAAAGTGTTGTATTGACTGATTTCATGGAAGGTGTGTAGCGCCAATCCGGGCAACGCAACGGTCGGCTATAGAGATAAAACAAGGCATTCAGCAGTCGGTCGGACTTAACCGCCAAACGACTGACCGCAACGGTGGTTTTAACCTGGCGACGGGAAATTTTCACTTCGGATGATTGGGTAAAAGCCAGCTGCTGCTTGATTTTACGCAAAGTCAAAATCGCCATGCCCAGCGCCAGCAAGCAAAAATTACGCAGACCGACTTCCCGGGCTGGCAGCAACAGCGTGTACTGCAAAGCGTTTTCCAGGTGATCGCGGGCAATGGCGATCAGATGCTCAAGCCCGGCGCGGAACTCCGGCGTACTTGTGCCGGGCTGCAAATCGTGTAAATCAAAACCGGTTTCGGTAAAAACATCCTGCGGCAACCAACACACGCCGCGTTCCAGGTCGTCCCAAATATCTTTCAGAATATTGGTCATTTGCAGCCCCTGACCAAACGACACCGACAATGGCAACAAGGCGTCTCGATGCCGGGCGATGTCGGGTGAATAATGGCAAAACAACTTGGCCAGCATTTCACCCACACAGCCGGCGACGTGATAACAATAACGATCCATATCCGCCAGGGTGGGCAAGCCATGACGCATATCTTTAAGCTGGTACGATGGCATTCCTTCGGCCATGATGGCGACACACTCGCTCAATGCCGCCACCTGCTCGGGCGTGAAACCATGCGTGATCGCAATCACCCGAGGCGTCAGCGCAACCAAGGCACGCTCAGCCTGCAAGGTCTGCTCAGACAACAGCGGCACTAGCGCGTCGGCAAATGCCGCGCCCCCTTCGCCGGTGTTAACGACTGTAATGAAGCGATGACAGAATGTTTGCTTCTGGTCAACAGTCAATGCCACCTCATCCTCAACTGTATCGACAATGCGGCACAGCAAATACGCATTCGCCACCGGCGCCAGCAAGCCTTTGGGCAATTGCGGAATAGTCAGCGCAAAGGTGCGCGACACACCCTCCAGCAGCACAGCCTGAAAATCGTGATCAGACAAGGCCAAGAAAGAATCAGGTCGATCAAACGAAACATTCATAGGTCAGATGGAGTCAGAAACCCTTTGCCGCAGCCAAAGTTTAAGTGTCAAATTGAGGCAAATCATAGTCGCTTTGTTGGTAATTTGCAAAACTCTGTTGTTTTCTTGCTAAAATACCGGAACGTAAGTAAAAACCTTACTAAAAACTTACAAAACCATGAATTTTTGGCGCTATTTGCTATCTCGATCCGACACATTCAAGCCAAAAGTTTAGCAGGATTGCTTTAAGCAGACCTTAAAGGTAGGCATTTAGGAACAATCCAACACACTATCTGTTGCAAAAAAGCGACAATGAGACATAATCGACCCCTCAAATTATTTCAGGAGAGAATCATGGGTGTACCATTACGCCAACAACTGACCGTAGGCAGCTATCTGATCAAACAAAAGCTCAAAGGCGTTAAAAAATACCCCTTGGTGCTGATGCTCGAACCCTTATTTCGCTGCAATCTGGCTTGCGCCGGATGCGGCAAAATTGACTACCCCAAAGACATTCTCGACCAGCGCTTATCGGTTGAAGATTGCCTGAAAGCCGTCGATGAATGCGGCGCACCCATGGTTTCCATTCCTGGCGGCGAGCCTTTGATTCACAAGGATATGCCGGAAATCGTTAGGGGCATTGTGGCGCGCAAGAAATTCGTTTACCTGTGCACCAACGCCTTACTGTTAAGAAAACGCATCGATGACTATCAGCCCTCGCCCTACCTGACTTTTTCCGTGCATCTGGACGGCAACCAGGAACGCCATGACACCTCCGTATGTCAGGAAGGCGTGTTCGACATCGCGGTCGATGCCATCAAGCTGGCCTTAGGCAAAGGCTTTCGGGTGACCGTCAACTGCACCTTGTTTCAAGGCGAAAAAGCCGATGAAGTCGCCGACTTTCTGGATTACGTCACCGAACTGGGCGTGGAAGGCGTCACCATTGCTCCCGGCTTCAGCTACGAACGCGCACCGATGCAGGATATTTTCATCAAAGGCAAAGATACCAAAGAATTGTTCCGTGGCATTTTCCGCCTGGGTAAAAAGAAAAAATGGCCGATCAACCATTCTTCACTGTATCTGGACTTTTTGGCCGGTAACCAGAACTACGAATGCACACCCTGGGGCAATCCCACCCGTAACATCTTCGGCTGGCAAAAGCCTTGCTACCTGTTGGCCGACGAAGGTTATGCCGACTCTTTCCAGGCTCTGCTCGAAGAAACGCCCTGGGATGACTATGGCACTGCCAAAAACCCAAAATGCGCCAACTGCATGGCCCATTGCGGCTATGAGGCCACCGCCGTGGAAGATATGTTCAAAAATCCTCTGAAAGCGTTATGGGTTAACTTGCGCGGCCCCAAAACCGAAGGGGCTATGATCCCAGAACCGACACTGGCACCGACCGCTGCTGTCAGCAAACTTCAGCAAATTCCCGTTCACACTGAAACACTGAAAAACGACGCATGATCTGGACAGAACTGACGGGGCTTGGCCTGCTGGCCATTTGGTTGCTGATACTGGCCTGGCCCTGGCAGGCCTGGCGTGTGCGCGAAACACTGGCCGCCAGGTCAGCACCCGCCAGCCCAGAGCAAGAGCAGCTGGCCGCACGGTTGAGCATTATCATTCCTGCCCGAGATGAGGCGACAACCATCGGCCGGACACTGGCAGCGCTGAATCGGCAACGGCTGTGTTGTCCGGTTTATCTGGTCGATGACAACTCCAGCGATGGCACCGCCAAGGTCGCCCGGCAAGCCGGTTATCCCAACCTGACACTGATCAACGGTGAGCCACTGCCGGAAGGCTGGACGGGCAAATTATGGGCGCAGCAGCAAGCCTTGCCACACGTCACCACCCCGCTAACACTGCTGATCGATGCCGATATTGAATTAAAACCGGGCATTATCGAGGCTATGGTCAGCAAACTGGATAACGAACAGCTAGACCTGGTCTCGTTAATGGCGCGGCTGAACATGAGTGGCTTTTGGGAACACCTGTTAATTCCCGCATTCATTCACTTTTTCAAACTGGTCTACCCCTTTGCCTGGGCCAACCAGCCACAATCCAGGATGGCTGCCGCTGCCGGCGGTTGCATTCTGGTCAAAACCGAACAACTCACCGCCATAGGTGGCTTTGCCGCGTTGCGTAACGCCATTATTGACGATTGCACGCTGGCACGGCGGGTCAAAGTCCAAGGCGGTAAGACCTGGCTGGGACTCACCCATGATGTCGCCAGCCACCGCAGCTACACCCGGCTGGAGGAAATCTGGCAGATGGTAGCCCGCACCGCTTACAGTCAGCTCAACTACTCCCCCCTGTTGCTGGCGCTGTGCACTGTTGCCATGCTGGCCTTGTACTGGTCACCGCTGATGCTGGCCCTGCTAGGCCAGCTCAGTCTGGCCATGGTTATTTACGGCTGCATTTCACTATCCTATCTGCCGGTACTTCGTTACTACCAGAAAAGCAGCCTATGGGCGCTGACCTTGCCACCGACTGCACTATTGTACCTGGCCATGACCTGGTCATCCGCCTGGCGCTTCTGGCGCGGAGAACGCAGTCAATGGAAAGGGCGCCGTTATTCCATCAACTCTTAACAGGAGCGCTTGTATGTTTCGCCAATTCTTAATCCTGATCAGTTGCCTGGTGATGCTGACAAGCCCGGCCTGGGCAGAAACCTCACCCCGAGAGGTAGTTGAACAATTCCAGGAAGCCTTACTCACCTCCATGCGGCAAGGCGACAAGCTGTCCTTTCAAGCCCGCTATGATCAACTTCGTAGCGCGGTGTCAGAAAGCCATGATTTGGCTAAAATCGCCCGCATTGTGGTTGGCCGCACCTGGCAAGAACTCAGCCCAGAGCAACAACAACAACTGGTTGAGACCTTCAGCCGCCTCAGCATCGCCTCCTACGCCAACAATTTCAAAAGCTATTCCGGTGAAAGCTTTGCATTCAAACGCCAAGAAACCACGCCTCGCGGCGGCGTGGTGATTCACACCCAATTGCAAATACCTAACGACGATACTGTCAATTTCGATTACATGCTCAAAGAAACCGGTGGACGCTGGCAAATCATCAACATCATTGCCAATGGCGTCAGCGACCTGGCCCTGAAACGGTCGGAATACACCGCCATTCTGAACCGTGATGACTTTGCCACATTGATTGCTAAAATGCAGGAAAAAATCGCCCTTTACAGTCAGGAATAGGTTTTTCCATGCCAAGAACATACTTACCAATACTGCTGCTGACGGTATTGAGCGGCTGCGCCACTACCCAAAACCCGGATGACCCTTATGAGGATTTCAACCGTGCTATGTACGACTTCAACCAAGGCGTGGATGATTACGTTGCAGAACCTGTCACCAGCGCCTACCAATGGGTCACACCTGACTTCATGCAAACCGGAGTCAGCAATTTCTTCAACAACCTTAAAGGCCTGAATACGGTCGTCAACAGCGTGTTGCAAGGCAAATGGCAAAACAGCGCCAGCGCCACCGGCCGGCTGGCGGTCAACAGCGTGATCGGTCTAGGCGGTCTGTTCGATGTTGCCACCCCAATGGGGCTGGAAGTGGATGAAGAAGATTTTGATCAAACACTCGGCGTGTGGGGCATAGACACCGGCGACTATTTGGTGCTGCCTTTATTCGGGCCAACCACCACACGCGGCATTCCGGGTACGGTGTTTGATACCGCCATGAACCCGGCCACTTACATAGGCGTGATACCGCTACAAGTCATGCAAGTGATCGATGCCCGCCACCAGGCCGACGGTGCGCTGAATTTTGTCAATGAAGCAGCGCTAGACCCTTATATCTTTACCCGTGAAGCCTATCTGCAATGGCGCGACAATCTGGTTCGGGATGGGCAAGCGCCGCCCGCCGAGCACACACTGGATTTGTATGACGAGGCACTGTTTGAGGAAGACTTTCAGGATTAAGTGTTAAAACGCCTTGCAGTTACGAGGCCAGCAAAGCATTGATGGCACCTAACTCAGCCTCGGACATGTCGCCGGCAGCCTGCTTCAGACGCACCAGGTTGATCAGATAGTCGTAGCGGGCGCGGGCATAATCGCGTTTAGCCTGGAACAAATCGCGGCGCTCGTTGATGACATCAACGATGGTGCGCGTACCCACGGAAAACCCCACTTCACTGGCCTCAAGCGCGCTGGCCGCCGAACGCATGGCGGCCTCTAACGCCCTGACCTGACTGATCGCCGCATTCACGCCACGGAACGCATCCTTGACCTCTCGAATCGCACGCCGCTGAACCTCCAGCAGCCGATGCCTGGCCTCGACAAATTGCTGCTGTGCTTCACGAATCCGCGAACTGACTGCGCCGCCGCTAAATATTGGCAGACTCACGCGCAACCCAATGCTTTCCGAATCACCTCTAAGACCAAACGTACTGGTGTTATCGGTCAGATTGTAATTGCCCACAATGTCGAGCTGCGGCAAATGTCCGCCCACTTGCAGCTCGACATTTTTACGCGCGACTTCTGCCTGGTTCACCGCCGCGACCACCGCATAGTTAGCCCGTTCGGCGGCACGGCTCCAGTCATCGATAGCATTAGGCTCCGGCGGCTGCAAAGGCAAATCCTGCGCTAACTGCGCTAACTCACCGGAAAAATCACCGATAATCTCGCGCAACGCTTCCTTACGATCATCCAGATCATTATCCGCCACCACTTGATTGGCTACCGCCCGATCGTAAGCCGCCTGCGCTTCATAAACATCGGTGATAGGTGCCACACCCACCTCCATGCGGCGCTCGGCCTGCTCTCGCTGTTCGGCAAACGCTTGCCGTTCCGCATCGACAAACTTAACGGTATCCTCAGCATTGAGCACATCGAAATAGGCTTCGGTAATGCGCAGCATCAGACGTTGCCGCTCCTGAAGATACTCGGCTTCCGCCTGCGCAATGCGGTTTTCCGATTGCCCCAACTGCACAAAATTCTCCCAACGAAAAACCGGCTGTTCGAGATTGATCGCCAAGGTATTTACCCAGAAGTTTTGTACGCCCGCGCCCTGAAACGTCGCCTTTTTATTAAACAACCGGCTGCGGTCACTTTGCGCCCTGGCTTCGATAGTAGGCAAAAAACGCGCATAGCTCTGGTATTTGCTTTCAACAGAAGCAGTCTTGCGCGCCAAAGCCTGCAGCAACACCGGGTCATGGGTTTGCGCAATCTGGTAAAGCGTCAGCAAATCTTCAGCCTCAGCCTGGATCGAAGTCGCCAATAACGTCAAAATCAATAACAATCGCTGCATGAAAACTCTTAAATTCGCCACAAAATAATAATCAACCAGCTTATCAAAAATTTGTTAAGCGTAGTTTCATTGCTATTGTAGACAATAACGCGAACGAACCGGTATTTTATACGCCGGTGCGCTAACCAGAGCCGAAGGTAAGCACACCGCCTAACCCTTGGCAATGCTGCCGCACCTTACTCGCTTCAGGAGCCTTACACCATGACACGCTGGCTTGCCGAAACTATCGCTCAACACCCCACACACGCACTACTGGCTGCCCTGGCCACTGCACTGCTGTCTTTTCTGATCATTCCCGCCGCCATTCTCTGCGCGGCGATTATCGCGACCATCACACTGACCTACAACACCCGCACCGCGGCCATGCTGCTGTTGATGACTGGTGTGGTCATTGCCGTCTCGGCGCCTTTCATGCCCAGCCGGCCTGGTTTGGAAATACCCGTGGCGCTGCTGCTACTGGCACCGACCGCCTTATGCGCCAAAGTACTGGACTTAAGCCGTTCACTGGCCTTGACCATCACGCTCGCCACGTTATTGGCATGGCTAGGCGCTCTAGCGATACAACTGATTTCGGGTGATGCCACGGCCTGGTGGCAAGTCTGGCTGGAACAGGCGCTGGCCGGCGTGCCGGATGCCAGCATGGACGGCTTTCGCGCCGAAGGTATTTTGCCCATTTTTAACGGCCTGGTGGCAACTTTGTTTGGCCTTGCCGTCAGTGCCGCCGTATTACTGGGACGCTGGCTGCAAACGCTGGCCGCTAAGCCAGGTCGTTTTGCCGGCGAGTTTCAACAATTACGTCTGACCCGGATGCTGCCGGTGGTGATGAGCCTCATTCTGGCTGTGAGTTATTTGTTTACTGAATCCCTGTTCGGACAATTTTTATTGATTTTTCTGCTGCCGTTTTACTTTCAGGGACTGGCCGTGCTGCATGCCACCGTTGGCGAACACCCACGTAAAGCCGTGCTGCTGATGCCGCCTTATCTGTTATTGATTTTCATACCTCAGTTTGTCTACACCGGCATGGCTTTAGCCGGATTGAGCGATCTGTTTTTTAATTTTCGTAAAATCATGCCACCACCACCTGCCTCATGATCCCACTTCGTGACACTGCCCCCCGTTATCACACGCCCTATGTCACCTGGACGCTTATCGCCTTGTGCAGTGCCATTTTTCTAATTCTGCAAATACTGCCGGATGAAACCGTACGCCAGCTGACCTATTACTATGGCATGGTTCCGATTCGTTACAGCAACCCGACCTGGGCTACCCACTTCGGCTTGCCGCCGGATCATTACTTCTCCTTTATCAGCAACCTGTTTCTGCATGGCAGTTGGTTTCATTGGCTAAGCAATATGTTGTTTTTATGGATTTTTGCCGATAATGTCGAAGATCGCATGGGGCCGGGCCGGTTTCTGGTGTTTTATCTTGTATGTGGCATTTTGGCCACGGGCTTGCAATGGTTTTTCGATCAGGCCATGGTGATTCCGGTCATCGGCGCCTCCGGCGCGATTGCCGGCGTTTTAGGTGCTTATTTTCTGATGTACCCCTTTGAGCGCGTAGTTATTTGGGTGCCCATTTTGTTTCTGCCGCTTATCTTCAACGTCCCGGCCATCGGTTTTTTAGGCGTTTGGGTCATTCTGCAAATCGGCAATGCCACCTCCACGCTGGTGTTCAGCGACACGGTCAGCACCATGGCCTGGTGGGCGCATTTAGGCGGCTTTATCGCCGGCATTACGCTGTATCGATTATTTCTGAAAAAAGACTACCCTTAAACCGTCTGACAACCAACCTGACGCAGTGAATCATGATTGACAATTTTTCCCATCTAAAAAACACCACCGAGGCGGAACTTGCCACCGACACCTGCATTATCGGCGCTGGCGCGGCCGGCATTACCCTGGCCCGAGCGTTGAAAGATACCGGTCGCGATATTTTATTGCTGGAATCGGGCGGCAAGGATTTCGACCCGCACATTCAGGATCTGGCCGCCGGCGACAGCATCGGCATGGAGTATTACCCTTTGGCCCGATGCCCGGCTGCGCTTTTTTGGCGGCACCACGGCGATTTGGGGCGGGCGCTCGGCGCAGCTGGATACCATCGATTTTCAGCCCAGGCCTTGGGTCACGCACAGCGGCTGGCCGTTCGCAAAGGATACGCTTAGCCCCTGGTACCGCCAGGCACAGCGTTTGCTGGACCTGCCACAGCTTTCCGGCAATATTCTACCCGAAGGCGCAAACGCGCCGGATGCGGTGTTCGACCCTGACCTGATACAAATGGCTTTTTGGCAGTTTGATGAAAAGTTCGAGCGCTTTACTTTGCCGCAATGCCAGGATCTGGTTAACGCGGCCAATGTCAGGATTCTACTGAACGCCACCGCCATGACCCTGGACAGCAGTGACAATGGTCGGCAAATCACTGAAGTGACCGTAGGCTCGCTGACCGGCCGACGCACCCGGGTCAGGGCGCGATGTTTTATTCTGGCCACCGGCGGCCTGGAAGTACCGCGCTTGTTATTGAATTCCAAAACCCAAGCACACCCTGACGGCATCAGCAACCAACATGACCGGGTTGGCCGGTATTTCATGGAGCATCCTCATGCCCGGGGCGGACGCATCATCACCGATGACCCGGCCCGCTTATTCAAGTCTCTGCCGCGCTTCCGTCGGCACCAGGGTTTGCGTTACGGCATGTTGTTAAGACCCGGCGAAGCGTTGCAAGCGCGGGAAGCGCTGCTGAACTCCTGTTTTACCCTGGGCGTGCGCCTGAATGAAGGTGAACAACAGCAGTTTTATAAAAATATTTACAATAACTTACGCCATGATCTGTCGCCAACCGCCTTTGGCCGGGCGATGTGGAAACTGACTAAAAAAGCCTCCACCCTGGTTCAGGATCGATTCGGCGCTGCGTTGAACTTGAGAAAACTGAAGCAGCCCGGCTCCGGTATCCATGCCGTGATCCGCGCCGAACAGGCACCTAACCCAGACAGTCGGGTGACGGTCAATCCCGAGGCGCGTGATGCCTTAGGGTTGCCGCGATTAACTCTGGACTGGCAATTCAGCGCTATCGATAAACACAGCGTGACCGGCATGATGGCCGGGTCGAACCCGCCAACTGGTTGGCCGACCGTGACCGGCTCTGGCAATTCGATCCTTTGATCAGTAACCACCCGATCGGCGGTTATCATCACATGGGCACCACGCGCATGGCCGATAATCCGCGGCACGGCGTGGTCGATGCCGAGGGCAAAGTCCACGGCATCGATAACCTGTATATTGCCGGTAGCAGCGTATTTCCCACCGTCGACTGGGCCAATCCAACGCTGACTATTCTGGCCCTGAGCTTGCGTCTGGCCGAACATTTACGCACTCAGTCCTGAAACGCCCATAAATGTGCGGCAACAAGGCCGCGCCAGGGCGCGAACGGTGCCAGCCAATCCCGGGCAAACGCCGCATTCACGGCTTCCGGACGTGCCAACAAATGCTGAATGCCGCGCCTGACGCCGGCATCGCCATGCAAACTGCCATCGAGATAGCCCAAACCACGCATCAGGCTGTAATTGACCGTCCAAGGACCAATGCCCGGAATGGCCAAAAGCCTCTGCGCCAAGGCTTGAAACTCGGCCTCCGTTGCCGCCTGTAACACCCACTCGCCGTCAGCCACCAAACGGCTGACCACCGCCAGCGTCATCGCCTTACTGCGGGGAAAACCCACCCCCCTGAATATCTCCTCAGTCAGTGCGGCAAGACGCGCCGCATCAGGATAACAATACAATCCATCCGGCAAACGCACGCCCGCCGCCCGTATCAGCTTGCGGCGCATCGCCAGCGCCGCCGGCACACTGATTTGCTGGCTGGTAATGGCCCAGGTCAAAGCTTCGAACGGCGTTGCCGCCAGTGCAATGCGCAAGCCTTGCTGCGCCTGCACCACGCGCCCCAGCGGCGTAGCCAAAGCCATGCGTTCAAATAGCGCAATCGGCTGTGCCAGCCCCAGCATATTGTCAGCCAGCGTGGTCAATGCCGCATCATCCATATCGCCCGAGACCACCACATCGGTATCGCTGAAATGGAATGCCAGGTACACCGGTCGCCCCTGCCACAGCAAGCCTTTGCGTAAACCTCTGGCGGTGACTTGCTCGGCCAATGCTTGAGTATCACGGCCATGAAACGCTAAAAACGCTTGGCGACGGTAATCATGCGGCAAATTCCGTTGAATCATGGTAGGTGCTCAAAATACTGGCAAGACTACGGGTAAGGTAAGGCTTTGACCGCATGAATGCTATCATAGCGCCTTGTATGGACGTATTCACGGCGTCTTGTTTCCAAGCATTGCCTGATACGATCCCGCCACCCCACCGGAACGTGCATAATGAGAATGTCTGATAACCCGACCTGCCTGTTGAGCTGGCTTGCCGCCGTTGTTACCATAGCCTGAAAGGGTTGAAAAATAACGCTTCTCTCCACCAATTAAGCAACTCAACACCAGCAGACGCCTGCCACTCCTAAACCGCCACCCCCTTATTGACTTGTGTCCAGTTCTTCCCATCAAGCGCTGCTCGATTATCTGATCGACCAACAAAAACTCGCCGCCTCGGAAATTCGCAAGCTGGAACGCTTGCACAGCGCCTCGGTCACCGAAACCACGCCGCATTTGCTGATCAAGCTGGGGTTGAGTTCAGAAACCGATATCGCCGATGCGTTCGCGCAGTTGACCGGATTAGCCAAAGTAAGCGCTGAAGCGTATCCCTTAGAGGCGGTGCTGCCTGAAAGTGTATCGTTGAAATTCTTGCAGCAGCAACATATCGTAGGTCTAGCCCAGGATGATCAGGTCATCAGCGTGGCCATGCTCGATCCCACCGACAGCTTCGCCTTGTCCTCCTTGCAACTGGCCACCGGGCAAAAAATCGTACCGAACGTCGGGGTGCTGTCGGAAATCGATGCCGCTTTGGAAGTGCAATACGGCGAGGGTCAGTCGCAAATGGATAAATTACTGGCCAACATGGAATCGGAAAATGTCGGCGAGGAAGACCTGGAACACCTTAAAGACATGGCCAGCGAAGCACCGGTGATCAAAATGGTCAACCTGATTTTGCAAAAAGCCATTGATAACCGGGCCTCGGATATCCACATCGAGCCATTCGAGCAAAAGCTGAAAGTGCGGCTTAGAATTGACGGTGTGCTGCAGGAAATCGATTCACCGCCTGCAGCATCGGCGGCGGCGGTGTTGTCGCGGGTGAAAATCATGGCCAAGCTGAATATCGCCGAACGCCGACTGCCTCAGGACGGCCGGATCAAGGTGCAGATGTTGGGCAAGGAGCTGGATCTTCGGGTTTCGACCATTCCCACACTGTACGGCGAAAGCGTGGTGATCCGCTTGCTGGATAAAGAAACCACGGTGCTGGATTTCAAGGCGTTGGGTTTTTCGGCCACGCAGCTAGCGCGGTTCAACAGCATTCTGGCCAAGCCGCACGGTATTATTCTGATTACCGGGCCTACCGGCAGCGGTAAATCGACCACGCTTTATACCGCCCTGAAACAACTGAACACGACGGAGCGAAAAATCATCACTGTGGAAGACCCGGTTGAATATCAATTGGAAGGCATCAACCAGATTCAGGCGAAACCGCAAATCGGCTTGAATTTTGCCGCCGCGCTGCGGTCTATTGTCCGGCAAGACCCGGACGTGATCATGATCGGCGAAATGCGCGACCTGGAAACCGCGCGCATTGCCGTTCAGTCCGCGTTAACCGGGCATTTGGTGTTATCGACCTTGCACACCAACGACGCCGCCGGCGGCGTGACCCGCTTGCAGGACATGGGCCTTGAAGAATATCTGCTCAGTTCCACGGTCAACGGTATTCTGGCGCAGCGGCTGGTGCGTAAACTGTGTCCGGATTGCAAAACCCACGAGCCGGTACCCGAGACCATGGCCAGGGAAATGCAGCTTCGGCGTTTGCAACCTGAGGGAGAGTTGCTCTGGTTCCACGCCCAAGGCTGCGCCAAATGTCATGGCTTGGGTTATCGGGGACGAATGGCGATTGTCGAATTTTTAGTGATGACCGATCCGATTCGCAAGCTGATTATGACCCACGCCGAAGCCGGCGACATTCAGAAACTGGCCATCGAACAGGGCATGCTCAGGCTTTATGAAGACGGCCTGAGCAAGGCCCTGGCCGGTTCGACCACGCTGGACGAAGTCCTTAGAGTGACCACGGAGAATTAATGACCTTGTTCGCCTATAAAGCCATGTCCGGCGCGGAAATTGAGGAAGGTTTTGTTGATGCCGCCGACAATGCCACGGCGCTGGCCCGTTTGCAGGCGCAGGGTTTGCTGATCCTGGAGCTTAAGCCGTCACGCGGCCGCACGTTTTTGGGCATCTCGCTGGGCGCTTCCGGGTTTCGCCTGAAACACAAAGACCTGATGTTGTTCACCGGGGAATTGGCGACCTTGCTGGAATCCGGCCTGCCGCTGGACAAATCGCTGCTGGTGTTGATCGATCTGGCTGACAGCAATGCCAAGCTGGCTGAGATGATCGCCAGAGTATTGAATGAGGTCAAAGGCGGTCGCTCGTTGGCTGATGCCCTGCAAAATCAGGGCGTCTTCTCCCGGTTTTATTTGAACATGATCCGTGCCGGTGAAGCAGGCGGCAATTTAGGCGGTGTCTTGGCCCGGTTGGCCGATTATCTGGAGCGCGCCAAGGAATTGCGTGATACCGTCGCCACTGCCCTGATTTATCCAGCGATTTTGCTGGTAATGTCGCTGGCGTCACTGTTTGTCATGTTG
This sequence comes from Methylococcales bacterium, assembly GCA_032251045.1. Lineage (GTDB taxonomy): Bacteria > Pseudomonadota > Gammaproteobacteria > Methylococcales > Methylomonadaceae > JAVVEW01. The sequence goes on from JAVVEW010000005.1 coordinate 40,351, forward strand.
ACGTATGTGGTGCCGCAGTTTCAGGAAATGTTCGACAGCGCCGGTCAAGAATTGCCCGTGCCCACGCAAATCGTGGTCGCGCTGGCCGACGGGCTGCAAAGCTGGGGCTGGCTGTTACCGGTGCTGGCGATTGGGATCAGCGTCTATTTTCAGCGCCAATATCAGGACGAACAACGGCGCCGCATCTGGGATGGTCGCTGGCTGAAACTGCCGCTGTTAGGCGTGTTGCTGCGCAATATGGAAACCGCCAACTTTGCCCGCACCCTGGGCACTTTGCTAAGCAATGGCGTGTCCATTCTCAATGCCCTGGCCATTGCCAAGGAAACCGTCGGCAACCGGCTGATTGCCAGTGCCCTGGCCGATGCCGAAGAACGCCTGAAACGCGGTAAACCGATGTCAGATGCCCTGATCGCCGAAGACATCTTGCCGAAACTGGCCACACAGATGATTCGCATGGGCGAGGAAACCGGGCGTCTGGAAGAAATGTTGCAACGTGTGGCGGTTATTTATGACAAGCAATTGAAAATCGCCATTCAGCGCTTGCTGGCGCTGCTGGAGCCGGTGTTGATTATCGGTCTGGGCTTGTTGATTGGCGGTATTATTGTGTCCATTCTGCTGGCCATTTTGAGTGTCAATGATTTAGCTTTATGAGGATAAGATGAAACTGATGCAGATACGTAATGTCAATGGCTTCACATTACTGGAATTGTTAGTGGTGCTGGGCATTATTGCCTTGCTGGCCGGCATTGTCGGGCCGCAAGTGATGAAGCACATGAGCACCTCGAAAACCCGAGCCGCGCAAGTCCAGATCGAAGACTTATCAGCGGCGCTGGATATGTACAAGCTCGATGTTGGCCGTTATCCCACCCCTGAACAAGGCTTGTCGGCACTGGTGGAAAAACCCCAGGATTCCGAACGCTGGAACGGGCCTTATCTGCGTAAAAACAAAGTCCCTAAAGATCCTTGGCTGAACGACTATGTGTACCGTCAGCCGGGCGAACACGGCGCGTTTGACCTGTACTCGTTAGGTGCCGATGGCAACGAAGGCGGCGAAGGCGAAGACCAGGACGTGGTTAGCTGGCAGTGAAACCTGCGCATGGCTTCACATTGCTCGAACTGACCGTGGTGCTGGTGATCATGGTGCTGGCGCTGGGGCTGGTCGGACTGAATATCAACAGCGGTCAAAGCACCACCGCACTGAAGGCGGCGGTACGGTCGCTGACCGCCCAGCTGCGCCATGCCCGCACCCTGGCCATGTTGGAGCGACGCGAAACCACCTTGACCCTGGATCTGGAACATAATGAATATTGGCTGGATGACGGCTCGGGTGCGCACGCCCTGGATGCCGCCATTGGCTTGACCCTGGACACCGCGCAACAAGAACAATACAGTGCCAGCCAAGCCGGTTTCCGCTTTTTCCCGGACGGCTCGGCCAGCGGCGGACGCATCACCCTGAACAATGACAGCGGCGTCTGGCACATTGATATCAGCTGGCTGACCGGGCGCATCGCGGCGCGCATGCCTCATGCGTAACACTAAAGCAACCCTCCACAGCGGTGCCATGCGCGCAGATGCCCTAACACACGGCTTCTCGCTACTGGAAATGGTAGTGGCTTTTGCCATTATGGGCTTGGCGTTGAGTATGCTGCTGGCCATTTTTTCGCGCAATGTCAGGCAGGCGCAGATTGCCGAGGACTATGTCAATGCCACACAACTGGCGCAAAGTCTACTGGCGCGGGTCGGTCATGAATGGCCCCTGCAAGACAGTGATTTCAGCGGCGTCGAGCTGGAACGATATCACTGGCGGGTGCTGATGCAGCCGGATTTACTCGAACAGCTTCCAGCCAGCCTTAATGCGCGTGACGTGATACCGTTGCGAGTGATGATCCGCGTACAATTTGGCGATGATATGACCCAGCCACGCGAAGTGTATCTGGAAACCCTGCGCCTGCGTTCGTGATGTTCAAGCGCGAGGGTTTCACCTTAGTGGAAGTGCTGCTGGCCATGGCCTTGCTCAGCCTGGTCATGGTTTTACTGTTGGCCAGCCTGTCCATTTCAATACGCAGCTGGGATGGCGGCGAGCGCAAACTCGACGCAGTCAGCGAGGCGGCGGCATTCAGCCGCTTCTGGTTACGGCATGTCGCGCAAGCCCAACCGCTTTGGCAAGCCAGCGCGGACAATGGCGTGCAAGCCGGGGGGGCGAGTAACCGTTCTCCTGAGGGCTTTTCCTTTCAAGGCGATAGCGCTTTTCTGCAATTCGCCGCCTGGTTGCCGGACAGCGCCGCCCGCCCCGGCCCGCACTGGTTCCAGGTTGCCATCAGCCAGGAAAATAACCACCACAACCTGACCGTTGCCGTCAAACCCTTCGACCCACCGCCCGACGGTGGCGAATGGCCCTGGGATAGCGTAATTCTGGTCGATGATATTCAAGACTTCGCCTTGCGTTATTTTGGCGGCGACCGCCCGGGCGAGCCACCCTACTGGCAAACGCTGTGGCAAGATAAAATCGAATTACCGCAACTGGTCGGCGTCAGTTGGCTGGGCGCCGATGGCCTGGCGCACCCGGAACTGGTGATTCGCCTGCGCAATGCCGAACCCACAGCAGAGGATGCCCGCAGTGCCGATGATGCCCCGTAAACAACACGGCGTCGCCCTGGTACTGGTGTTATGGCTGGTCGGTTTGATGACACTGATGGCCGGCGCCTTCACCCTGACCACACGCCGGGAGACGGCATCGGTCAGCTACCTGACCGGCCAGGCACGCGCCGAGGCGGCCGCCGAAGCGGGCGTGTTCTGGGCGCAAGTGATGTTAAGCGCCGAGGAGCCGGAACGCTGGGACACCGATGGACGACCTTACGCACTGACCTTCGGCGACGCGCAACTGATGGTTCGGATTTTTGCCGAGGCCGGTAAAATCGACCTCAACCATGCCGACGAATGGCTCATCAGCCAGTTAATGACCCTGGTTGAACTGGATCTGGCCAGCCAGCAGGCCCTGACCAGTGCTATCATGGACTGGCGTGACCCCGATGACAACAGCCGCCCTAATGGCGCTGAACGTGAAGCGTATCTGCAAGCCGGACGCGCTCAGGGGCCAGGCAACCGGCCATTCAGCACTGTGCGCGAATTGCAACAGGTGCTCGGTATGGATGCACGGCTGTTTCAGCAGCTCAGCCCTTGGTTCACCGTGTACTCCGGGCAGGCCAAGCCCACGCTCGATCTGGTCGCAGAACCACTGCGCTCCATGCTCAGCGAGGCCCCTGCCGAGGCAGACGCCCCAGCCGCGCCACCGCCGCCTCCCGGCACTGCGCAATCGTTTCTGGATCTGGCGCAAGCGGCGCGTAGCGTGCAACAAACCAGCGGCGACAATACCGACCGAGCGGTACTGACCATCGCCGTGCAAGCGCGCATGCCCGATGGCCTGGCTACCACGCTGGGCACTGTGGTCAAACCTGATCAAAATACGCAACACCTTTACCAAACCCTGGAATGGCGCATTGACGCTGCTCAGGATCAAGCCTTATTTGGCCCGGAACTGACCGATTATGCAACTGGATACGCAGATTAACCTGGATGTCGCCGCATTCTGGCGATGGTGGCGCAATGAGCTTGCCTTTCTGGTGCCAGAGCGACTGCGCGCCTGGCTGGACGACCGGGCAGGCGTGATCGTGATTACCCTGCAAGACGAGCAACTAACCGTACAGGGCTATCATCGCCAGCAACAGCAGCTGATCGGACATTACTACCCCGCCTCCGGCACCGCTATTGCACAATTGCTCAGCACACTGGACGACCAACCGCTGTGGCGGCAAGCGCCACTGGGCTTGCGTCTGCCTGGCAGCGCGGTACTGTGCAAATCCATCACCGTACCTAAAGCCGCGCAAGCACATTTGCAGCAACTGCTAGATTATGAACTGGATCGTTTAACGCCCTTCACCAGCGAACAGGTTTACTATGCCTATCAGGCCGCACCCGCCCAGGCGGGCGCGGATCAGCTTGATGTCACGTTACTGATCAGCCCAAAAAGTCGCCTGGAATCGTTGCTCGGCGAATTCAAAACACAAGGCCGCGCCTTATCCTGGATTGACAGCACCGCCCTGCCCAGCCATGCCGAACAAGGCCCACCCCGCTATAATCTACTACCCTTGGCGGAACAACAAAGCCTGCCACTATTACCCAAGCTGGTACAGTTGGCGCTGACGCTGACACTACTGATTCTGCTCACCGGTCTGTTAGTGCTGCCATTACGCTGGCAACAAGCGCAGGTTGAAGCCCTGGAACAGCAACTCAAAACCCTGGCCAGCGAAGCGCAACAGGTTGAAGCGCAAGAACTGGCCATGACCAAACTGGTAGAACATACCCAACAACTGCTTGCCAAGAAACATCACCAACCCTCCGCGTTGGCGGTGCTGGACTCGCTCAGCCAGCTTATCAATGACGACACCTGGCTGACTTATTTTCAGTACCGCAATGGCCGAGTGCAGTTTCAAGGACAATCCCCGCAAGCATCCCGTTTAATTGCCATGCTGGAAAACGCGCCCTGGTTCAAGGATGTCAGTTTCGCCTCGCCGGTCAATCAAGACATTCGCACCGGCCTGGAACGTTTTCAGATCAACGCTCAACTCACCCTCCCCCCTTCAGAATGATGACGCTTGTTAACTGGACCCGTGAGCGCGGTCTTGCGGTGGCTTTATTGGCGGGCATTGTCATGCTGGTGGTGGCTTTCGTGCTCACGCCGCTACTGTCCTGGCACTGGCGCCTGCAAGAACAACGCGAGGACTTGGAATTTCGCTTGCAGCGTTATTTGCGTATCGTGCAAAATCGCACCGCCATCGAGGCTAACCTTGAGCAAATTCAGGCTCAATACGCACAATTGTCGTATTTAATGCGTCACGACAATCCCGCCGTAGCAGCCGCAGAATTGCAGCAAGCCATTAAAGGCCAATTGACCGGTGTCAATGCGCAGCTGACCAGCACTCAAGTGCTGCCGCCACGCCCTGATGGCAACTTTACCCGCATTGGCGTTAAAGTGCGGCTTAGAGCTGATATTGAAGCCGTGCGCAGCATTGTCTACGAACTGGAACAAACCGAACCGCTGTACCTGATCGAGGAACTGGATATTCGACCCTACACCAGCACCCGCAACCGTAACAGCAACACCAATACCGGCCTGCTCAATGTCAATTTTTCCGCAGTCGGGTTTATGCTGAGGGAGTCGCCATGAACAAGCATCTACTGTGGCTTAAATTGGCGCTGATTGGCGTGCTCGGGCTGTCCATCCTAGGTGCTCGAAGCTGTGCGTTACTGGCCTGGAAGCGCCAGGATGCGCTGCTTACACAACCGGTCAATCGCGATTATCAACCGCGCAAATTGCCCGAATTGGCGCGTGACACACACTCGATCAACCAATTTGCCGCCGTGGTCGAACGTCCATTATTCGTGCAAGGGCGCCAGCCTGTTGTCGCAGAGCAAAACACAAACACCCCCAGCGACACCGCCAGCCAAACGCCCACTGCCGGCCCCCTTCATTGGGAACTGACCGGCATTTATTATGACGGCACACAATTACGCGCCCTGTTGCGCAACAAACAACAACGTGCCAACCAGCCTAAAGTACAAAAATTAGCCTTAGATCAGGAAGTCGATGGCTGGCGCATTATCGATCTTAAACCCGACCGGCTCATTCTGGAAAGCGCCGGCCAACAACAAAGCCTGATTTTGCAAAAACCCAAAGCCAAACAAGCGAACCTGGCCACTCAGACGCCATCCCTGGCTGAATCTGAGCCAGCGCCTGTTAAGGACACCAGCAAACCCCTGAATCCTTTTGCCGCATCCATTGCCGAAGCGCAAAAGCGTCTTGCCAATAAAAAATCTGCTAAAAATGACAAACCTTAACGCCCCGCGTGCTTTACCTGCCCTGACATTAGCCTTGATGTTAAGCGGCTGCGAATTGTTAGGCCCTTCCGCCAGCGACCGGCTGGCCCTGGATTTAGCCTCGAACAGTATGGCGGTTGACGATACCGACAATCTCAACGCGCCCGAGATGCCGGACGACTCAAACGCCCCCCCGTTGCCGGCCGAGTACTTTCCCTCCAGTAGCACCGGCATGGTGCTACCTAAATCCCCATCCAATGCCTCGGCGGCTGGCGGCAGTTATACCCTGAATTTTGATGAGGCCGACCTAGGTGAAGTCGCCAAAGTCATTATTGGCGATATATTGGAACAAAATTACGTACTCAGCACGAAAGTGGGCGGCAAAGTCAATCTGCATACCGCCAAACCGCTGAACCGGGAACAGCTCTTGCCGACGCTGGAAATGTTGCTGGGCATGAACGGCGCGGCCCTGGTGCGCGATGCCGGCGGGGTTTACCACATCGAACCCAGCAAGGAAGCGTTGTTCAGTGCCGACCTTGGTACTGCGCACAGCACGCATCCCGGCTATCGACTCACCGCCATTCCGGTCAAAAATATCAGCGTTAACCAGGTCAGTGAACTCCTGAAACCGCTGCTGCCAGCCACCACCGCCTTGCACAGCGACACCGTGCACAATATATTGCTGGTGTCCGGGAGCCGAGCTGACATCCTGCGCGTTAAAGAAGTGGTCGATACCTTCGACATCAGCGTATTACAAGGCCGCTCCTTTGCCTTGTACCCACTGCGTTATGTTGACCCACCGACCTTGATTGACGAGTTAAAACAGATTTTCGCTGAAGAAAGCAGTGAAAAAGGCAAGGAATTTTTCCGCTTCATCGCCATCGAGCGCATGAACGCCATTCTGGCCATCACTCATCAGCCCGGCTATCTGGCCGACATAGAAGCCTGGGTACACCGGCTGGATAAAGCCAAAACCTCGGCCGGCGGTGGCGTCAATGTGTACAAAGTCCAACACGTCGATGCCGTGGAGCTGGCCGACACTTTGATGAGTATTTTTGCCGGCGCTCAATCCACCAGCCGGCCGCCATCGGTGGCACCCGGGCAGACCGCGGTCAACCTCAGCAACCGGCAAGCCACCTCGCGCACGCCGCAACGCAGGCCAGCGGCCAATGCCAGCGGCGCTAGCACCGGTGTCGCCAATGTCGGTGAGGTGCGCATTATTGCCGACCCGGTCAACAATTCCCTGGTGATTGTCTCCACGGCCCAGGAATACAGCGTCATTCATGGGGTGATTAAACAACTGGACATGATGCCTTTACAGGTCTTGATCGATGCCAAGATACTGGAAGTCACCTTGAACGATGATCTTAAATACGGTGTGGAATGGTTTTTTGAAACCGGCAACTTTTCCACCCTGCTCAGCCAGATACAAGATGGCAATTTGTCCGCATTTGGCGCCAGTGAAGCCTTTTCCGTGTTTTACACCGGCGGTGCGGCTCGGGCAGTGATGAATGCCGTAGCCACCAAAACCAATGTCAATGTGGTCGCCTCGCCTTCGCTGATGGTGCTGAACAACCAAGAGGCCTCTATCAATGTCGGCGACCAGGTGCCTATTGCCACCAGTCAGTCCACCAACCTGAACAGCGCCACCGCCGCGGCCGATAACGTAGGCACCATCGTCACCAACAATATCCAAATGGTGGAGACCGGCATCACCCTGAACATCCGCCCCCGAGTCAATGCCGGCGGCCTGGTGATCATGGAGGTAGAGCAAGAAGCCAACCAGGCCGTTGCCACCACCTCATCGACACTGAACTCACCGACCATTCAACAACGTAAAATCACCACCTCCGTGGCGATTAAAGATGGCGAAACCATCATCCTGGGCGGCCTGATTCGTGAAAATTTTGAAAACAGCGTGCGCGGCATTCCTTTTCTCAGCGATATTCCACTGATTGGGCCATTGTTCAGCACCACCAACCGCATCAAAGACAAAACCGAGCTGGTGGTATTGATCACGCCACGTGTGGTGCAAAACACCTTGAACGTGCGCGAAGTCACCGATGAATTCAAGCGCAAACTCAGCGGTATTTATGTCGATAAAAACGATTGAACGCGCCGATGTATCTACACATTGCACCATGGCCTCAAGAACTGCGCTGGGTAACTTGCCCAACGCCTTTAGGCAGTGTTGCCGCCGCGTTCAATCATGACGCTTTATGCCGCTTCACCTGGCTGAATACCGAGCCTACCCAGCCTATCGACACAGCCGATACTGCTACCTGCAAGGTTTTGCTGGATTTACTGGCGCACCCCGAGCGCGGCTGGCCGGGCCGGTTATGGCTATCTGGCACAGCCTTTCAAATCCGGGTCTGGGAAGCATTAACCACCGTGCCCGCAGGGCAAACGCTCAGCTACCAGGCGCTGGCGCAACGCATCGGCCAAGCCAACGCCTGCCGCGCCGTGGCCAATGCCTGCGCCGCCAATCCACTGCCGGTGGCCATTCCCTGTCATCGCGTGATCCACAAAAGTGGCGACCTGGGCGGCTATCGGTGGGGCCTGGCCAGAAAACGCGCCTTGTTACAGCGTGAAGGCGTGGTAACCGTTCACAAGCCATGATGCTGCGGACTTGTTTTAGCAAGCATGACTGGCTTAGGTCGGTGCCCGGCTACCGGCCATCAACGTAGCGGCTTGATAGGTGGATGCGCGAAAGCGTATCCACCCGATCAAAGCTGTACTGTAGATTGGGCAAGCTTACTGCTTTGCCCAATCTACGCGGCGGATTTATCGGCCTCCTCTGTTTTCAACAGGAGATTGAGGAGATTTTTATACACAACTTAACGGTTGCATGACTCAACTACGGAGCAAAACACCATGGCTTTGGCCATTTTCGATTTAGACAACACGTTATTGGCGGGTGACAGCGATTATTTATGGGGTGAATTTCTGATTGAACAAGGCCGGGTCGATGCCGAGCAATACCGCCGCCAGAATGAACGCTTCTATCAGGATTACCGGAACGGCAGCCTGGACATCATGGCCTTTCTGCGCTTTGCTTTACAACCTTTAGCCGCCCATTCAATCAGCGAATTACACGCCTGGCGCGATCAGTTCATCGATCAGAAAATCAAACCCATCATGCTGCCTAAGGCGGCCGGGTTAATCGAACGTCACCGCGCAGACGGCGATACCTTAATGGTCATCACCGCCACTAACCGCTTTGTCACCGAACCGATTGTGTCAGCGTATGGCATCGATCATCTCCTGGCCACCGAACCGGAATTCAAAGATGGCCGCTACACCGGCGAGGTTGCCGGCGTGCCTTGTTTTCAACACGGCAAGGTTATCCGCCTGAACGCCTGGTTGGCCGAACAGCAACAAACGCTGGCTGGCAGTTGGTTTTACAGCGACTCCATCAACGACGTACCCCTGTTATCGAAAGTCAGTCATCCAGTCGCCGTTGACCCGGACGACCACTTGCAGCAACATGCCAAAACAGCCGGTTGGCCTGTGATTTCATTACGCAACACCGATCTTTCCAGCGGATAACCCGCCCCCTGAAGCCCCCTTTTTGAAAAAGGGGGCAGACCGTATACCGCCCCAGGTGACTTTAGGCAGGCATAGAGGCACGATGCGTATTTAACCGATCAAGTCAGCTCAAATTCCGCGGGGTCAAGCCCTAGCTCGTTGGCAATGTGTATAGCCATTTTTTTCTCATGGTCGTCGAAGTCGCCATCCGAGCCGGCAATTGAAATGACCATGCGTACAATCAGTCGCGCCGCAGCACTGTTTTTTTCCATCTTGTTCAAAGCCTCAAAGGCCTTGGCCTCGCCAATATCTTTATCGAATTGCAATTGGTTGACATACGTTTGGAAAGCATTGACCACATCGGTGGTGGTAAAAATCGACAAGGCGTCATGATTTTCGATGAATTTGATCATCTTTTGCTTTTCTTCCGGCAAAATAACGCCATCGGCCATCGCAATCAATGCGGAACCGGCCATTGTCGCATTCAGAAAGTCTTTGTTTTTGAATTTCAAAGCTTCGGTTTTCAGTTCCGAGGCTTTGCTTTTCAATGAATCAAAAAAAGCTTGGAAGCTCATGTGTTTTCCTTAATATAGCAATGAAAAAAGGTCATACCCAACGGTGGCGCGAAACAGCCCCTTTGCAAAGCATAGGCTATTTGCTGCCCGGCGCATAGCGCAGCCCCCAACCATAGGCACGATCCAATGCCTGATGGCCCGAGAAATAATCGACCAGCTTGGTCACCACAACTTGATTGTCAACGTTTTCCAGCAAGGCAATGGCGCACATCGTCTGATCGTTGCGATGACTGTCCAGTTTAACCTCGATGTCAGCTTGCCCGGCCGCGGCAAGGGTGATTTTAGCATCGACATGACTCCAGTTCGGCACGCCCTCGTAAATGAAGGCAAAAATCAGGATACGCCGGAACAAATGCCAATAATCCCCATTGATATAAAGATTCTCTCCCGTGGCCGATTGACCGCTGCGATCATCCTGATCCAGTTCGATATAGGGGGCGCTAAGAAAATTACCGTAGGCATTGCCTAAGGCCTGAATACCGCCGATCGAGCCATCCATAAGTTCGAACAAACACCCCAAATCAAGATCAATCCCCGCTTTAGGCCGTGAAAAAAAGCCCGCTGATTTGACTGGACTGGCATTCCAATTGAGGTTGATATGAATTTTACCGAGCAGCCCCGAGGGCTTTTTCTCCAGCGAAACCGATTGGCCTTTTTTCTCCAGGGTAATCTTGCTTAGATTGATCGGCGGTGCCGGCGGTGGCGCCGTTTCTCCCTCGCCTATCTCGACCCCATAATGCTTGGCCAAAGGCTCCAGTCCACCGATAAAGCCAGCCCCCATCGCACGAAACTTCCAAAGGTTATGGTGCCGGTAAAACTCGGCAAAAATCAAAGCGGTTTCCTGACAATCTGCGGTGTCTAAGGAAAATTCGGCAACTTCAAGACCGGTGATGAAATCCTTAAGCAAAACCGTCATACTGCCTAATTGCTTGAAGGACTGGTGTTTCGATACGCCTTGAAAAATCGTTGCAGTCAAAACGATTTTTTGCACAGCAGGACGAATCCGCTCCAGGTGCAAGGTCAATTTATGCTGTACGCCATCCAGCTCGATGCCTTCGCCCGACGGTTGATTGAAGAAAATAAAATCCGTATCGGCATCGACCTGCTCCCGGTCATTCAATAAAAAGGCGCTGGTATCCAGCGAGAGCCCGGTCGGTATTTGCCCTGGCATCAAAACAACATGCAAATCATGCTGGTTCAGCACCATGTTTTGACCGGAAATCAATGTTTGACGCGTTAACATAAGCGCTCCTTAAGGTGTCAAGAAAATTGAGCATGACGAATCAGCCAGATCGCAGGCTCGTCGGGTGCGCAGCGCGGCGCAGCCCATAATGCGCATGGCGGCACAAAATTTGCCGCGCCCAATGGATATGTGTCGCGGTCTCACACATGGCATCGTTTTGTTTGAACACCGCAGGTGAATCTATCGACAAAAGCGCCTGGGCGTCTTGATAATCTGGTTCGGAAACCGCGTAATGCTGTTGAATCAAGGCAATTTGCGTTGGATGAATAGCGGTTTTCCCTACCAGGCCATGGGCCAAATCCATGCCAATTTCCCGAGCCAGGGTTTGTTCATCATTCAAATAGTCATAAACCGGTGCCGATAAAGTAAAGCCTGATGGAATAAAGGTGGTGACCAGCTGCGCGATGACCGCAGCGATGGGCGTTTCATACCATGTGAGACCTCGCGGGCGGCGTATTCGCAGCAAATTCAGTAAATCATTGCCGCCAATGCGCAACACCGGTATCCGCTCTCTGAGCGAACTGCGCGCCAATTGTCGGGCCAGACGGCGCATCGCTACCGCGTCAAAAACAGCGGCGGTTTCCAGAGTTGGCATGATGCTGTAAGAGGTTTCCTGTAATAGTTCGAAGTAAGCCGGCATTTGGCGGCTGTCGAATTTCGGCAACACAAAACCATCCAGGTTGTCGATGCCGGGCAGTGCCAATACCCGGCGCAGCACGGTCGGATTTCTGACCCGAATAAACCGGTAGCGGCTATCGATGCGCTGAATAAGCGGTAAGAAATGCGCAAGCGACTCGATGCAGCGTTCGACATCCTGTTCGGCGACGGCATCTTCCGTACAAATAATCATCGACTTGATTTGCGGCACTTTCTCGGCATTGGCGATTTTGACTAAGTCCGGATGCAGGGCAGGTACATATAACGACGCTCCCAGCGCCCAGGCTTGCATGAGTGAGCCATCAGACATGGTCATGACCTTGTATTGCGAATTAAGGCGACTGCGCGGTAAGGCAACGCCGGCAGTGTAGTGATGAAAATATTTTTTTGGGCACACAGATGGCGTAAATGCGCAATGGCAGGGTCGGCTTTGTTGTTCACCAATACCCTATCGGCCGAGCGCCGCAATAACACCCGGGTGGCCTCGCCGATGCCGGGTTTGATCAGGTTTGGATTGTGAACGCCATAAGTTTTACCGACCCAGGCCAAAAAGGCGGTCGATTGTTCACGCATGGCTTGTTTTTCCTCTGAGGCGGGCGGCTGGCCGGGTGAACAATCAGCGACGTGCGCCAGGATGGCATCGATAAAGGTATTGGACAGATCGCAATGCCTGAAGTCTTGGTAATAATGGCAGCCGTGAAAGTCGCTGTCGGACAATTGCGCGGCATCCAAAACGGAGCGGCTGATCAAACCAGAAACGGTGGCGTTCAGAATACTGGAAGGAATCAGATAATCCGCATGCGAGGCCGCCGCTGCCGCGCTGCCGGACAAATCGGTCAGCACATACAAATCGGGCGCGATGTGCAACCGGTATTTTTGCCAAAAAGCATGCAGGCTTTTTTTCAACTCGCCGGCAATGACCCCTTTTCCGGTCCAGCCATCCACAAACACCAACGATTCAGGCCGGTGTCGGCGCAATAAATAGCGCAGCGCATTTTCATCGATGCCGCGATCGCGAATAATGGAAATCGAGTAATGTTCGACCCCGGACACGAAAAGTCGTTGTTGCAGCACGCGCTTGAGTAAGACACCGATCGGCGTTCCGGCACGAGCCAGCGAAACCAAGGTGATTTCATCAGCGCCCCGGGCGCGCTGATCGTTACGAACCCTGCAGGCCAAATCGAGTACATGTTGCGCCATTTGGCCAGCGTTTTCAGCCAAGGCATCGTGAAACAATTGCAAATAGGCGGCGGAAGGCGCGGCTTCGTGGGTCAGCATTTCCGAATAATGTTTTGCACCACTTTGAATCAACCGCTCTTTTTCTTCAACCGGCGTATTCGGCACCTGAATGGGTTTCAGTAAAAACCTAACATCGTCAGGCGCGTAGCTGCCGGAAAAATCACCATCATGGTTCATGGGAACAGGCTTGCCAATTGACTGTTTTGAGGCATCAAGGCGTAATCACATAACGCCATGAACGGCCCATCGGTAAAACTATCGCCCAGGCCAATGGTGATCAGGTCATCGTAGCGTGAACGGTATTGTTCAATCAAAAAACGAACGGCCCGCGCCTTGCCAATCGCCGCCGGAATAATCGCCAGATTATTGTCGTTGCAATGGCAATAAAATTGCCCGGCCACAACCGCCGGATGAGATTGCAGCACGGTCTGCAACAGCGTTTGCAAGGCTTGGTGGTCAGCCTGGTCATGCTTGATAACGCCATACCAGACCTGGCCGAAGTCTTCAATCAAGCGCGGTTTCAAACCAGATTGACCCGCGGCATAGGTCATGACAGCCTGCCATAACGCGGCCAGCTCATCCTGACAGGCCGACATGGCTGTTTGCATACGCTGATGCCAAACGCTATCGAGTTGGCCGTGTTGATCCACAATAACCGCGCCGTGGTTCAACACCGCTTGGTGGCTGAACGGCAAATCCACCCGGGAGAAGGCGTTGAAGTTACGCGCGGTCACCGGAATCACCGCATGACTTGCCGAAAGCCACGACCATAGCCAGGTTTGCCTGGGCGTGGCGTAAGAAATCGCCGCGCCATCTTTAAGATAAGCACATGCTGTCAAAGCCTTACGTTGCGTGGGGCCACATTTGCGCAAGGTTTGAAACAGGGTGTCATCCAGGTCGGTGAAAACTAAACTGTGCATGGCCCTGTTGATAGGAAACTTGTGCACTGATGGCGTTCAGATGCTGCAATGCCCCGATAAAATCTAACTCATGGGTATCTTTGCCCGGCACCAGAGGTGTTTCATGACAGACGATGACACGGGCGTAGCGCTCAGGATCAACGTTGTAAAGATAGTTATGAATAGCTTCTTGATAATTATCGGTAAAGCGTAATTTCGAGACGATAGCGCCTTCGACATAAATGGGCGAACGGGTGGTCGCCTGTATGATGACCGCATGGCCGCTGTGATCCAGCGCCCGGCCCAGTAAAAAAGCCGGCGCATTGCACTCGCCGGTGCCCAGTACCAACACCGGACGGCTATCGCCGGTAGCCGGTAAAAACGGCGTCAGCTCGGTCAGTGTTGACGCCGACAAAGTGATGGCCTGATCGAGACCGGTTCGCCCAGGCCAGGCGATCAGATGCCGTTTGCAATGTCCATCGCCGGTGCTGCGCAAATCAGGGTCATGGTGGCCGGTCGGTTGGGGGGAAGCCGGTGTAAAACGCCATTGACCTTCCAATAAAGATACCCAGCGAATCGGTACACCGGCAGCTTGCATCGCCGCCTGACGATGCGCCGCCGAAGCAAAATTCACCAAACTGGCGATAATGACTTCCTCTAGCGCTGGATTAGCGGCGCGATACGCCTGGATCAAGCGGGCAAACGTCGCGCCGGTGCTGATTTCATCGTCGATCAACACCAAGCGCCGCGCTTGGCTGAAATGATGACGATGCGCTGCCTGGGTCGGCCAATACAAATAGAAGTCCGCAGCATGACTGTGTGCTTCGACAAAATCCAGCGCGTCATAACCTGCCAGGTGATAGCGCGTGGTTTGCATGAACAGGCCAGAGGCCATGCCGGTCGCCAACGCCGCCTCATAAACCCCATAGCCAAGTCCTGTGGCGGTTTCCGCCATACCGATCCATAAAGCGGGCGCGTCAAAACCGGTTGCCAGAATTTTTTCCGACAATAACTGATAGGTATAGGCCATGGTTGCCGGCGTGACCGGGTAATGTTTACCGAGCACCTTGCTGACCAATAAAAAGCCTCGCGGGCTGTTAATGCGCGAGGCAAACCCTAATAGGTCAGTCAGCGCCAGGTCGCCCGCGTGCGCCGTCACCTGCAAGGTGCCGGTTCTGAGCTGGACAGTGATGGTCGTGTTCATGGAAAAACGCGCCGGCCAACCCTTTTCATAGATACGGGATAATCGCCGGAATCAATTGCTCGATGGTGCGTCCCGAGACCAGCTCACCCATTGCGTGCATTTTCCATTCACCATTGTGACGATACACTTTAGCCATGATTTGCGCTGTATGCGCACCTTGCGCACTCAGGCTATAACGGGCGATTTCCGCATTATTGTCGTCGTTGACGATACGGCAATAAGCATTGTCCACCGCCTCAAAGGTTTGCCCGGTAAACGAATTGACCGTAAACACCAGTGATTTGACGTCTTCGTCGACCTTGGACAAGTCTACGATAATCTGTTCATCATCGCCATCACCCTCGCCGGTCAGGTTATCGCCGGTATGACGAATACTGCCGTCACGGCTTTTCAGTTGACGGAACCAGACCGTGTCGATCACGGTATTATCGTGACCGAATAACACACAGGACGCATCGAGGTCGATCGAACCGCCGCCGCCAAACAACCCACTGATTAAACCTTTCGGCTTAGCGGCATCCCAGCCAAGCCCCATGATGATACGCGTCAGAGCTTGTCCGGCTGCTTTGTCCAACGAGATTTTCTGCCCTTTGGTTAACGATATGGCCATTTTGATTTTGATACCTTAAGTTAAATAAAGTGGATGCCTTCAAGTCACACATTCACGCCAAACGACGACGCCAAAGGCCCAAGGCCACCTTTGAAGCCTTGACCCACCGCCTTGAATTTCCAGTCGGCACCGTTACGGTACAAGTCGCCAAAAATCATTGCGGTTTCGATCGATGCGTCCTCGCTCAGATCGTATCGTGCGATTTCAGCGCCATTTTCTTGATTGACAATGCGAATATAAGCTTTCGATACCTGGCCGAAATTTTGCTGTCTGGCCTCGGCATCATGAATGGTCACGGCGAAAGACACTTTATCGATATCGCTCGATAGTTTGTTCAGCTCGACCTCAATGACCTCATCGTCACCGTCACCTGCACCGGTCAGGTTGTCGCCTTGATGCACCACCGCGCCATCAGCGACGGATTTATTGTTGTAAAAACAAAAATCCTGGTCATTGCGAACCTTGCCGTCCGTGGTTAACAAAAAACCGCTGGCGTCCAGGTCAAACGCCGCGCCGTCGGTGACTCTCGCGTCCCAACCCAGCCCCACCAGAATTTTGTTCAATCCCGGTGCTTCTTTGCTTAAATTAACATTGCCGCCTTTAGCGAGTGATACAGCCATGGTAGTACCTCTTTTTTGATGGATGTGGAAACAGTCTTGCCAGCATCAACTCGGAACCTGACGCCGGCAGGGGATGAAGCGAATGATTATTACAACTGAACGCCGTGTTGAATAGCCAAGGCTTTTAAGCCACCGGCATAACCTTGACCGACGGCACGAAATTTCCATTCCGCACCATGCCGATAGATTTCACCAAACACCATCGCCGTTTCGGTCGAGGCGTCTTCGCTCAAGTCATAGCGCGTGACTTCCAGGTTAGTGTCTTTATTGACCAGGCGAATCGCGGCATTGCGCACCTGGCCAAAATTTTGCCGCCGGGACTCGGCATCATGAATAGTGACAGCAACCACGATTTTGGTAATTTCAGCCGGAATTTTATCGAGCACAATATGAATCACCTCGTCATCACCGTCGCCTTCGCCGGTACGGTTATCACCGGTATGTTCAACCGAACCACAGGTGGATTTCAATTGGTTATAAAAAATAAAATCGTGGTCGGCGCGGACTTTATTATCGTCCTTGAGCATAAACACACTGGCATCCAAATCAAAGTCAGAGCCATCGGTTGACCGCGCATCCCAGCTGAGTCCGACATGAATATTTTTCAATTGCGGATCGGTTTTACTCAGACTGATATTGCCGCCCTTACTAAGCGAAATAGCCATTGAATCGCCTCCTGAAAGTTAATGAGAAGAACTGCTTTCGGCCTTTTTATAGCGCATCGATGAAAACACTGCCAGCACGATCAGTGCGGCGCCGATCAAACCGGTAAAGACCTCGGGAATCGGAGTGTGGGTTGTGATCAGCATGATGACCGCCAAAATGCCGATAGCATAATGAGCGCCATGTTCGAGAAAAACGTACTCATCCAGGGTTCCTTGATTGACCAGATAAACCGTCAAAGACCTGACAAACATCGCGCCGATACCCAACCCCAGCATGATAATCACGATATTGCGGGTGATGGCGAATGCGCCGATGACACCGTCGAAAGAAAACGACGCATCCAGAATTTCAAGATAAATAAACGACATCGCGCCGCTTTTTTTGATCACATCGCTGCCTGTAGCACCCTCTTCGGCTTCCGATGCAAAAAAACTGTCCAGGCTACTGACCAGGCCATACAGGAAAATACCCAAAATGCCGCCCAACAGCACGTCCGGGCCATCGAGTGCCGGCACCAACTGATACGTTATCAATAACAACAACAAGGATAAAGTTGTAGCTATCGCATCGATTTTGCCCAGTTCTTGAATTTTCTGTTCCAGCCGCCCCAGCCAATAAATATCCCGCGCCTCATCGAATAAAAAGGAAAACGCCACTAACAGTAAAAAAGTACCGCCAAATGCGGCGATAAACGGATGTGCGTCATGCAGGTAGCGCGAATACTGATCCGGGTCAGCCAACGCCATTTGCGTGACTTGCCACAGACCCAGGTCGGCGGCAAAGGCGACAATCAACACCGGAAACACCAAACGCATACCAAACACGGCGACGACAATCCCCCAGGTTAAAAACCGGCGTTGCCATAAGGGTGACATGGTTTTCAGCACCGACGCATTGACCACCGCGTTATCGAATGACAGGCTTACCTCCAAAACACCCAGAATAAGCGCCAACACAGCCGCTTGCAAACCACCAAAGCCAAAGGCGACGACCAAACAAACCAGTGTAAAAAACAACGACAATCGAAAGTGACGCATCTTTATCTCTTTAATGTTAAATGAATATTGACATCCTCCCTGGCCTTCAGGCCGGAGATTCCTGCGGCGCTCAAGCAGCTCATGTTGCTTGAGTCGCTTCGGTGGGTTCTTGGCCCGACGCCCCAACAGCCGGACGAAGTCTCTGCACAAGCTATAACCGGGCGTGTCCCGCCCTTAAAACAATCAAGCGCATCCAGGTTGCCACTTTGCCGTTAAACCAGCAGCGCATATCCCCAAAAACAGGCTAATGTATAAATCGCCGCCAAGGCATCGTCAAACATCACGCCAAAACCGTTTTTGAGTTTCTGATCAAAAAAACCAATAGGCCAGGGCTTTACAATATCAAAAAACCGAAACAGCAAAAAAGCCACGCCAAAGGCCACAGGTGTTAGCGGAATCATCACCAGAATAAACAGCATGGCGACGATTTCATCCCAAACAATGCCTGAGTGATCAGGCACGCCGAAATAAGCGCCGGCCTGGTCACAAAGATAAATACCTATGACAAAAAAAACGGCCAGAACGGCCAGTATGAAAGTGCTCGGCATCAGCGCCATAAGCAGAAAATACAACGGATACGCCACCAGCGTTCCAATCGTTCCAGGCGCTTTCGGACTCAAGCCGCTGCCAAAGCCAAAAGCGACAAATAAAACAGGGTCAGAGCTAATCGTCTGAAAATCTAACTTAGGTCGCTGTGTCATCATTATTATCTCGCCAATCGAACCATAGACACAGTCCGAGAGCATAGGCTAGTGAGGAAAGAACAGGCGGCTGTTTTACGCGTTCAACTGCCGAAAAGAACAAGCCTTGATAAGGCAAGAGCCTTCAATATAGTCATGTTCAACAACCACTGTCAAGCAACAGCCTCCCGGATCAGCCATACTGACCCGAACCTTCTGGCGAGTACGAACCACACCGTAATACAGCACTCCTGCTACCGACAGGCTTGGTCTGTGGCTCTTTTATGCGATTCTGCCCGGCTCCACCTCAAAACCAATCACAACGCGATGCCCATCAGATGAATCGACTGATTGCCTACATCATGCTTAAGCCTAAGCTGCGCCAGCGCCCTGCCCTCGGGCGCCAGCTCTACCTCGTTAAACAAATACACCGGGCCGTTCTTGTGCCGTGCCCGTATGCCGCTTTGCCGCATACGGGCTACATGTTGCCTACACCCAACCGTCAAATTGCAGCACGCTGCCCACGGCGGCAATGGCTTCGTCGCCGGCGGCCAGTTCGATGGCCAGGCCATCGCGGTCGAGGTCGCCGTTGTTGAGCCGGTCGAGCAGACCGTCGCGTTCGTCGGTGTTGGCATTGCGGCCTAAGGTGTTTTGGAATACCGCCTGGATAAAGCCGGCATTGTCCAGGCTGTTGAGGTCTTGGGCCTGATCGTTGAACCAGTCGAGTATCGGGCGGTAGTTGGCCGGGTCTTGCACCAGCTCCAGGCCAAGTTGCCATTCTTCGACGCTGGCGTCGCGGTTGAGGTAGGTTTGCACTAAACGTCCTAACACACCTTCGACGGCGTTACGCGCCAGCAGGGTGCTGTCGCCGTCTGCGTAGGCAATAGCTTCGGCGTTGCTGAGCGATAGCATGGCGCCGTCGTCAAAGTGGGTGAGTTCGAGCTGGTTTTGGTTGTCGGTCAGATGCACGTCGCTGCGTGCGCCGTTGACATCGAGCACGTCGAAGCCTTCACCGCCATCGATTTGCCAGGCCAGGCCGCGTGGCAGTTGGCCGCGTTCGTCATTGTCGCTGCCGATAAAGCTGCGGTTGACATCTAAACGCACGAGGTTGGCATTGGTGTCGAGACCTTCCAGCAGTTCGGCGTTGCTGAGTGTTTTCACCGCATCGGGGGCGAGGACATCACGGAACAGGTTGGCCAAATCGTCGGCGCTGTTGTCGGTCAGCGTTTGCACGATAGCACCTTCTTGTTGGGTGAGGTCGCGGCCCAGCCAGGTGGTAACCAGGTGATGGGCGACGGCTTCGGCCTCGTTGTGGGCGAGGTTAAGCGCAGCGCCGTTAGCAAAGACGATTTGTTCGACATCGGTAAAGGTGTCGATTTCGCCGGTGACGTTGTGGGTGAGCGTGACGCCAAGGTTGTCGCTGCGCTGGACATCGTAATCGTCCAGGCTGCCGCTTTGTATAGCGAGATCGAAGCCAAAGCCGCCGTTGAGGCGGTCGTTGCCGGTGCCGCCGTCGAGGCGGTCGTGGTCGGCGCCGCCATACACCACGTCATTACCCGCGCCACCAAAGGTCTGGTCGTCGCCGCCCAGGCTGCCGACGGTATCTTCGCCGCCGTTGCTGAAAATCTTCACTTCGCTAGCGCTCCGTTTCCAAGATTTTCAGCGACGGCGACACATAGCCGATGTTCAGGCGCGGCGCCGGCGGCGCGGGTGTGTGCGGACACGGCGGCAGGGCACGGGCCAGGCGGGTGAAATAGGCGGCGTGTTGCCGGGCCAGGCGCAGTAACAAGGCTGGCGGTATCGGCATGGCCAGCAACGACATCAGGGGCAGCGGCGCGGCCTCGGCGTGCTCGGCCTGGGCGCTTAACCGGGCGGTCAACTCGGCCATGCGTTCGGAATAGCCGGCCCAGTCGGCTTGCAGATTTTTGATGGCGGCGATATGGCAATGCAGTTTGACATCGTCCGGCATCAGCGCCAGGGCTTGTTGGTAATAGGCCAAGGCCTGGTTCAGGTTGTGGCGCTCGGCGAGTTGCGCGAGATTGTACCAGGGCTGGCTGAATTCGGGATCCAGTCGCCGGGCGCGCTGGTAACAACGCTCCGCCAGTTCGGTAGTGCCCGCTTCTTGCAGCGCCGCGCCTAAGGCGTTATACGCTGTCGCCGTCGGTTTTAGGCGCACGGAGGCGCGATAACAGTCCAGGGCTTTGGCGATTTCGCCATAACGTTGATACAACTGCCCCAGCTCCAGATGCAGGGCGGCGTCTTCGGGTGCCAGATTGAGCGTGTTGCGATAGGCGTGTTCCGCAAAAATGAATTCGCCGTGTTCGGCATAGGCTTTCGCCAGGTTGTGATGGGCTAACGGTAAATCAGGCCGTAACACCAGGGCGCGATGGCCATGGGCGATGGCGGCATCGAGTCGGCCTTCAAGCTGTTCCAGCGCGGCCAGATTGGCATGCAACACGGCGTGTTCGGGGGCGATGGCCAGCGCCTTTTGATAGACTGCCCTGGCTTCATCTACAGCGCCGGATTGCTGCAAGGCATTGGCCAGGTTGTTGTAAGCCGAGATAAACCCAGGCTGCTGCGCGATAACCTGACGAAAACAGCGGATGGCTTCGGCATGATCGCCTTGCCGGCGTGCCGTGCGGCCTTGTTCGAATATCGTTTTGCTGCTTGCTGTCATGAGGCGGTTGACGCTATGGCTCGTTAGCTGATCTTTATCAGCATACTAAATACAAAAAACCACCGCAACCGCATGTAAACAATAAGGTATGGCGATCGCCCCCCCCCCGCTGAGCTCGCCCTGCCGCCGACACCTGTCAAACGCGCCACCGACCCCTCTTCCTGCATCGAGATTGAGCTGACCGGCGCTGTCTTCGCTTTTCAGCATCGGCTCCAGCACGCAGCTCCTTGAGTTTGTCGGTGAGCTGGTCGAGATGGGTGGCGCGGCGCGTGCAAAACAAAATATTTGCCGCTGGCAATCAAGTGCTGGACGTCCGACCAGTCGATGCGCTCTAAAGGTGGAATGTGTGGTAATGCGGCTCGGCCTCGATCGGCCCTGCGGTATTGAAGAAGCGTTCTATGTCGTACCTGGTTGGGCGATTCGGTTGTGAATACCCATCTTTAATGCAGCATGGTATACGACGGTGAGTCATCGAGAAATCCCCCTCAATCCCCCTTTGCAAAAGGGGGAAGCTGATCATGCAACCTCAATCTGCTTTTGCCAAAGGGGCAGCCGGTAGAGCAGGCCGTTGCTAAAATAGGCCTTCACCCCGTTATGGCTGTGAATGGTTAGGGCAGTAAATCACGATTTTCCTCAGGGGTGTTTTTAGGTACGAACAGCCGCGAGAATAAAACACCCAGCTCAAATAAAATCCACATGGGTACGGCTAACAGCGTTTGCGAAATCGCATCGGGCGGGGTCAAGAACATGCCAATGATAAATGCACCCACAATGACATAAGGCCGTTTCTGGCTGAGCGCTTTAGGCGTGGTCATGCCGGTCCAAACCAAAACGATGGCGACAATGGGTACCTCAAAAGCCAGGCCAAACGCAAAGAACAAAGTGAGGACGAAATCCAGATATTTGCTGATGTCGGTCATCATCGTGACCCCGGCCGGCGCAGCCGCCGTTAAAAACGCAAAAATCAATGGAAACACAACGAAATAGGCAAATACCGCACCGGCGTAAAACAATAAGGTGCTGGCCAGCAGCAACGGCAACAACATGCGTTTTTCATTACGGTACAAACCGGGCGCGACAAACATCCAGAATTGATACAGGATCACTGGCGCTGAAGCAAAAATGGCAGTCACCAAGGCCAGTTTGAAGGGGGTAAAAAACGGCGAGGCAACATCGATGGCGATCATCTGCGTGCCTTTGGGCAAGTGCTGCAACAAAGGCCCGGCCAGATAGGTGTATAACTCGTTGGCGTAATAACTCAAGCCTAAAAATACCAGCAACACGACCAGCACGACCTTGAGCAAGCGATTACGCAGCTCAACCAGATGAGAGATCAAGGTTTGTGGAGAATCAGCGTCGCTCATCATCTCGTTCGGGCAAGGTTTCGGTCATGGGTTGATTCATATCCCGATAAAACTGTTCAAGTTTTTGCTGCTCTTGCTCGATTTGCCTGATTTCCTCGGCTTCCAGTTCTTGTTTGATTTCCGCTTTGACACTGGCAACGGTGGATCGCGCTTTACCCAGCCAGTAACCGGCAATACGCGCAGCTTTCGGCAATCGCTCGGGCCCTAGCACCAACAGACTGATCAAACCGACCAGCGCCAACTCCCAAAAACCGATATCGAACATAATTAGCGCTTCACTTCATCTTGCTGATCGACAGCAGTCTTATGGAGTTGCTCGGCTTCTGGTTTATCCGGGAGTGACGCGCTGTTGTCAGCCTCTGAGTCTTTCATGGCGCTGCGGAAACTTTTAATCGCACCGCCTAAGTCTCCGCCTAAACTGCGGATACGTTTGGTGCCGAATAAAACCACGACAATGGCCAGGACAATCAATAACTGTGTAACACTGATACCCATGATGCACCTTTAACGTTATTTTAAGAATCTTTGCGGGCGGCTTTTTCCGCCAATCCCGATAAACCAAAGCGACGCTGTAATTCGGCCAGCACCGCATCAGGCCCTAAGTCTTGCGAGGCCAGTAACACTAGCGTATGAAACCATAAGTCAGCGGTTTCATAAACCAATTGCTCACGATCTTGGGCCTTACCGGCAATCACCACTTCGGTAGCCTCTTCGCCCACTTTTTTCAACATGCTGTCCAGGCCTTTGTGATACAGCTTGGCAACATAGGATGTTTCGGGGGCTGCATGTTTGCGCTGCTCCAGAACCTGGGCAAGCTCATTGAGAATATCACTCATATCAGGAATAAATGGTTTTTGGATCTTTGAGTACAGGCTCGACCGCTTGCCATTGACCATCGACCAGCTGTCGGTAAAAACAGCTTTGTCGACCGGTATGACAGGCAATGCCACCGACTTGTTCGATGGCTAGTAAAATCACATCTTCATCACAATCCAGATGAATGGCTTTAACTTGCTGACGATGCCCGGATTGTTCGCCCTTGCGCCATAATTTTTGCCGCGATCTTGACCAATAAACCGCATAACCTTCCTCTGCGGTCAACGCCAGGGCATCACGGTTCATCCAGGCAACCATCAGCACTTTGCCGGTTTCGGCATCTTGAGCGATGGCCGGAACCAGGCCATTTTCATTCCAGGCAATGCTATCTAGCCAAACTGTCATAGTCGCACCTCGATACCGCGTTCAGCCATGTAGGCTTTAGCCTCATGAATCCGGTATTCAGCAAAATGAAAAATACTGGCGGCCAACACCGCATCGGCACCGCCTTGCTCAACGCCTTCCACCAAATGTTGCAGCGTGCCAACGCCGCCGGAGGCAATCACCGGTACACTGACCGCATCGACCACTTGCCGCAATAACGCCAGGTCGAAACCTTGCCGGGTGCCATCGCGATCCATGCTGGTCAATAGAATTTCACCGGCGCCCAGCGCGACCATGCGTTTGGCCCATTCAATAGCGTCAAGGCCGGTGGCTTTGCGCCCTCCATGAGTAAAAATTTCCCAGCGATCGGGGTCGCTACTGACCTGCTTGGCATCGATGGCCACAACGATACATTGGCGGCCAAAACGCTGTGCGGCTTCCTGAACAAATTCAGGTCGTGCCACCGCCGCGCTGTTGATGGCGACTTTATCGGCGCCGGCCTTGAGCATGCGGCGAATGTCATCCACAGTGCGTATGCCGCCGCCGACCGTGAGCGGAATGAACACTTCACCGGCCACTTGTTCGACCACATGCACCAGGGTTTCCCGGTCATCGTGGGTGGCGGTGATGTCCAGAAAGGTCAACTCATCCGCGCCTTCCTGATCGTAACGCCGGGCGATTTCCACAGGATCTCCGGCGTCGCGAATCTCGACAAACTGAACCCCTTTGACCACTCGGCCATGATCGACATCCAGGCAGGGAATGATGCGCTTCGCCAGGGCCATGATTCAGCCTTGCGCGATGCGCGTCGCTTCGGCAAAATCCAGCGTGCCTTCATAAATGGCACGGCCGGTGATCGCCGCGACCACGCCATCGTCTTGCACGGCTTTCAGGCGGTGTATGTCATCGATATTGGTGATGCCACCGGAAGCGATGACCGGAATACGGATGGCGCGCGCCAGCTCGGCGGTGGCTTCGACGTTAACGCCGGTCATCATGCCATCCCGGCTGATGTCGGTATAAATAATCGCTTCCACGCCATCGGCTTCAAATTTTTGTGCCAAATCGATCACGTCATGATGGGATAATTTCGACCAGCCGTCGATGGCGACTTTGCCGTCACGCACATCCAGTCCGACGATGATATGACCCGGAAACTCGATTGCCACCTCTTTAATGAAGTGCGGCTCGCTGGCGGCTTTGGTGCCGATAATGACATACTGAACACCGGCATCCAGATACGCCTGAATGGTATCTTCATCGCGGATACCGCCGCCAATCTGAATGAGTATCTCGGGAAATCGCTGGGCGATACGGTGGATAATGTCGGCATTTTTCGGTTTACCGGCGAATGCGCCGTCCAGATCAACCAGATGCAGCCGCTTGGCACCGGCTTCAACCCAACGTTCGGCCATGGCGACTGGGTCGTTGGAAAATACCGTATCATCTTCCATACGGCCCTGCTGCAAACGTACGCATTGGCCGTTCTTAATATCGATTGCGGGGATTAGTAACATGATTTAAGCTGTGTTTTAGTCTTAAAAGTTAACTCTGACCGTTCCAGGCCAGAAAGTTTTTCAACAACAAAAGCCCTTGTGCCTGGCTTTTTTCCGGATGAAATTGCACGGCGAACACCGAATCTCTGGCAATGGCGCTGGCAAACTCAAGCCCATAATCGGTCTGGCCGCTTTGCCATGCGGGTTGCTCAGGGCGCGCATAAAAACTATGCACGAAATAAAAACGGCTGTCATCGGGAATGCCTTGCCACAGGGGATGCTCAGACTGTTTGACCCGGTTCCAGCCCATGTGAGGAATTTTAAGCCCCTGACCTCGATCATCGGTCAAGGTCTTGGGAAATTCTCTTACCTGGCCTGGAATAATATCCAGACAGGGTACGCCTTCCGCTTCCTCGCTGCTGGACAGCAATGCCTGCATACCTAAGCAAATACCCAGAAATGGCTTGTTGTTTGCAGCGTGTTTGATCACGCCGAGCAAGTCCAGTTGCTTGAGCGCGGCCATACAGGCGCCCATGGCGCCCACGCCTGGCAGCACCACGCGGTCGGCGGCTTCGATCGTTTCGACCTGGTCGCTGACCACGATGGTTTGTTCAGGGGCGACATGTTTCAGCGCCTTGGCGATGGAATGCAGATTGCCCATGCCATAGTCGATAACAACGGTAGTGGACATGGTTATAACAACCCTTTGGTGGATGGAATCACGCCGGCCATGCGCGCATCGGGGGTCATTGCCATGCGCAGTGCCCGGCCAAATGCTTTGAATACGGTTTCGGCGATATGGTGGCTGTTGGCGCCTTTGAGATTGTCGATATGCAGGCTGATCAAAGCATGATTGACCAGCCCCTGAAAGAACTCATGAAACAAATCGGTCTCGAAACCGCCGATGCCGGCCCTGGGAAAGGTCACGCCGTAAACCAGACCGGGCCGCCCGGAGAAATCCACCACCACACGCGACAGCGCTTCATCCAGCGGCACGTAGGCATGGCCATAGCGGGTAATGCCGGCTTTGTCGCCAACCGCTTTGGCCAGCGCCTGGCCTAAGGTAATGCCGATGTCTTCAACGGTGTGATGAGCATCGATGTGCAGGTCGCCTTTGGCCACGATAGTCAGATCGATCAGGCCATGCCGACCGATCTGGTCAAGCATGTGGTCAAGAAACGGCAGGCCGGTGTCGAACCGGGTTTGCCCGGTGCCATCGAGGTTGACGGTGACTTGAATCTGCGTTTCCAGGGTGTCGCGCTGGACGGTTGCGGTACGGGTCATGATCATCAGGCCGCTGAGCGCGCGGCTTTTTTGCGTTCGTGTTCCTGTAACAGTTTTTTTCTGAGGCGAATCGATTTGGGCGTTACTTCCACCAGCTCATCTTCATCGATAAACTCCAGCGCCTGTTCCAGGGTCATTTTCTGCACTGTGGTCAGAATCAGATTTTCATCGGTACCGGCGGCGCGTATGTTGGTCAGTTGCTTGGCTTTGGTCGGGTTGACCACCAGGTCGTTACCTCGGCTGTGAATGCCGACAATCATGCCTTCATACACTTCATCAGCATGGACGATAAACAATTCGCCGCGTTCCTGCAAGGCAAACAAGGCATAGGCCAGGGCTTTGCCGTTGACCATGGACACCAGCACGCCACGCTGGCGATTGCCCAGCTCGCCTTTTTTGATTGGCCCGTAATGGTCAAATACATGGTAAAGCAAACCGGAACCGGAAGTCGCGGTCAGAAATTCGGTTTGAAAGCCGATCAGGCCGCGCGACGGCATCATGTATTCCAGACGAATACGCCCCCGGCCATCAGGACTCATATTAAGCAAATCGCCTTTACGCTCGCCGATTCGCTCCATCACTGTACCCTGGTGAATTTCCTCGACCTCGATGGTGACGAATTCATAAGGTTCCATGCGCTCGCCGTCGATTTCCTTGATGATCACCTCGGGGCGGGACACGCCCAGCTCGAAGCCTTCCCGGCGCATGTTTTCGATCAGAATCGACAAGTGCAACTCGCCTCGGCCAGAGACTTTGAATTTATCGGCATCATCGGTTTCTTCAACCCTGAGCGCGACATTGTGTTGCAATTCTTTTTCCAGGCGTTCGCGGATTTGCCGGGAGGTCAGGAACTTGCCTTCGCGACCGGCGAACGGTGAGGTATTGACCTGAAAGGTCATGGTGACCGTCGGTTCGTCCACGGTCAACGGCGGCAAGGCTTCCACCGCGTCATTGGAGCACAAGGTATCGGAAATCGCTAATGGCTCGATGCCGGAAAAAGCGATAATATCGCCCGCCGAGGCTGATGGCACTTCCACCCGCTCCAGACCGTTAAAGCCTAAAATTTGCAACATCCGGCCTTTGCGGGTTTTGCCTTCGGTATCGACAATAGTCACCGCCGTGTTGGTGCTGACCGTACCGCGTTGAATCCGGCCAATGCCGATCACGCCAACATAGGAGTTGTAATCCAGGGTAATGACCTGCATTTGAAACGGGCCGTCTGGATCAACCGCAGGCGCTTTGACTTCATTGACGATGACTTCAAACAACGGCGTCATGTCGCCACCTGTGACCGTTTCTTCCAGGCCAGCATAGCCATTCAAGGCCGATGCGTAAACAATCGGAAAATCCAGTTGTTCGTCAGTCGCGCCTAAACGATCGAATAAATCGAAAGTTTGCTCGACCACCCACTCGGGGCGGGCGCCGGGGCGGTCGATCTTATTGATTACCACGATGGGGTGCAGCCCTAAAGCAAAGGCTTTTTGGGTGACAAAACGGGTTTGCGGCATAGGGCCATCGACGGCATCGACCAGCAGTAATACCGAATCGACCATCGACAACACTCGCTCAACTTCACCGCCAAAATCGGCGTGACCGGGGGTGTCAACGATGTTGATGCGGTAATCACGCCATTTCAGCGAGGTGTTTTTTGCCAGAATGGTAATGCCGCGTTCTTTTTCCAGGGTATTGGAATCCATCACCCTTTCGGTCACTTTTTCATGCGCGGAGAAAGTGCCAGATTGTTGCAGAAGTTTGTCAACCAGGGTGGTTTTGCCATGATCAACATGAGCGATGATGGCGATATTGCGTAAATTTTCGATCACAAAATAGAGGGAGGGTTAGGACGGTAAAAGATCATTAGTAGTCAGGAGATGGGCTATGTATCAGCTTTGTTCCCAGGGCAGGCCATGATAGCGCCAACCAGCAACGGCATTGCGTTGCTTGTTTTCATCGAGCGGCCCTTCAAAGCCTTCACTGACATTGATGGCCTTGGTGTAGCCGGCATTGGCCAATACATGCGCCGCTTCCGCAGAGCGCTGACCACTACGGCACAGCAACAAAACCGGTGCATCCAGGTTGCCGGCAACGGATTTGACCTGCTCGACAAAGCGACTATTGAGCTGCCATTCGGGAAAATCTTTCCATGGAATACAGATGGCGCCAACAGGATGTCCGGCAAACAAATATTCGGCCTGACTGCGCACGTCAATCAATAATGCTGAAGGGTCTTCCTGGAGTAATGCCCAGGCGGCTTGGGGGGGTATATGTTCAATCATGGTCAGTCCTGTACAGGGCTAAGCGGCAAGAACGGCAATTATATCGGAAACTCGACGCCTTAAGAACTTTAAGACCATTGCAACGACCTTTGTCATTGCTAAAGCGGCAAAAAAGCCTGGCTGCACTGGTAGCCATCCAGCATCGCTGATACAGGCTTTGGCTTTAGATCACACCGGACAACAGCCCCCCTGCCTGTCAATGGTTGATCAAGCCATGCTTTTGCATGCGATAAACCAGGGCATCTCGACTTAAACCCAGCAGCTTGGCAGACTTGCTGCGGTTGCCGCGAGTGCGGTGCAATGCTTGGTGAATGAAACGGGCTTCTAAAGCTTCCAGGGCGATACCGGTTTCTGGAAGGTCGATAGCAGGCGCTTGCTGAGGCGTGAGTGCCTGGCTGAATTCAGCCGGAAGATTTTCGACCTCGATTGTTTTGCCCGCAAGCAAGATACTTAAGCGCTCACACAGGTTTTTCAGTTCGCGGATATTGCCCGGCCAGGGATAGCGGGAAAAAATTTTGTACACCGGCTTGCTGAAACGCGCTTTTGGTAATTGGTAAGCATTGGCGAACTGCTCCAGAAAATGCCGGCATAAACTGTCGATGTCCTCACAGCGCTGACGCAAAGGCGGCAATTCTAAAGGCAC
>JAVVEW010000060.1:0-15559 GCA_032251045.1 Methylococcales bacterium
CCAGTTGTTGAGATAGCTTTGCGCAGTTCTGGGGAAGGCATCAGCCCCCAGCTGCTCACGCAGGGCGAAGAGCTCGTCTTTCAACGCCTCGACCAGGTCTGCCTGAGACAAATTGCGGACATTGGGCACGATGAACACCCGGTGCAGAAAACCGGCCACCAGCGGCGCGTGCTGCGCACGCAGTAACCGCCAGGCCGGGTGGTTTTGGCGCAGTCGCTCTAATGTCGTGTAATCCAGTGCCATAGGGGGTTATCGATCTCTATACTGCGCCAGCCAGCAGCGGTTGAGCGTATCCAGCCGTTCGCTGCTCGGCTCGGTTAGCGCCTTGATGCGATAAGCGTTTACACGGATGTGTTTACCGTGTCCTTTGACTGACATCCCGATGCCATCGGTTGATTTGCAATCAGTATACAATGAAGTCCCTCGATATCAGGCTGTCGTAAAGGTGTCCTGTTCAGGTGGCTGTGCGGTCAAGTCTCCAAGCATCTTGCCGAGACAAATAAACGTTCCTGGGCTAAACTGAATGGATATAACTTAGGTTGTAAGAAAGGCCGCATTATATACCTATCGCTGTGCAACAACGGTATTGGCCTAAGGAGGCATCGGGGTGTTTGGCAAAGAGTATCAATGTGGTACACACAGTTTTGCAGTCATGTCCCTGTAGTTTGCCTCATCCACACCAGCACTACGCTGTACACCACTGAAGCAGCCCAGGAGAGCAAAGCCATGGCGTCCAACCTTACTCACGAACCAGCAGTAATAGACGAACCGGTCTTTCCCCAGGATGACAATACGCAGCTACCCGACGATACTCCAATCGAGCTGGGTGGTCCTAAGGGGCCGGAGCCAACCCGCTTCGGCGATTGGGAAAAAAACGGCCGTTGTATCGATTTTTGATTTTGTTTCTGGAAACTTATGCGCCCACGTCCTCTTTCGCCCCATCTTCAGGTTTATCGCTTGCCGATTACCGGCATTATTTCCATCAGCCACCGCTTGACCGGCCTGGCTCTGACGGTACTGTTTGCCGCGCTTTCACTGGCACTGTTCTGGTTGCCGGATATGTTTGAATCCGTTCAGGAATGGCTGAATTGGCTGCCGATCCGGGGTTTGCTCTGGCTATTCAGCGCGTTTTTCAGTCTGCATCTGGTACACGGCATCCGTCACTTATTCTGGGACACAGGTAAAAGTTTCGCTAAGGCCGATCTCACTCGACTGGCAACCCTGGAATTGATAGTCAGCCTGGCGCTGACGCTGTTTCTGATTCTGATCGTGTTATGAAGGAGCTGAAATGAATTATCGCACCCCACTGGCCTCGGCGCGTGGTTTGGGTTCGGCACATAGCGGACGTTTTTTCTGGTGGTTGCAACGGGTCAGCGCTGTACTGGTGCTGGTCACCAGTATCTGGCTGTTTTGGTTATTGCATCTGTTGCTGCATGCTGAAAAAGCTGAACTCTTACAGTTTCTAAGCTCTCCGGTTCATGCCGCAGCACTATCCGTTTGGTTTCTGAGTACCGGTTTTCACGCTACGCAGGGCGTACAAGTGGTGGTTGAGGATTATGTGCCGCAGGTCGGATTGAAACTGGCATTGACCTGGCTGAGCCACAGTGTTTTCTTTATCCTGGCCTTTTCGGCCACTTTCAATCTCATCCGACTGTCCCTATCATGACTCAAGCCTACCCGATTACCGAACATAACTACGATGTCCTTGTCGTCGGCGCCGGCGGCGCCGGCCTTAGAGCCACACTGGGCATGGTCGCCAATAACCTGAAAACCGCCTGCATCAGCAAAGTATTCCCGACCCGTAGTCACACTGTCGCCGCCCAGGGCGGCATCAGCGCGGCTCTAGGCAACATGGGCGAGGATGACTGGCGCTTTCACATGTATGACACCATCAAAGGCTCAGACTGGCTAGGCGATCAGGATGCCATTGAATACATGTGTCGGGAAGCGATTCCGGCCATTATCGAACTGGAACATTTCGGGGTGCCGTTTTCGCGCACGCCGGAAGGTAAAATCTATCAGCGCGCCTTTGGCGGCATGTCCACCCACTACGGTAAAGGCCAGGCACAGCGCACTTGCGCCGCCGCCGATGTCACAGGACACGCCATTTTGCACACGCTGTATCAGCAATCGTTGAAACATAAGGCTGAGTTTTTCGTTGAGTACCTGGTGCTGGATCTGCTCATGCAGGATGGACACTGCCTGGGTGTGGTCGCCTGGTGTCTGGATGATGGTTCGTTGCATGTGTTCAAAGCACAGATGACCGTGCTGGCCACCGGAGGCTTTGGCCGCTGCTATTTTTCTTGTACTTCGGCGCATACCGTCACCGGTGACGGCTGCGCGATGGCGCTACGCGCCGGTTTGCCGCTGCAAGATATGGAATTCGTGCAATTTCATCCCACCGGCATTTATGGCGCGGGCTGTTTGATTACTGAAGGTGTGCGCGGCGAAGGGGGGTATCTGACCAACGCCGAAGGCGAACGCTTTATGGAACGCTATGCGCCCAGCGCCAAGGATCTGGCCTCGCGCGATGTGGTCAGCCGGGCGATGACCGTGGAAATCAACGAACAGCGCGGCGTCGGCTCAGAGCATGATCATCTGTATCTGCATATCGAACACCTGGAGCCTGGTATCATTCACGAACGTTTGCCCGGCATCGCCGAAACCGCACGCATTTTTGCCGGCGTCGATGTCACCAAGGAGCCCATTCCGGTGTTGCCCACCGTACATTACAACATGGGCGGCATTCCCACCAACTACCGGGCAGAGGTGGTGACCAAAGCCAACGGCGACCCCAATCATGTGGTGCCTGGTTTGATGGCGATTGGCGAGGCGGCCTGTGTCTCGGTGCATGGCGCCAATCGTTTAGGGTCGAACTCACTGCTGGATCTGGTGGTGTTTGGCCGGGCCGCAGCATTGCGTTGTGCTGAAGTCATCAAGCCCGGTCAGCGTCAAGCCAAAATCAACGATACCTTGTTGGAGCCGGTTCTCAGCCGCTTTGACCGTTTGCGTTATGCTAAGGGCAGTGAACCTACCGCCGCTATCCGGCTGGCCATGCAGAAAACCATGCAAGCCAAGGCCGCTGTATTTCGTACTGGCGAAACCCTGACCGAAGGCGTCGCGCAAATGCAACAAGTTCAGCAACGCTTTGCCGAGGTTCGGGTAAGTGATAAAAGTCTGATCTGGAATACTGATCTGGCCGAGACGCTGGAATTGGAAAACCTGCTGGCTTTGTCTCAAGTGACGCTGGCATCGGCAGTCAATCGCACCGAAAGCCGTGGCGCCCATGCTCGTGAAGACTATCCCGAGCGGGATGATGACAACTGGCTGAAGCACAGTCTGATCTGGCTTGAAGATCAAAAGGCACGCATCGACTACCGGCCGGTGCATTTACAGACACTCACTGACGAGGTCGAACCATTTCCGCCTAAAGCGAGGGTTTACTGATGGTGCAACTGACATTACCAAAAAACTCGGTGCCGGTTAAAGGCAAAACCTATGCCGCGCCCGATAACGCACACAATGTTCGGGTGTTTGAAATTTACCGCTATGATCCGGACTCGGCGGAAAATCCACGCATCGATGTTTACCATGTCGATATGAGCCAATGCGGGCCAATGGTTTTAGATGCGATACTCAAGATCAAAAATGAAATCGACGCTACTCTGGCCTTGCGCCGTTCCTGTCGCGAAGGTGTGTGCGGTTCCTGTGCGATGAATGTCAACGGACGTAATACCCTGGCTTGCACCAAAGCCATTGATGACTTTGAAGGAACGATCAAAATCTTTCCCTTGCCACATCTGCCGGTGGTGAAAGATCTGGTGCCGGACTTAACCAATTTCTACGCTCAGTACGCTTCAATAGAGCCTTGGCTGAAAACAGACACGCCCGCGCCATCTGATCGCGAGCGTCTGCAAAGTCGGGAAGACCGGGAAAAGCTCGATGGTCTGTACGAATGCGTATTGTGCGCCTGTTGTTCCACCAGTTGCCCAAGCTACTGGTGGAACGGCGACCGTTATCTGGGGCCTGCCATTCTGCTTCAGGCTTACCGATGGCTGGCGGACAGTCGCGATGAACACACAGGCGAGCGCCTGGATGATTTGGAAGACCCGTACAAGCTGTACCGCTGCCATACCATCATGAACTGCACCGAAACCTGCCCGAAAAACCTCAATCCTGGACTGGCCATCGCCGAAATCAAAAAGCTGATTGCCAAGCGCCATGCCTGATGGCCGCCTGAAATGGCAATGCCGACGCGGCACGGTGGAGCTGGATTTATGGCTGAGCCGGTTTCTGGAACACGTTTACGATCATGCGCCGGAGGCTTTGCAGGCGGCTTTCCGGCAGTTGCTCACCCTGCCGGACGAACAGCTGTTGCGTTATCTGTGGCAACAGACACAGCCACAAGACCCTTCGCTGGCTGATTTGCTGCGCGTTATGAATATCAGTACTCACACGTCGGTCTGTGCTGCGTCATCACCTGAAAGTGAGCGAGCGCTTTAGGCTGCGGTTTTGTTGTGCTGTGCATGAGATGGCGTTGTGATTTTTCCTCAAGTTTTGCGCTTGCTGGCCGATAACAGCTCTAGGCCATTGAGGAGAGCCGGTCATGATTGTCAAAAGCAGCGTGCTTTTTTTACAACAACAGCATCAGCGTATCCAGTCGGTTCAGCAGCAAGAGCAACTGCGTGTTCGGGGGCGCAGTCCTGTAGCCAATCTCAAAACAGACAACCCGGTGGCTGTGGCGGCCAAGGATCATGGCGAGCAACCGAAAACCTTGCAAGAAACGCTGGAAGATGCAAAAGAAGCGCTCAATATGGAGATTCTGCGCCGAACCATGGCGGCGCTGACCGGTAAAGCCTTGCCAGAGTCAAAACACCAACCTATTCAGGATCCGGCCCAAGTATCGCAGGGTGAGCTATCCTTGACCCAACCGCCTGGCCAGGCCAGAGGCCAGTCAGAATTTGCGCTGAGTTACCAATTTGCAGAACTTCGTTATGAGTACGAAGCATTAAGTTTCAGCGCGCAAGGCAGTGTTACTTTGCAAGACGGTCGTACCTTTGACATCAGTGCCGCATTTTCGCAGCAGCGGTCGTTTGTTCAGTATGCATCATTTTCGGTCACGATGGGTGAGGCGGAAAAGATTGATCCGTTGGTGTTAAATTTCACCGGCAGCACGGCGGCTTTGACTGGGCAGCGTTTTGATTTTGACCTGAATGCGGATGGCGAGACCGAGCGTTTGGCCTCGTTGGCCGGCGGTAATGCCTATCTGGCGCTGGATCGAAATCAGGATGGGATGATCAATGATGGACGTGAGCTGTTTGGCCCGGAAACAGGCAATGGTTTCAAAGAGTTGGCGCGTTATGACCAGGATGGCAATGGCTTTATTGATGAGGGTGATGCCATATTCAAGCAGTTGTCACTGTGGTTTCAGGGTGAAACGGATACTCAGTTGGTCAGTTTGCAGCAGCAGGGTGTGGGCGCGATTTATCTGCATGCGCTCGATACCTCTTTTGCCATGCAGCAACAGCAGCAAACGGTTGCTGATCTGGTCAAATCCAGTATTTATTTGACCGAGGCAGGCCAAACAGGCTTTGTGCAGCAGCTGGATTTCAGAGTCTAACACA
This sequence comes from Methylococcales bacterium, assembly GCA_032251045.1. Taxonomy (GTDB): domain Bacteria; phylum Pseudomonadota; class Gammaproteobacteria; order Methylococcales; family Methylomonadaceae; genus JAVVEW01. Next base: position 5,625 of record JAVVEW010000060.1, read on the forward strand.
AGCTTCATTAGCTAAGCTGGCGCTTGATTGCCCGCTTAATGTGTCATTCGCGGCCATAACGGTGCAGACTTGTTTTAGCAAAGATATGGCTCTACCGAACACAATCCCTAAAGAGACATGAACTTATAGCATGTGCCGACGCCAAGAGATGCATTGTTCGCGATGCCGGCGTTTTATCGCAACATGCCCCTGACGGAGGCGGCAAAGGCTTGCTTTACCGGATGCCTCTTTTTCGCAGGCGGATTGACGGGGATTTTTCAATCATGCCAGCAAGGTGTGGCTGAGCACGATGAACGTTACGCCTGCTAACAGCGCGGCGGTTGGCAGGGTAATGACCCAGGCCAGGGCAATGGGCTTCATCAGTTGCCAGTTAGTTTGCTGGTTAACCAGGCCTACGCCCAGCACCGCGCCAATCAGGATATGAGTGCTGGATACTGGAATGCCGAGCAGGGTAGCCAATAACACCACGGCGGCAGCCGACAGTTCGGCGGAAAATCCGGATGACGGATGCATGTGGGTCAGGTTGTGGCCGACGGTCTGAATCACTTCCTTGCCAATAAACCACAAGCCGGCAATCATGGTAATGCCAAACGTGATTAAGGCGATAGAGGGGACTTGCGCCTCTTTTGCACCTACCGCGCCGGTGCGCAAAATGTCGAGAATGGCGGCGAAGGGGCCGATTGCGTTGGCGATATCGTTGGAACCATGGCTGAAAGCGAAGCCTGAAGCCGTGAAAACCTGCATCCAACTGAACATCAGAAACGTGGATTTTTCCAGGTTATGCGATTTTAAGGTGCGCGCAAAAATGAAGCTGGTCATCCAGATAATCGCGCCGACTATCGCCATGATCAGAAAAGTTTCCAGAGTGCTAAGGCCTAAATGCAGATTTTTCAGGCCTTTGAACAGCAGCATCGATGAGATGACCATGCCACCGAGTGCGGCAAAAAAAGGCACCCAGGTTTCCAGAGCATGGGTAGCGCGCAAATCGATTTTCTTCTGTTCGATATTGAACAGCTTGCGGTAGTAGTCAGATTCCAGTTCATCAGGGTCAATATCTGGCTGAGCCATGATTTGCGCATCACGCGCCATGCTTTCGGTGTAGGCGATTTTTTGTACTTCAGCCAGCCGTTCAAAGGCTTGTTTATGCGCTTCCTTGTGCTGCTGTTTTTCTTGTTGAATGACCTTAAGCTGCTGGTAGGCGGCTTCGTTGTAAACCAGAATGTAATGCTTGATGGCAGCGTACAAGGTGTAGGCAGCCAGGCCGCCGAGCAGGGGCGAGATAACCCAGGACAGCGCAATTTGGCCGATTTTTGCCCAGTTGAGCAGGCTCAGCCCGCTGTCTGGCCCACCTACGATGAAGCCTAAGGTGATCGAGCTGCCGACGATGCCACCGATAATGGAATGGGTTGTGGAAACCGGCCAGCCGGAGCGGGTGGCCAGCAGCAACCACAACCCGGCGGCCAGTAAGGAAGACATCATGATGCCAAGAAACTGCATCGGGGTAATGTTAAAGCCAGATAGGTCAACAATGCCTTTGCGAATGGTTTCGGTTACTTCACCGCCTGCGATTATCGCACCACTGACTTCAAAAATAGCCGCCACCAGCAATGCTTGTGTCATGGTCAGCGTACCTGCACCCACACTGGTGCCGAAAGAGTTAGCGACATCATTGCCGCCAATATTGAAGGCCATGAACAGGCCAAACAAGGTGGCGGTGGCCAGGATGAGCAGGTGTTGTCCATGCACATACGCTTGCGCCCAGAACCAAAAATAACCGGCACTGGCGATCAGTAGCACGATAAAGAAAAGGTTAAGTTTGGATTGAAAGAACGTAGGCTTCATGAGCGTATTGTCAGAATGAGATTCCGTGGTGGGCATAGGTTAGCAATCAATGGTGAGGGAAATCAGTGAAGATGCCGATGTTTTCTTTTTTTACGTTTCTTTAAATAATCGTGGTTCGGGTTTTGCTGTTCCCGTAATCGGGCTTGTTCAATAAGCCTTTCCTGAGCACCGGGCGCGTTGTCCTGTGCCTGACGCTGCCGGTAGCTGCCATCTTCCAGCATGTCCCAGACACTGCGTTGGTCATGCAGTTGGGTATCGATAAAAGTGCGCAATTGTGCCTTGAGTTCGACAGGCCGTACCGGGGTGAGCACTTCAACGCGGCGCTCCAGATTGCGCTTCATGCTGTCGGCGGAACCCATGAAATATTCGTCCTCGCCGCCGTGGTGAAAATAATAAATGCGGGTATGTTCCAGAAAACGCCCGACAATGCTGATGACTTTAACCGATTCGCTTAAACCGGTAATGCCCGGACGCAAGCGACAAGTGTCGCGGATAATCAGATCCACATGGACACCGACTTGGGCGGCACGATACAGCGCCCGGGTAATGTCTTTGTCTTCCAGAGCATTCATTTTGAACTGAATCAGGCCGTCGCCATGGTTTTGGTGGCGTTTGATTTCTCGTTCGATGCGTTGCAACAGGCCGCTTTTCAGACTGTTAGGCGCGACCAACAGCAGCTTGTAATTGCGCTTGGGCACCAGCCCTGTGGTCAGATAGTTGAACAGTTCAGTCAGGTCGGCGCCAATGTCCGCATCGTCAGTCAAAATCCCAAGGTCGGAATACAAACGCGCTGTGCCGGCGTGATAGTTGCCGGTGCCGATATGAGCATATCGGCGCAGGCCGTTGTAATCCTGACGTACCACATAAACTATTTTGCAATGGGTTTTCAGGCCCACCACACCATAGGTGACATGAATGCCGACGCGCTCCATGCGTTGTGCCCAGCGGATGTTGGCAGATTCATCAAAACGGGCCTTCAGCTCGACCACCACCGCAACCTGTTTGCCGTTAATCGCCGCTTCCATCAGATAGTCAACAATCTTGGTGCCTTCAGACGTGCGATACAAAGTCATTTTGATAGCTTGAACCTGCGGGTCGCGGCTGGCCTCGCGGACAAAGCGTTCGACGCTGTTGACGAAAGACTCATAAGGGTGTTGCAACAAAATCGTGCCCTGTTTGCGGATGGCATGGAAGATATTCGGCTCGGCGGCAAGCTGTGGGTGGTCGCAGGGGTGATGGGGCAGATCCTGGAGGGTTGGGTGATCAAGTCCTGCCAATTGAAACAAATCACGCATGGCCATCAGACTGTCAACGGTAAAAACGTCCTGTACTTCGTCAAGGCCGAGTTCAGCGGCCAACATGCCACATTGCATGGCGTGCATACCGGCGGAGACTTCCAGACGCACCAGTGGCGCGAATTTGCGTTCACGCAGTTCCGATTCAATCATTTCCAGGAGGTCGTCCGCCTGGTCTTCATCCTTTTCAGTAATGGCGTTACGGGTCACCCGGAAACGCTCACAGAAAACGATTTCCAGCTCTGGAAAGATGGACGACAGATGATTGGCGATCAGATCATCCAGGGTTACGAAGGTTGAAGCGCCTGGGGTAACCGGAACGAAACGTGGTGTATGTTCACTGGTGGGTACTTTCATTCTGACCAGTGTTAAGGTGCCGCCGTCTTTGGCTTTAACGCCAACCAGTAAATTCAGCGATAAATTGGACACAAAGGGAAACGGGTGCGCCGGGTCAATGGCTTGTGGCGTGATCAGTGGATAAATGTTGTCGCTGTAAAACTGGCTGAGTTTTTTACGTTGTGCCTCGGGTAAATCGGTAAATTGCCGGATTGCGATGCCGTGCTCGGCCAAAGCCGCCATGACTTGAGTTAACAAGACTTGTTTATGGGCTTCCAGGGTGCGAACTTGCTGACAACATTCGGTGATTTGCTGTTGCGCGCTGCGGCCATCGACGCTGAGTTCGCTAATGCCTGCACCCACTTGCTGTTTCAGTGCGCCAATGCGTTTCATGAAAAATTCATCTAGGTTGGCGCTGACGATAGCGATGAACTTCAGTCGTTCCAGTAGCGGTGTGCGCAGATCCTCGGCTTGATAGAGCACCCGCTCATTGAATGCCAGCCAGGTCAGCTCGCGGTTGAGATACCATTCTGGAGTGTCGGGTGGCACGGCGTTGAGTGGCGTTGTCGAGGTGGCTTCGCTCATGAGTCCTGGTGCTGTTCGTGCAGGGCTTGAATGTAGTCAACTTCTTTTTTCGACCCCAGAATCAAGGGCACGCGTTGATGCAGTTCTTGCGGGGTAATATCCAGCACGCGCTCACGGCCGGTGCTGCAGGCGCCACCGGCTTGTTCGATGATAAAGGCCATGGGATTGGCCTCATACAGCAGGCGCAGTTTGCCGGCACGGGCCGGGTTTTCCGTATCGTAAGGATACATGAACACACCGCCACGGGTCAGAATACGAAATACCTCGGCAACCAGCGAGGCCACCCAGCGCATGTTGTAGTTTTTGCCGAGCTGGCCGGTTTTGCCCTGTACGCATTGTTCGACGTAGTCTTTGATGGGGGGCTCCCAGAAGCGCTGCCGTGACATGTTGATGGCAAATTCCTGAGTGTCCGCCGGGATGGTCATGTCAGGATGAGTCAGAATGAATTCGCCAATGTCCTGATTCAGGGTAAAGCCGTTGACGCCATGCCCTGTGGTCAGTACTAACAGCGTTGATGGGCCGTACAGCACAAAGCCGGCGGCGACTTGCTTGTGTCCGGGTTGCAGAAAATCATCCAGAGTCGGTTCGGCACTGCTGTCATGGCGCAGAATCGAAAAAATGGTACCGACCGTGAGATTGACATCGATATTCGAAGAGCCGTCCAGAGGGTCGAACAACACCAGATATTTGCCGCGCGGATAGCGCTTGGGGATGCGAATAATGTTGTTGACTTCTTCCGAGGCCATGCCGGCGACATGGCCGGTCCAGGTGAGTGAGTCAACCATGACATCGTTGGTCAGGATATCGAGTTTTTTCTGCACCTCGCCTTGGACGTTTTCGCTGTCGGCGCTGCCTAAAACGCCAATCAGGTCGCCGCGATTGACCATGTAGGAAATTTGTTTGCAGGCTTTGACGATATCATTCAACAGCAAGGTGAAGGTGCCTGAAGCGCCGGGTTGTTCGCGCTGCTGTTCCATTATGAAGCGGGTCAGGGTTACCTGTTTAGTCATGGCGATGAAAGTCTCCTTAAGAGGGCGGGCTATGCGCTCAATTTTTGCGTAAGCGCTTGAAAGTATTAATTAGTTTGAACGCTAGAATCATTGCGGACAGCACGAAAGTGATGGCGTTGGCGAAAATGATGGCGCGATCCATAATCCAAAGCCCGTAAATCAGCCAGCACAGTACGCCGGTGGTGAACAGGCTGTACATGCCGAGTGACAGGGATTCGGTATCGCGAGTTTTAAGCGTCAGGATGGCTTGTGGCAGGAATGAGGCTGTGGTCAGCGACGCTGCGGTAAAACCAAGAATCTCAGCATCCAGAAACATGGGCTAGGGTATGGGTGATACAAAAGCGTCCATTATAGCATTGGCAATGTTACGGCTCTTAGGTGTTATTCAATCTTTGACGGACACCCCGGCGCCGACTTTCAAGCCACGATGGCTATACCCGGTTCAATGTGGGTTTTACGTTGTGCAATTCAGCCGGCGACTCGTTTCTCGGACAGCTTGCCAGGGTTGCCAGCAGGCGGGCAACAGCCGTTGTTGCTGGGCGGGTGGTAAGGCCTCCAGGTTAGGACAATCCTGGCGATGAATAACAATGCCTTTGCGGGCGGTGACATACGCGGAAACGGCTGCGGGCGGGGCCGGTTGACAGCATTGGGCCAGAACGATCTTAACACCGTCAATGCCGGCAACACGAACCTGTGCATGCTGTGTTTGCGGTGTTTTCGTGGATGTTCTGACGGTATCGGCAGCCGGGCGCTGCGGTAATGCTGCCAGCACTTGGGCAATACTTAATTGGCCTGAACCTAACGCGGTCCACACGCTTTCCCGGTCGGCATAATCTAGTTTGCTCAGCAGTGTTGGCCATGACCAGGTGGTTAATTTCAGTCGTTTGACCGCCTTGTCCAGCAGTTGTTTGCCTGCCATCAGGTGGCGAGTTTTGTCATGGTTTCGGAACCAGGCGCGCACTTTGTTAAGTGCCTTGGGTGTTTTAAGGTAACCCAGGTTGGTATCAAGCCAGTTGCGATTGGGTTTGCTTTGTTTGTGGGTCAGAATGGCCACACAATCGCCGGTGCGCAAAGGCGTGGTTAGGGGTTTTAGGAGGCCGTTGATTTTCGCGCCACGACAGGCATGACCAATGTCGGTATGAATGGCATAGGCAAAGTCCAGCGCGGTCGCGCCTTTGATCAGATCAATGATTTGTCCTTGAGGAGTCAGTGCATACACCCGGTCGGAAAATAGCTCGGTCTGAAATGCCTGGGCCAGTTCGCCGGTGCTGGCGTCATGCGCCAACAGCCGTCGTAGCGAGGCGATGGCTTTTTCACTGGCGGCATGATGGCGGCCGCCTTCCTTGTAGCGCCAATGCGCGGCCACGCCTAGTTCGGCGAATTCATGCATGGCCTGGGTGCGGATTTGAATTTCCAGGCGCTCGCCGGTATCGCTGATGACCACGGTATGCAGAGACTGATAGCCATTTTCCTTGGGATTGGCAATGTAGTCGTCAAACTCCTTGGGAATGGCTGACCATTGGTTGTGTACCAGTCCCAGCACCAGATAACATTCGCTGACGTTGTGTACGGTGACACGAACCGCCAATAAGTCGTAAAGTTCTGCCAGGGTCAGACTTTTACGTCGCATTTTGTTGAAAATACTGTAAATATGCTTGGGTCGGCCGCTGACTTCGGCGGTTATGTCATGCGCTTTCAGTAGTGTGCGCAGCTTGACCAGAAAACGTTCTACCCGCGCTTCCCGCCGGGCACGATTTTCCATCAGGCCACGGGCAATGTCGCGATAAGTATCTGGCTGTAAGGCTCTAAATGCTAAATCTTCCAGCTCCCATTTGAATTGGCTGATACCCAGGCGAGACGCCAGCGGCGCGTGCACAGCCAGGGTTTCCTGAGCGATGGCCTGACGCATGGCGAGTGGCAGTATGGTCAGTTGTCGGAGTGTGATGATGCGATAGGCCAGATGAATCAGTACAGCGCGGACATCATGGGTGGTGGCCAGTAACATGCGCCGAATGCGTTCGGATTGGTCGGCTGAGGCATGGGCTTCGGGTTGAAACAAGGTGGTGGCGTTTAACCAGCGCGCATCTTTGACCAGGCGCGCCACGATCGGGTTGTAGGTTGTCGTCAGACTGGCAATAGGGAGTAGTTCTATCAGTCTGGCGTCGCTGAGCAAGGCGGCCAGCAGGCTGTCGCAGTCAATGCGCAGGTTCAGCAGCACGGCCGCGGCCTGATCGCCGGTAACAGCGCCAGAGGGTGGGGCCGGGCAGTCCGCCAAAGCGGCCAGCGCTTGCTTTAGTTGTTGATGTTGCTCGGTGCCGGCTCGGTGATGCCAGTCCTCAAGCAGGGCGTGATGCGTGGGTAAGGTCATGATTGTGCTTTAACAAACGTTAAGGTAACTTCCAATCCTTGCCAGCAGGATTCGGAAAGTTCAATTTGACCGCCATGGCTGTCAATAATTTCCTTCACAATGGCCAGCCCTAAGCCGCTGCCGGTTTGGTTGGCGGGGGACAGGCGGTAAAAACGTTCAAAAATTTTGCCATGTTCAGTTTTGGGAATGCCAGGGCCGGCATCAGCGATAGATAACAGGATGTCGGTTTCGGTTTGCTTGAGACGAACAGCGATTTTTTTGCCGGTAGCGGCGTATTTCAAGGCATTGTCCAGCACGTTGCTGAGCATTTCACGCAGTAGGAACGGGTCGCCGCGCATGGGATAGTGTGCGCTGTCGTGGTCAAAACTGACTTCCACGTTTTTTTGTAGTGCCTTAGGTGCAAAATCCAGACAGGTTTCACGAACCCAATCCAGGGCGTTCAGCCATTCGGTTTTCAGTGCCAGATCCAGCGAGCGGGATTTGGCCAGGGTTAGCAATTGATTGATGATGTGTGCGCTGCGGTCGGCACTGGACATGATCTGGTTGATCGCAGGGCGCATGGCAGTCAGGTCGGTTTCACGCTGAGCGCGTTCGGCATGCAGTTTCAGCCCGGCAATCGGCGTGCGCAATTGATGCGCGGCATTGGCGACAAAGCGTTGCTGACTGGCAATGGCATCGTTCAGGCGCGCTAACAGTCGGTTGATGGTTTGAGTCAGAATTTTGACTTCGCTGTAGACGTGGCTGTCTGCTAAAGGACTTAAGTCCTCGGGCGAGCGTTTGCGTATTTCCTGGGCCAGTTGATGCAGGGGCTTAAGGCCTGAGGAAATACTGCGGTACAGATAAACGCCAACAATAATTACTAGAATGAGCTGTGGGAGCAGGTCCGCCAATAATAAATCCAGCATCATTTGTTGGCGTTTGTTCACGGTTTCGGCCACCAGAATGTCGATGGGCTCGGGCAGGTCAGGCTTGCTTAAGGTCAGCGCAACCACGCGCACGCTTTCGTTGGCGTAGACATCATCGAAAAACCAGGCGTGTTGATGGTCAGCGTTTTTGCTGCGTGGGTCGGTCAGTGACACATCACCGGCCAAAAATACCCCGGCCTGAGTGCTGATTTTGAAATAGGTTTTATCAACCTGATCCCAGCGAAAAATTTCTAAAGCCGCTGGCGGCAATTCAACCTGAATCCGGGCCTCGCGCCATTTAACTTCTTGCGTCAGCGCCAGCGCTGAATCTAATAACCATTTGTCATAAATGGTATTGGTATGACGCAGTCCGATTAAATAAGATAGCGAGGTTTCAAATACAGTAAACAACAATACCGGAATCCACAGCCGGATGATAATTTCCCGCTTCAGGCTTTTAGGTGCGTTCATCGACCACTTCCAGCATATAGCCCAGGCCTCTGAGCGTGCGAATGGTGACCGGGTATGGCGCCAGGCGCTTGCGCAGCCGATGAATATGCACTTCGATGGCATTGTCGGCCAACGCCTCGCCGGAGACCGCCAGCCGTTGCGCGATGCGCTCCTTGCCCAGTATTTTGTCGGCATTCAATAACAAAAATTCCAATAGCGAGGCTTCTCGCGAGGATAGTGCCAGCAGTTCGCCGTGGACGCGGATTTCATGCGTTTCCGTATCGAGCGTTAACGGGCCAACGGTAATTTTAGGATCAAAGCCGCCATAACAGCGGCGAATCAAGGCATGGATGCGCGTTTCCAGTTCGATCAATTCAAAAGGCTTGGTCAGATAGTCGTCGGCACCCTGACGAATGCCTTCAACCCGGTCATTAAGGCCGTCCCGCGCCGTTAAAATCAAAACCGGCAAAGCCAGTTTTTGTTGACGCATGCTGCGTAATAATGACAGTCCGTCTCGGTCGGGTAGGCCTAAGTCCAAAATCATCAAATCAAAATCTTCTGCGGCCAGTAGCTGTTCGGCGTAACGTGCGCTGCCGGCAATCGATAGCTGATAACCACTGCGGCTGAGGGTGTGTGCCAGACCATCGGCCAGCGTGGGGTCATCTTCAACAAGAATCAGATTCATTTATGCTTGCAAGGTTGTTGAAAGGTTAGCTGGGTAGAATCTCATTAGTAAATAAAACAGAACGAAATCATCCATAAATAAGAATATTAATCAGGCTAATGTTCTTAATTAGCACATTAGCATACTTACCGGAGGCGGTTTATGAGCACTTTTGCACAATTATTAAAAGAAAACGAACAATGGGCAGCGAATAAAGTCAAGGAAAACCCCGATTTCTTTGTCAATCTGGCCAAGGGCCAAAAGCCTAAACATTTATACATCGGTTGCTCCGATAGCCGCGTGCCGATCGAGCTGGCGGTCAATGCCGAACCGGGTGAAATATTCATTCATCGTAATATTGCCAATCAGGTTATTCCTACCGATTTCAGCAGTTTGAGTGTGATCCAGTATGCGGTGGACGTGTTAAAGGTGGAAAATATCATTATTTGCGGTCACTATGGTTGTGGCGGAGTGCAAGCG
>JAVVEW010000061.1:0-15208 GCA_032251045.1 Methylococcales bacterium
CTTTCATGACCTAGGGCAGGACAGTAACACGAGACTTAAGTCTAGCATGGGACGATGCTTAAGGTTTTGATGTCTAAATGGCAACCAGCGATAGCCGTATAATCGATGCGTGCTCAGCACAGTTATGGGACTGGCAAGGGTCTTGAATGACATGGCAACGTTCTTAGATTGCGCTACGTTGCATCCGGGCTAAGCAGTTATTCTGACCTTTACGACAGCCTCCAACAAGGGATTTTGCTTGAATCTAACTTTTGGCTTTCCCCATCTGCTGAATAAACGCCAGCGCCCGGTCGATGCGGCTCAGGGTTTTATCGCGCCCCAGCAGCGCCAATGTGGCATCGATGGATGGTGATTGACCGGTACCGGTCAAGGCCACGCGCAGGGGCTGGGCGACTTTGCCGAGCTTGAGTTCCAGCGTTTCTGAGGTATCAATGACAACCTGGTGCAAAGCGTCTGCTTGCCAATCGGTTAATTCGGCGAATTGCTTGGCCAGGGTTGCCAGAACCTGAGCGGCTTCGCCTTTGAAGTTTTTCTGCGCCGCCTTGGCATCGTAATCCTCAAATTCCTGATAAAAATAGCGGCTGCCTTCGGCCATTTCGATCAGCGTTTTACTGCGTTCGCGCAACAGCAGCACCACAGCTTTCAGGTCCGGGCCGGCTTCGGGATCGATGCCCCGTTGTTCCAGATAAGGGCGCAGATGTCTTGCCACATGCTCGGGCGCGGCAGTCATGATATGTTGATGGTTGACCCACACCAGCTTTTCCGGATTGAACGCGGACGGCGCGGCGTTGACCGTTTCCAGCCGGAATTTTTCTACCAGCTCATCCAGGGTGAAGATTTCCTGATCGCCATGCGACCAGCCCAGACGCACTAAATAATTCAGCAAGGCTTCGGGCAGAAAGCCTTGCTCGCGGTATTGCAGCACACTGACCGCGCCGTGGCGCTTGGACAGGCGTGCGCCGTCAGCACCGAGAATCATCGGCACATGCGCATAAACCGGAGGCTTCGCGCCCAGGGCGGAAAGAATGTTGATTTGCCTTGGGGTGTTGTTGATGTGATCGTCACCGCGAATGACATGGGTGACGCCCATGTCCCAATCATCGACCACCACGGTCAGATTGTAAGTCGGCGTGCCATCGCCCCGGGCGATGATCAGATCGTCCAATTCTTGATTGCTGACCGTGATCGGGCCTTTGACGGCGTCGTTAAAAGTCACCACGCCGGTTTTCGGGTTCTTGAAGCGCACCACCGGAGACCGGTCATCGTTGGCTGTCTCCTGGTCACGGCATTTGCCGTCATAACGCGGCTTTTCCTTGCGCGCCAGCTGCTCGGAGCGAAGCTGTTCCAGCTCTTCCTTGCTGCAATAGCAATAATAGGCGTCACCTTGCGCCAGCAATTGCTGGATCACGTCGCGGTAGCGGTCAAAGCGCTGGGTTTGATAAAACGGGCCCTGGTCATAATCCAGTCCCAGCCAGGCCATGCCTTCGAGAATGGCATTGACCGATTCCGGAGTCGAGCGCTCCAGGTCGGTATCCTCGATGCGCAAAATGAAGCGCCCGCCGTGCTGACGGGCGTAGAGCCAGGAATACAAGGCGGTACGGACACCGCCGATATGCAGATAGCCAGTCGGACTGGGCGCGAAACGGGTGGTTACGGTCATATTTTTTTTAAGGATTGGTTAACGCAATAATGCGCTTGGCATATTGTTTGGGAATTTGCCGGGCGGCGTTCAGGCGCATGGTTTTGTAACTGAAACCGATGCTGCCGGCCGGGGCTTCGTTTCGGCCCAGAATGGCTTGCGCGGTGGTCTGGCCGGCGTTGGCGGCGCGTTCATACCAGGCGGTGGCTTTGTCCGGGTCATGCGGCAGACCCAAGCCGCGATCATACATGGCAGCGACCAGCATCTGCGCTTCCAGCATATCTTGTTCAGCGGCTTTCAGCAGCCATTGACCGGCTTTGGCTTCATCGGTCATATAACCCTGTTGACCACTGAGCAGCAACGCGCCCAGCCGGGCCTGGGCCGTTTTGTCACCACTTTGTGCGCGCTGTTCCAGCTCGGCATCCTGGGCAAAGGCAACACCGCTTAACAGCAGCAGTATCAGGGTAAAAAAGTTGATTTTGTAATTCATGGCGCCTCCTCTTGATGGGTCATTAAGCGGCTATTATTCCACGCCATCAAGCGAATTTGAAACCAGTGTCAAGATCTGGCTGTCAAATTTGCCTTCGGCCAGGCGGGTGGTGACGGTTTGCCCGGGTGTTAATTGCCGGACTGAATGAATCAATTGTCCGGTTTCGGCATCCTTGACCCAGGCGTAGCCTCGATCCAGCACATTTAACGGACTTAACGCATTCAGACCGGTGATGGCCCTGGCCAGACGCTGGCAGCGGTTTTGCCTTGTGACCTGGTAAGCGCGGTGCATACGTTGCGTCAAGCTCTGTTGCTGCTGTTTAAGCTGCTGTAAACGTGCTGACAGCCGTATTGCTGATAATCGCCCTTCGAGTTGGGCTAATTGCTGTTGGCTTTGTTGCAAGCGCCATTGAACACCACGTTTCAGGCGCAGTTCCAGCTCATCCAGACGCTGGGCATGGCGCAACAAGCGTTGCCCGGGGTGTTGCCGGGCCAGACGCGCATGAAGATGCTGTAAACGCTGACGGCGCAGTGTTTGCTGCTGCTCGAAAAGCCGGGTCAGGCGCTGCTTCCGGCCAGCCAGTTGCGTTAACCAGCCGGCAGCATCGGGGGCGATATGTTCGGCCGCAGCCGACGGCGTGGCCGCGCGCAGATCAGCGACAAAATCGGCAATGGTGAAATCGGTTTCATGGCCGATGCCGGTGACCATCGGCAGATGGCTGTGAAACATCGCACTGGCCACCCGTTCGTCATTAAAAGCCGATAAATCTTCCAACGAACCACCGCCCCGGCACAGGATCAAGACATCGCATTGCGGCTGCCGATTGGCGTGCTCGATGGCCTGAACGATGCTGGCGGGCGCTTCAGTGCCTTGCACGATGACCGGGTAAATCAATACCGGCAGCAACGGGCAGCGCCGTTTGAGCACGGTCAACACATCACGCAGCGCGGCGCCCGTGGGCGAGGTGATCAAGCCAATTTGCTCAGGCCAGGCCGGCAACGGTTTTTTATGCTCGGCCTCGAACCAACCCAGAGCATGCAGTTTATGCTTAAGCTGCAAAAACGCCTGCTGCAAATCACCCTGACCTTCCGGGATAAGGGCTTCGACAATGAGTTGATAATCGCCCCGTGGCTCGTACACACTGACCTTGCAAGTGGCGATGACGGTTTGCCCATGTTCGGGGCGGAACTTAAGTTTCTGCCGGTGGCCGCGAAACAAGGCACAGCGCACCTGGGCTTTGTTGTCTTTCAGCGTGAAATAGCAATGCCCGGACGAAGGCGTGGTCAGGTTGGAAATTTCGCCTTTGACTCTGATCCTTGAAAAATGGCCTTCCAGAAGCTGCCGGCTTTTCCAGTTCAGGTCGGAAACAGTCAGGATTTCAGCTTCGTCAGCCAGGGTCATCGCGTCTGGCTCCGGGCACCGATCAACGACGCGGTAACGATGATCAAAAGCGCCAACAAGCTCAATTCCAGACCGACGAACATGGCGATTTTGACATAGGCAAAACCGGGATGGACAAAACGCACCAGCCAGCCGGACAGCTCATCACCGACGGCAAACAGATAAACCGCGCCGCTGAGGCTGATTTTCAGCCACAGCACTATGTCGGTCATAATCATCAGATGGGTCAGGGTCAACACCAGCATGGCCATGCTGAACAAATGAAAATGCGAGACTTCCAGCAGGCTTTGGTAACTGCGTGGCTGAGTGAAATCCTGTTCCGAACCCAGATAATAGGCGATGACCGAGTCGGCGGTGAGATCCATTTTATGAAAATACATCAGCCCGTTACTAAGCCAGAGCAAGGCGATATAACCTAAAAACATCAAAATCAGACTGTTGATCAACAGTTTCCGGTTCTGCTCGCCGGTAACGAAAAAACGCATCAGGGCTTGGCCTCCTCGATCATGACCTGATATATCGCCAACACTTTCCGGGCGGCGGTCAACGCCGCGCGGGTACTTAAGGTGGCGCCGCTGATGGCCTGCACGCCTTTGGCGAAATCCAGTTCCTCGATCGGCTTGCCGGACAGCAATTGAAACCAGCGTTCCGGCGGTTCGTATTCCGGTGGCTCGTGAAATGCCAGCGTCACCACTTGTTCCAGATGGCCATCGGCTGACAACACCAGCAACAAAGTTTCCGGTTTGGTGCGCACGGTTTGCGTTTCAATGGCGGCATAGCCTTTCACTTGGCCATCGATTTTTCCGGCATAAAGCGTATAAAGCCCTGAATCCAGCTTGGTTTTGGCCAGCTGCTCGATGCGTTGGCTTTGCTCGGCACTTGGAAACAGAGACACCATGCTCACTTCGGCCTGATCGCCAAAGGCCAGCACCATGGCTTCCTGCTTGCTGTAATAGACTTTCGCCAGGGTTGGCTGACCGATGGCCAGCAAGACAATCAAAAGAAACCGAAATCGCATGGGATTAAACTCTACATTCATTTGGCTGGCTATTATAGCGTATCGTCAAAGCCTCCATGACGGACAAAAAAAGGCCCGGACAGCAGCCGGGCCAAACACCACCATGAGGTTCTTGGAGCGGTTGATAATCGTCAGAAAATAAAGCCCAGACCGAGGTTGAAATCATCCGGCAAATCACCGCCGTCGGAATCGAAATTGCGGTAATCGGCTTTCAAAACCACATTGGGGATCGGTTTGTAATTCACACCAATCTGCCAGATGCGCCGGTCACGAGTAAGGTCGTCAGCAAAGCCATTTGGCGTCGAGGCAATGGTGTCGAATTGTTCATAGCGGAAAAACGGCGCCAGATATTGAGTACTTTCCGGGAGCAGCAGTGGCAGCACATCGTAGCCGACTTCGGTATACCAACCGTAGTTGTCCTTACCCACCGTCTCACCCCTGGCCCGACTGAGTACGCCGGCATCGTCGATGTGGCCGTAAGAGCCCAGCGCCCGAAATTCCAGGCCGCGATATTTCCACTGGATATGCGCTTCGTAAAGCTGGGTGAAGACATCGGCTTTTTCGCCGGCGAACAGCTGCTCCTGGCCGGAGTTACCCAGATAGGCCGAACCCCCAAAGCTTAGTCCGGGCAAACTGTCGGGGGCATAGTCCAGCCGACCAACGAAAGCGATATTTTCCGCCTTGGCCTTACCGCCGTTTTGCCGGCCACTGCGAATACCTGCACCACTGAAATCGGCCGCATCCAGGCCATTGACGGCATAAGTGGTATAAGTTAATCCGGGCAGTAACTCACCAAATAAACCCACACCAATTTCCCGCCAGGTGCTGGGAATAATCTGCCGCTCCACTTCCGGTCGGTTGTTACCGAAGAAGAACGGCGGTTCGTGAATCGGGTTGATGAAACCCATGGGCATCAACAGCATACCGGCCCGGGCATTGGCCATCGGGTCGATGAAAAAATCCAGCGCCGCGAATTCTACCGAGATACTGCCTTCATCATCATCGCCGGAACGAACGAAAGCGTGTTCAAATTCGATTTCGCTGTTGAACAAAATGTTGTCGGTGAATTTATAGCCTACATACAACACCAGGCGTTCGAAGTCGGTATTGTCGGAACGGTCGCCAGCGGGTTCGTCGCCGACAAAGGTTTGATAATTGGCCTCGCCATAGCCGCCGATGGATAAGCCTTGCCCAACTTGATAAACCTTGGACGCCGCAGGCCCCAAGCCATACTGACTTTTATATTCCGGCGCCTCGGGTATCACCAGCTGCGTTCTGAGTTTTTCCACTTCCTCACTCAATACATCGGTTTTGCGCTCCAGCGTACCCACCTCTGCAGGTGCCTGAGCGGTGGTACTGATCGCATCCAGCTTGTTTTTCAGTTCATTGATTTGTTCCTGTTGCGCCTGAATGATTTGCCACATCGCTTCAACCGACTCCGGCTTAGGCATGGCTTCGGTTTCGGCGTACACCGGACTGGCTAAGGTGAATGTGCAGGACAATGCGCCCAACGGACGCCATAATGCGTTAGGGTTCATAGGGATGTTCTTGCAAGCGTGTTAAAAACCAGCCGCAAGCTTAATCAATTACCACTCTTAATGCAAATCATTTTCATTTGCTTTTGCTTGTCTTTTTCTCGGTCCCGTGTGTATCGAGCTGACATGGCTTTTTCGCGGATCATTGGCTACCGACCGTTTTTGCGTGGCGCAATCCGGGAAGTTCCAGGTTACGTCATGCCCGTATGATGCACTGCTTCATACGGGCTCAGCGCTTGGGAAAATAGCAAGGCATCGAGATGATTAGCGTTGTAAACGCTATAGTGAACCCCATGGTCAAGACAGAATGTGCCTGAAGTCGAGGCTTCAGTCCTGGAAGAAATACTTGGCAGGCATGGGTTTGTTGTAGAAATAGCCTTGGCCCAGTTGACAGCCGGCTGCGCGCAGATACTGCGCCTGGGCTGCGTCTTCAATACCCTCGGCCACAATTTCCAGGTGCATTTGTTGGGCAATGGCAATCACCGAATCGACAATGATTTTGTCGTCGTCATCGACCAGAATGTCGCGGACAAAGCTGCGGTCAACTTTGATGGTATCGATAGGGAATCTCTTCAGATAGGTTAGCGACGAATAGCCGGTACCAAAATCATCCAGGGCGACTTTAACGCCCAGTGCTTTAAGCTCCAGCAATACGTCGATGACCTGATTCATGTTTGCCATCATCATGGTTTCGGTGATTTCAACTTCCAGGCACGAGCCAGGCAGTTTAAGTGCGGACAAGGTGGTGTCAATAAACGCGGCCAGGCCAGGCTTCTGGAATTGCCGCGCCGATAAGTTAACGCAGATTTTTTTCAGATGGGTTCGGCCCTGTTGTCGCCAGTTAAGAAATTGCAGCAGCGCTTGCTGTAACACCCATTCACCGATGCTTAAGATCAGCCCGCTTTCCTCGGCAATCGGAATAAATAAATCGGGGGGAATCAGGCCTTGCTCCGGATGCTGCCAGCGAATCAAGGCTTCAAAGCCAACAATTTCTGCGTCGGCTTTCAGATCGACCATGGGCTGGTAGTAAACGCGCAGTTGTTGTTGGTTGATGGCGTCACGTAACTGACTTTCCAGCAAGTTGCGTTGCATCGAGGCCTGACGGTGTTCGGGGGCAAAATGCTGGCAGGTATTGCGTCCCATGGCTTTGGCCTGGTACATGGCTGCATCGGCGTTTTTGATCAAGGCTTCGACCGAATCACCATCCTCGGGATACAGTGCGTAGCCCAGGCTGGCTGATGTCGAAAAAGGATTGCCGGCCAGATCAAAAGGCGCCTGCAAGGCATCGATGATTTTGAGGGCGATCGTTTGGCTGCCTTGTAAGGCGTTGTGCTGGTCAGTAAAACCGGTCAGCAGAATGGCGAATTCGTCACCGCCAAAACGCGCCACTGTGTCGCTGGTGCGGGTACACTGGGTCAGAATTTTGGCGACGGCTTCCAGTAACAAGTCGCCACAAAAATGGCCCAGAGTGTCGTTCAGTATCTTGAAGCGATCCAGGTCAATGAAAAATACTACAAGCCACTGTTGGTTACGCATGGCCTGGGTGATGCTGAGTTTAAGGCGATCCTGAAACAGGGTGCGGTTGGGCAGCCCGGTCAGCTGGTCATAGTAGGCCAGATGTTCGATTTGTTTTTGATGTTGTTTGTGTTCGGTAATGTCGGAAAAAATACCGATGTAGAACTGGGTGCGGCCATATTGGTCATCAACGCGGGAAATATTCAGCCATTCGGCATATATGTCGCCGTCTTTGCGCCGGTTCCAGATTTCACCTTGCCAATGGCCGCGCTTATCGACATCGTTCCACAGTGATTGATAAAAGAAGGTATTTTGTCGTCCTGAGGACAAAATGGTGGGGTTTTGGCCGATGACATCGGCGCTTTTATAGCCGGTGACCGCAGTGAATGCGGGATTGACTTTCAGTATGGTGCGTTCGGCATCGGTAATCATGATGCCTTGCTGACTGTATTCAAAAACGGTTGCGGCCAGTTGTAGCTCCTGGGCCATGCGCTTTTGTTCGGTCATATCCATCATTGCGACCAGCAGGCTGGGGTGTTGCCGGGCATCTGCGCTATGCAGTAAGCGTCCGGTCAGGGCAACCTCCACGGTGCGCTTTTCACTATCCAGCAACCGCAGCTCCAGCGTTTTGCCTTCTGGTTTTTTGAAAAACGCAGCATATCGGCCATGCCAGATGGTCAAGTCCGGCTGATAAACAAACAGCGAAAATAACTGGTTCAGTACTTCCGGTATCGTGCGCTTGAGCAGCGCCAATGACCAGCGGTTCAGTTGCAGGATGCGGCCTTGCCCGTCCAGGCGCAGGTAACCGAGGGGCGCTTGCTCGAACAGCTCTTGAAACGCGTTGCGCGATTCTGCCAGTGCTTGCTGGTTTTGCTGGAGCTGGGCGTTTTGCATTTCCAGTTCAATCTGGTGCACATTCAGTTCATGCAGCAATGTATGCACAATCTTCGGTGCTGATGGCTTGATCCTGGTTTGCTTTATCGCGCAACCAGGCTTCGGCACGTTGGCGCAGACTTGAGCTGTCATTCGGTGTTTTGTTGCTCATGCGTGAGTTTCTGGTTGGATTCTGAAGGTGAGCTGCGTGTGCATCATCCATGGCCACGATTACGCCACAGGATAAAAACCATTTCAATATAGCAGAAATTGGTTTTAGGCGAGACGTTCGCTGAATGCCAGCATCAGGGGTTCGCCTTTGGCGTCACCGAGCACCTGAATGGTGGCGATAACACTGACCGGCGGCTGATTTTTACGGTAACGCCGAGTGGTCAGGGTTGCCGAACGCGCCGGGGCGCTGCGTAATTGCTCCAGTAAATCGGCCAGCGCGGTACGTTCTGTCTCAGGGGTCCAGTCCAGCAATTTGCGACCGATGGCTTCGTTTTTCAGCCAGCCGTAGTTTTGTTCGGCGCCTTTGTTCCAGGCGCTGATGTGGCCATCGGGGTCAAGCAAAACCAGCACGTCTTCGGTGTCCAGTACCAGGGTGGCCAGATGTTGCAGGCAGTTGACACAATCGCGCTTGAATTGCTGAGTATGCCGGGTCAGGTCGCGTTCAATCAGGGCTAATAGCTCTTCTCCGGGTTGGTCGGCAAAGAGTACGGTGGCGCTGATCGAGACATTGAACAAGGTGCCATTGCGATGACGACGTTGTCCTTCGAAAGAGGGGATATGCTGCTTTTGCTGAAAAGTTGCCAGTAGTTCCGGGGCCAATGGCGGGCTTTGGTCAGGCAGTAACTTGGTAAACGCCTCGCCGATCAGTTCGCGCCGGGGATAGCCATAGAGTTTTTCCGCGCCACGATTGAATAGCATAATCTGGCCTGTGCTGTTTTGTAGGGTAATGGCGTCTTCGGCATCTAGAACCAGTTGGGTCAGGCGTTTGCGTTCGTCCTGATCGCGTTGTTTTAGCGCAGTTTCGGTCATTTTAAGACGGTCGATATTGACGAAGGTCAGAATGATACCGGCATAGATATGATCGGCCACCTGGTAAGGCAAAATGCGCAATAGATACCAATGATCATCGGAGGTTTTAACTTCCTGTTCCAGAGTCTTGTGCCATTCGCCGACATGCTGGAGGTGAGTGTCCAGGTCGATATCGAGCAAGGTGTGCGAAAGGTGGAAAAAGGGCCGGCCAATGTCAGTAGGGCGCAGATGAAAGATTTTTTCCAGTGGCGGGGTGTAGCGCCGTACATCCAGATTTTCATCCAGGAACAAGGTGGCGATGCGCGTGCTGTTGAAAAGGTTGTCCAGGTCGTTGTTGGATAAGGTTAGTTCGTTGATTTTTCCCTGGTATTCGGTGTTGACGGTGTAAAGCTCTTCGTTTACCGATTGCAGCTCTTCATTAGTGCTTTGCAGTTCTTCATTGCTGGCCAGTAGCTCTTCATTAGTGGCTTGCAGTTCCTCATTGGAGGTTTCCAGCTCTTCCACGGTGGCTTGCAGGTTTTCGCGGGTGAATTGCAGCTCTTGTTCCAGGTCGCTGATGCGTTGCTGGGCATCCTGGGCGATGTCGTAGTCCTTGCTCGAATCATGGTCAGTACTACTGGCGGCGTCATACAGCATAATCGCCAGCAAGGCGCTTTGGTCGCGTTTGCCCGGCAGGCGTTTGATGGTGATGGTGACCCGACGCAGGTTTTCATCCGTTTTCATCTGAATATTGCTCAGGGTGATTTGAGGCTGACCTTTCAAGACTTTGTTAACACCGGTGGCAATGGCGATTGACAAGGCTTTGTGTACAATTTTGGTCACGTCATTGCTGACTTTTCCGGTAGGGAAGCGCAGATATTCACGACTGTCGCCAAAGACATGGGTGACTTCCAGTTGCTCGTTGACCAGCAGGGTAAACGGTACCAGATCGCCGCAAACGCTTTGTAGAAAACGTTCCAGCATACGTTCGCCATGTTGCTGTGAATTGAATGGCCGGCTGCCTGAAAGCGTGCGGGAAACGCCAAAATCAGGGCTGGCGAGGGCGTCTCTGCTTTCTTCATGGCTGTGGCGTCGGAAGTTGCCCTTGGTGCGAAACAATTTGGCTTTGTTGCTGACCGATTCAAATTGGTCGGTGAGCTCGCCAATGGATTCGCTGGTGCCTAGCAGCAAAAAACTGTTGCGAACCAAGGAGAAAGAAAATAACTCCAGGATTTTTTTCTGCAACACCGGTTGCAGATAAATCAGTACGTTACGGCAGCTGATCAGATGAATGTGGGTGAAGGGCGGGTCTTTGATCAGGTTGTGCCTGGCAAAGACCACCATTTCGCGAATCTGTGGCACGATTTGAAAATTCTCACCCTTATGATGAAAGTATTTATGCAGCAGCTCAGGCGGGACATCGGCGGCGATGCTTTCGGGGTAAAGGCCGGCGCTGGCTTTTTCAACGGCTTTCTGGTCAATGTCGGTGGCGAACAGTTTTACCCGGTAGTGGCGACCACTTTGTTCACGATATTCGGCCAGCAACATGGCCAGTGAGTAGGCTTCTTCGCCGGTTGAACAACCGGCAACCCAGACGCGGACTTCCTCGTTCGGGTGCAGCTGGTTGATGATGTTGGGCAATCCGTGTTGCTGCATTTGCTCAAACACAAAGTGATCGCGAAAAAAACAGGTCACGCCAATCAGCAGCTCCTGATAAAGCACGGTTAATTCTTGTGGGTTTTGCTCCAGAAAGCGAATATAGGCATCAAGGTCGGGTAATTGATTGACGGTGATGCGGCGTTCGATGCGCCGGGTGACGGTATTTGGTTTGTAGTAGGTGAAGTCCAGCTTGGCGTGTTCGCGCAGCATGGCAAAAATACGCGTGAGCGCGGTGGTGCCAGTGTCGGTTAATGCGGCGGGTTCATGGGGAGCAGAATAGGGGTGTTCGATAAAAGACAGAAGCTCGGCCGGCATGTGCGTGGGCGGCAGAATGAAATCGGCAAGGCCGGTGGCGATGACATTTTTGGGCATGCCGCTGAAGCGTGCGGAATGTTCATCTTGCGCGACCACCATGCCGCCATGCTCTTTAATGGCGCGAATGCCGCGGGTGCCGTCACTGCCGGTGCCCGAGAGAATAACGGCAATGGCGCGTTCCTGGTAATCTTCAGCCAGTGATTTGAGGAAAATATCAACGGGCAGATTCAGGCCTTCATTGCGCACCTGCTCGGTCAGCAGTAGCTTGCCATGAAAAATGGTCAGATTATGTTTAGGAGGAATCAGGTACACCTGGTTAGCCTCGACCACCATGCCTTCTTCAATGCGCTTGACCGGCATCTGGGTGTGTTTGGAGAGTAGTTCGGCCATCAGGCTTTTGTAGTCTGGCGATAAATGCTGCACTACGACAAACGACAGGCCTGAGTGAGCCTGCATGTTTTTGAAGAAGGCTTCAATGGCTTCCAGGCCGCCGGCCGAGGCGCCGATACCGACGACATGGCTGGGGCTGTTAACGTTATCCGAATTCAATGTCATGACCAAAAAGATGCGTAGAGGGTTGTTTGATGTGGTCTGAGCATAACCGAAAATCAGCGGAAGTAGTATTCGGACAGCCCTTTGCCTCGTTAGATGCCGGTTTTTTGGATGAAAACTGGCTGCCGGGGTGGAAAGTTGTCTAGCGGGATGGGTTTCGGGGATAATAGCCCACTTGCTGTTTGCCCTTCCTTTAACCAGCGCCAAGCGCGTTTAGGCATTTATGAAAGAAAAACTGGAATCTTTGTTGGTTCAAGCCGTGGAATCTTTAATTCGGCAGGGTGTTGGCGCTGCCGACGCCGTGCCGCCGGTGCATCTTGAGCGCACCAAAGATAGTCAACATGGCGATTTTGCCAGTAACCTGGCGTTGGTTTGGGCGAAGACTGCCAAATTACCGCCGCGTGATCTGGCGCAACGCATCATCGGCGCATTACCTGAAGATGGCGCATTGGCGCGTGTGGAAATCGCAGGGCCCGGGTTTATCAATTTTTTCGTTGAACAAAGCGCACAAAACCAGATTGTCGCGCACATTCATGAGCAAGGCTTTGAATTTGGTTTAAGCCAGATTGGTGCGGGTAGAAAAATTCAGATTGAATTCGTATCAGCCAACCCTACCGGCCCGCTTCATGTCGGTCATGGGCGCGGCGCGGCTTATGGGTCAGTCTTGGCCGATTTGCTGGAGGCGGTGGGCTTTGCCGTACATCGCGAATACTATGTCAATGATGCTGGGCGGCAAATGGATATTTTGGCGGTCAGTGTGTGGTTGCGCTATCTGGAGGAGTGCGGCGAAACCATAACCTTCCCGGCCAACGGTTACCGCGGCGAGTATGTGCGCATGATTGCCCGGGCATTGCTCAAGGATGCGGGCAATGCGTTGCATCAACCGGCCAGGTCGGTGTTGCAGGGCTTGCCGGTTGATGAGGCCTTAGGCGGTGATAAGGAACTCTATATCGATGCGCTGGTGGCAAGAGCCAAACAGTTGCTCGGTGAGACGTCTTTTGCCACGGTGTTTCAGGCGGGTTTACAAGCAATCCTGGCCGACATCAAAGACGATTTAGTGGAATTTGGCGTTAGCTTTCAGGAGTGGTTTTCCGAACGGGCCTTGCTGGATACCGGGTGTGTTCAGGATGTGCTGGCCAGACTGGAAGCCGGTGGCTATCTTTATCAACAAGACGGCGCGACCTGGTTTGCTTCCACCCGCTTTGGCGATGAAAAAGACCGGGTGGTGATTCGGGAAAATGGCTTGCTGACCTATTTTGCTTCGGATATCGCTTATCATGCCAATAAACTTGAGCGCGGCTTTACCCAGGTGATCAACATCTGGGGGGCGGATCACCATGGCTATGTCCCCAGAATCAAGGCCGCGCTGACCGCGTTAGGCTATGATGAGAAGAAACTGACCGTGTTGCTGGTGCAATTTGCGGTGTTGTATCGGGGCACCGAGAAGGTGCAGATGTCTACCCGTTCCGGTGAATTTGTCACTTTACGGCAGTTGCGCAACGAAGTCGGCAGTGACGCGGCGCGGTTTTTCTATGTCAGTCGGCGTTCCGATCAGCATATGGATTTTGATCTTAAGCTGGCTACGGCACGGTCTAACGATAATCCGGTCTACTATGTGCAATATGCTCATGCCCGCATTTGCAGCGTGTTCCGACAATTGGATGAAAAAGGCCTGGCCTGGGATATCGACGCCGGTATGCAGCACTTGAACTTGCTGGCCGAGCCGCATGAAACCGCCTTGCTGACCACGCTCTCGAAATATCCGGAAGTGCTTGAGAAAGCCGCACTCAATTATGAGCCACATGCATTGATCAACTATCTGCGTGACTTGGCCACCGATTTTCACGGTCTTTATAATGCGCTGCCATTTTTGGTCGAGGAGTCTGAGACGCGTAATGTCCGGTTGAACCTGATCGATGCCGCCCGGCAAGTGCTGGCCAATGGCTTGGGGCTGTTGAAAATCAACGCGCCGGAAGTGATGTAATGGCTCGTGATTATAAACATCACGGTCGTGGTCGAAGGTCTGCGCTAGCCAAGCAGCCGGTTTTGGCCGCCTGGCGCTGGGCTTTGATTACCGGTTTGATTATTGCCTTTGCCGTGGCGTTGTATGCGTTGACCGTGCATTATCAAAGCGCAGCGCCTGATGTTGAGCCGGTTGCAGCGCCTGTGGTCACCAAACCTGAGCCTAAGGCCGAACCGCAACCGGCCGCTAAACCCGAGTTTGAATTTTTCACTATTTTGCCAGGCCAGGAAGTGGTGGTGCCCGAGCAGGAAATGAAAGCGCGTATTCGCGAAGAAAAACACCAACTACCCGAACCGGCACGCACGGTGGGTTCTTATACCATCCAGGCGGGTTCGTTCCGTGAACCGGCCCGGGCTGAACGGCTGAAGGCGGAATTGGCGCTGCTAGGGGTGGAGTCGCATATCGAAAAGGCTAAAGTCGGGGAGGTGTTTTGGCATCGGGTGAAGATTGGCCCCTTTCAGCAAGCACGGCAAGTAGGTGTGGTGATGCAACGTTTGAAAGAGCACGATATCAAGGCCAAGGTGACTGAAAACGCAGGTTGAGAAAACACACTTCATACTTTTGATGCCGACAGTCACGACACTTGCCGAGCGTTCGGTGCAACAAAACAGTATTTCCCTAAGCTATTGTTAATCCGTCATGTCTTACCCAGAAGATTTTGTTTGTGTGGCCGGTGCGCCGCGTTGTGGTACATCGGCTTTAGCCAGTTATCTGGCCGACCATCCCGATATAGGCTTTGCCAGTGTCAAGGAACCGCATTTTTTTACCCTGAATCAGGATTTGTCCGACTGCGATTTGCGCGAGTTGGTCAAAAATGAATATGTGCCACGCTATTTTGGCCAGTATTCGGGGCAAGAACGCTGCTGGGGAGAGGGGTCGGTATCGATGCTTTATCAACCCCGGGCGGCCAGGCAGTTATTAAAGGTTTGGCCTAAGGCCAAATTTATTATCGCCGTGCGCGACCCGATGGTGATGTTGCCTTCGCTGCATGAGCGTTCGCTTTATCAAGGTGATGAGGATGTTCGCGATTTTAGCCGCGCCTGGCGCTTGATTCCGGAACGTATTCAGGGCAAAAAGGTGCCGAAAGGCACGCTGGACCCTAGGATTTTGCGCTACGATGAAGTCGGACGGCTAGGGCATTATCTGGAGGCTTTTTTACAGGAGGTAG
>JAVVEW010000062.1:0-15139 GCA_032251045.1 Methylococcales bacterium
AAGCCCTCGGTCAACCACGCCAGGGACCATCACCATGGCTCGGGACGGGATCTGTTCGCCAGCTTCAGGCTTAATGCGACCTCGGCCGAAACCGGCGCCAGTAACTTGTTTATCAACGATTGAACTCATTAAGGAACATAATGACGGTTAATGCAGCCGAGATATTGACCTCAGGGCCGGTGATACCGGTCATGGTTATCAAGGAACTGGAATCTGCGGTACCTCTGGCCAAGGCGCTGGTGGCCGGTGGTATCAAGGTTCTGGAAATTACCTTGCGGACACCACAGGCATTGGATGCCATCTGGGAAATATCCCGGAACGTACCGGACGCGATAGTCGGCGCGGGTACGGTGATCAATGCCGATCAATTTAAGCAATCCATTGCTGCCGGTGGCCAATTCGTCATCAGTCCGGGTCTGACAGCGAATCTGCTGGCTGCTGCTCAATCAGGCCCGATACCGCTGATTCCCGGTATTGCCTCGGTTTCGGAATTGATGCTGGGTTTGGAACAGGGTTTGACCCATTTCAAATTTTTTCCGGCAGCGGCGGCGGGTGGGATTCCGCTGCTGAAAAGTTTTTATGGCCCTCTGCCGCAAGCCGTGTTTTGCCCTACAGGGGGGATTTCTCCCGATAATTACCGCGACTATCTGGCGCTGCCTAATGTCGCCTGCGTAGGCGGCTCCTGGCTGGCGCCGGAAGTTGTGGTCAAAGCGCACGATTGGGCCAAAATTACCGAGTTAGCCCATCAGGCAGTCGCTGGCGCAGCCGGTTAAAAGACCAGCAGGCAATGGCTGTTGACGCATTGTTTTCCAACCCAACAGGTACATTGACATGACTGATCCTAAATCCGTTACCTTAAGTTCAGACCAGGAACCACAGTTAATCCAATTGCCGGTACTTTCCGGAAGTCTTGGCCCCAATGTGATTGATGTGCGTAAGCTGTACGCCGAAACCGGCATGTTCAGTTACGACCCTGGATTTACCTCCACCGCCAGTTGTTCCTCGAAAATCACCTATATCGATGGCGACGCCGGGGTGCTGTTATACCGGGGCTACCCCATCGAACAGCTGGCCGAGAATTGTAATTTTCTCGAAGTCAGTTATCTGCTGCTGAAAGGCGAGTTACCTAATGCCGAGCAATACCGGCAATTTTCGACCGACATCACCTATCACACCATGGTGCATGAGCAGTTGACCAAATTCTTCAACGGTTTCCGGCGCGATGCGCATCCGATGGCAATTATTGTCGCGGTGGTCGGTGCGTTGTCGGCGTTCTATCATGATGAATTGGATATCCGGTGCCCCATCGATAGAAATCTGTCGGCGATTCGGCTGATCGCGAAAATGCCGACCATTGTCGCCATGAGTCACAAATACAGTACCGGTATGCCGTTCATGTATCCACAGAACCGTTTGGGTTATGTGGAAAACTTCATGTACATGATGCATGCCACGCCATGTGAGGATTACACCCCGAATCCGGTGCTGGTTCGCGCCATGGAGCGAATCATGATCCTGCATGCCGATCATGAGCAAAATGCCTCTACCTCCACCGTGCGTCTGGCCGGTTCCAGCGGCGCCAATCCTTACGCCTGTATTACTTCCGGTATCGCCTGTTTGTGGGGAGCGGCGCATGGCGGCGCCAATGAAGCGGTATTGCGCATGTTGACCGAAATCGGCGATAGCAGTCGGATCGGCGACTATATCGAGCGGGCAAAAGACAAAAATGACCCGTTCCGGCTGATGGGCTTCGGTCACCGGGTCTACAAAAACTACGATCCACGCGCCACACTGATTCGGGAAACCTGTTATGAAGTTCTCGATGAACTGGGTTTGCGTGATGATCCATTATTCAAATTGGCCTTGGCATTGGAGAAATTTGCTCTGGAAGATGAGTATTTCGTAGCCAAGAAACTGTATCCCAATGTCGATTTTTACTCAGGTATTGTGATGCGGGCTTTAGGTATCCCGACGGAAATGTTTACCGCTATGTTCGCCATGGCCAGGGCAGTAGGCTGGATTGCGCATTGGGACGAAATGATTTCTGATGCGGAACAGAAAATCGGCCGCCCTCGGCAGCTTTATTGCGGCTCGGGTCAGCGTGTGGTGCCGGCTATGTCTGACCGGGCCTGATAACATTCGTGCCGTCTTTAATCAAAACAATTTTTCAATCCATCATGATGTGTTCATGATGGTTTTTTATTTTTCAACACCGCCCGGACAGGCCGCCGGGCATCAGGAGTAATCGATGAAGAAGTTTGCCAACCTGATGGCGAGTGAAATGGAGGATATTGATCCTTCGGAAACCACCGAATGGATTGAAGCGTTGCAGGCGGTTTTGGAGCGTGAAGGCAGCGACCGGGCGCAGTTCCTGATCGAGCATCTGGTCAATGTTGCCCGTCAGGCTGGATCGGATATTCCGTTCAGCGCCAATACGCCTTATGCCAATACCTTATCGCTGGCGCAGCAGCCGAAATATCCGGGCGACACCACCCTGGAACGGCGTATTCGTTCCTATATTCGCTGGAATGCGATGATGATGGTGTTGCGCGCCAACAAGCACACCAATGTCGGCGGCCATATCGCCAGCTTTGCTTCGGCGGCAACTTTATACGATATCGGCCATAACCACTTTTGGCATGCGCCGGGCGACAAACACGATGGCGATCTGATATTTTTTCAGGGTCATTCCGCGCCGGGCGAATATGCCAGAGCCTATCTGTTAGGGCGTTTGACCGAAGATCAGTTGGATCATTTCCGTCAGGAAGTCGGCGGTAACGGCTTGTCCTCCTATCCGCATCCCTGGCTGATGCCGGACTTCTGGCAGTTCCCGACCGTGTCCATGGGACTTGGGCCGCTGATGGCGATTTACCAGGCCCGGTTCATGCGTTATCTGCAAGATCGGGGATTGGCCATGACCAATGGCCGCAAGGTCTGGTGTTTCCTGGGCGATGGCGAAACCGACGAACCGGAATCCCTGGGCGAAATCGGCATGGCCGGGCGCGAGCGGCTGGATAACCTGATTTTTGTAGTCAACTGCAATTTACAGCGCCTGGATGGGCCGGTGCGCGGCAATGGCAAAATCATTCAGGAACTGGAATCGACTTTCCGCGGCGCCGGCTGGAATGTCATTAAACTGGTCTGGGGCAGGCACTGGGATCCGATTCTGGCCCGCGATAAGGAGGGGCTGCTACTCAAACGCATGATGGAATGTGTGGATGGTGACTATCAGACCTTCAAAGCCAAAGACGGTGCCTTTGTGCGCGAGTTCTTCTTCAACACACCGGAGTTGAAAGCGCTGGTCGCCGACTTATCTGACGAAGACATCTGGCGTTTGAATCGGGGCGGTCATGATCCGGCCAAGATTTATGCCGCTTACCATGCCGCGGTCAATCATACCGGGCAGCCGACGGTGATTTTGGCAAAAACCATCAAAGGCTACACCATGGGTGAATCGGGCCAGGCCCAAAACATCACTCATCAGCAAAAGAAAATGAGCGCCAGTTCGCTGAAAGTGTTCCGTGACCATTACGAATTACCGGTTACCGATCAAGAACTGGAAACCTTGCCGTATCTGAAACTTCCGGACGATTCCAAGGAAATGGCCTATATTCGCCGCCGACGTGAAGCTTTAGGCGGTGATCTGCCCAAGCGCCGCACCAAATCCATGGCCCTGGATATTCCGCCATTGAGTGATTTTTCAGGATTGCTGGAGGCCTCCGGCGAGGGGCGGGAAATTTCCACCACTATGGCATTCGTGCGCATGTTGAACATCCTGGTCAAGAACAAGACCATCGGTCAGCGGATCGTGCCCATCGTGCCCGATGAATCGCGGACTTTCGGCATGGAAGGCATGTTCCGGCAACTGGGCATCTGGTCGCAGGTCGGCCAGTTGTACACGCCGCAGGACGCCGATCAGCTGATGTTCTACAAGGAAGACAAACACGGTCAGGTGATTCAGGAGGGCATTAACGAAGCCGGTGGGTTGTGCGACTGGATCGCCGCCGGTACGGCCTATTCCACGCACAACACGCCGATGATTCCGTTTTATATTTTCTATTCCATGTTCGGCGCGCAGCGAGTCGGCGATCTGATCTGGGCGGCGGCCGATCAAAGAACGCGCGGTTTCTTGCTAGGCGGCACCGCCGGTCGCACCACGCTCAACGGCGAAGGCCTGCAGCATGAAGATGGACATAGTCATCTGTTGATGTCGGCAGTGCCGAATTGCCTGTCTTACGACCCGACCTTCGCTTATGAGCTGGCGCTGATTCTCCATGACGGTCTGGTGCGCATGTATCAGAATCAGGAAGATATTTTCTATTACATCACCGTCATGAACGAGAATTACGAACACCCTGCCATGCCTGAAGGTGTCGAGCAGGCTATTCTCAAAGGTATGTATGCCTTCAAGCCGGCGAAAAACAACAGCCGTAAAACCGTGCAGCTGCTGGGTTCGGGCACTATTTTCCGGGAAGCCATCGCCGCCGCCGAACTGTTGAAAACCGATTGGGAGGTGGATGCCGGTTTGTGGAGTTGTCCAAGTTTCACTCAGCTGGCCCGTGATGGCTGGGCGTGCGAGCGCTGGAACCGGCTCAATCCCACCGAACCTCCCAGACAATCGCATGTTGAGCAATGTCTGGCGAACGTCGCCGGGCCGGTGATTGCCGCTACCGATTACGTTCGTGCCTTCGCCGAACAGATTCGCCCGTTGGTTGAACGTCCGTACACGGTGCTGGGTACCGATGGTTTTGGCCGCTCCGATACCCGGGAAGCTTTGCGCGGCTTCTTTGAAGTGGATCGGTTTCATATTGTCATCGCCGCTTTGCAGGCGTTGGCCGAGCAACAGGAAATCAAACCGGATGTGGTACAGGCAGCGATCAAAAAATACGCGCTCAATAGTGAAAGCCCTGCCTCCTGGACGGTTTGACGAGGATAACCATGAGTGAAATTATCGAAATTAAAGTGCCGGACCTTGGCGGTTCCAGTGAAGTCGATGTGGTCGAAGTCACGGTCAAGGCCGGCGACAGCATCGAGCTGGAACAAACCCTGGCGATTTTGGAAAGCGACAAAGCGACCATGGACCTGCCCAGCACCGAGGCCGGCATCATCAAGGAAGTGAAAATCAAACCCGGTGATAAAGTCTCGCAAGACGACATTATTGCGTTGGTGGAAGTCGCCGAGGCGGCGGCCAGTCCGTCGCCGCAGCCGGAATCGGTTGAGAAGGCCAGTGAACCTTCCCAGCCTCCAGCCACGCCTGAGCCTGAACCTGAGCTAGAAGCAAAACCCGAGCTGGAAACCGAGCAACCTGCGCCGCAATATATTGCATCAGCGCCTGAAGCCTCCGCCGGGAGTTCAGTTCATGCGACGCCAGCGGTACGCTTGTTCGCCCGTGAGCTGGGTGTGGACTTAAGCCGTATCAATCAAGGTTCAGGTCGCAAGGGTCGGATTCTGAAAGATGATGTCAAACAATTCGTCAAACAACAACTGAACGCCTCGGGCGGCGCGATCGGTGGTGCTATCGAGCCGATTCCGGCGGTGGATTTCAGTCAGTTCGGTGACACCGAAACCTTGCCGCTGAAAAAAATCAAACGTCTGACCGGGCAGAATATGACCCGGGTCTGGTTGAATCTGCCCATGGTCACCCATCATGAGCAGGCCGATATCACCGAACTGGAAGCGTTCCGCAAGCAACTGAACGCCGAAGGCAAACACGGCAAACTGACCGGCCTGGTGTTCATTATCAAGGCGCTGGCAGCGACGTTGGCACAATTTCCTAACTTCAACGCCTCGCTGTCGCCGGATGGCGCCAGTCTGATTGTGAAAAAATATTTTCACATCGGTATTGCCGTTGATACGCCCAATGGTCTGGTGGTACCGGTACTGCGCGATGTCGAGCGCAAGGGCCTGGCCGAAATTTCCGCCGAATTGACCGAACTCAGTGAAAAAGCCCGTGCCGGCAAGCTTAAGCCGATCGACATGCAAGGCGGTTCGATGACCATATCCAGTCTGGGCGGTATCGGCGGTACCGCGTTCACGCCTATCGTCAATGCCCCGGAAGTTGCCATTTTGGGTCTGACCCGCCACCAGATGCAACCGGTTTGGGACGGTGAGACATTCATCCCAAGGTTAATGCTGCCTTTGGATCTGACCTACGATCACCGGGTGATCGATGGCGCCGAAGCGGCCCGGTTCATGGTAGCGCTGGCCGAGCGTCTGGCCGATGTGCGCCGCTTGTTGTTGTAACCGTTTAAGGAACTGACGATGACTGATTTGACAACCGAAGTCGTGGTATTAGGTGGTGGGCCGGGCGGATATACCGCCGCATTCCGGGCCGCCGATCTGGGCAAAAAAGTGCTGCTGATCGAGCGCGATCCGGTATTGGGCGGCGTCTGTCTGAACGTGGGCTGCATTCCGTCGAAAGCCTTGTTGCACATGGCGCAGATTATTCAGGAAGCCAAGGCGTTCGGCGCTCATGGCGTAACCTTTGGCGAGCCTGTGTTTGAGCTGGAAAAAATCGCCGCCTGGAAAAACAGCGTCACCCAAACCCTGAATAAAGGGCTGGATGGCCTGGTGAAGCAGCGCAAAATCACCCGTATCCAGGGCGAGGGCAAATTCACCGGTCCGCAGCAACTGACCGTTGAGCATGAAGGTAAAAGTCAGACAGTCACATTTGAACATGCGATCATCGCCGTAGGTTCGCAACCGGTTAAAATTCCCGGTTTTCCGCATGATGACCCAAGGGTCTGGGACTCCACCGATGCCCTGGCGCTTAAAGAGATTCCAAAACGGCTGTTGATTGTTGGCGGCGGCATTATCGGCCTGGAAATGGCCACGGTTTATCATGCCTTAGGCTCTGAAATCAGCGTGGTCGAGCTGCAAAACCAGATCATTCCCGGCTGTGATGCCGATCTGGTCAGGCCACTTTATCTGCGCATCAAAAAACAGTATCAGAACATCTGGCTGAACACCAAAGTCGCGGCGATGAGCGCTGAAAATGAGGCCATCAAAGTCAGCCTGGAAGGCGAAGGCGCACCGGACAGTGCCGAATTCGATGCCGTGCTGGTGGCGGTAGGGCGCAAGCCCAACGGCGGTTTAATCGATGCCAGCCAGGCTGGCGTGACTGTCGAGAGCCATGGCTTTATTGCCGTTGACGCGCAGCAACGCACCAACGTCGGACATATTTTCGCCATCGGCGATGTCGTCGGCAACCCGATGCTGGCGCACAAAGCCGTTTATGAAGGCAAAGTCGCCGCCGAAGTCATTGCCGGACACAAAGCCGCCAACGATGCCTTGACCATTCCTTCAGTCGCTTACACCGACCCGGAAGTGGCCTGGATGGGCGTGACCGAAACCGAAGCCAAGGCCCAGGATATCGCATATGACAAAGGCGTGTTCCCGTGGGCGGCCAGCGGCCGTTCCTTGAGCATGGGCCGTAACGAAGGCCTGACCAAGGTTTTGACCGATAAAACCACCGGCCGGATCATCGGTGCCGGCATTGTCGGCCCTCATGCCGGTGACCTGATCGCTGAAGCGGTGCTGGCGCTGGAAATGGGTGCCGAAGCCGAAGATGTTGCCTTGACCATTCATCCGCATCCCACGCTGTCGGAAACCTTCGCTTTTGCCAATGAAATGATTACCGGCAGCATTACCGACTTGTTGCCGCCGAAACGCTGATGCGGTTTTCCTTTCTGGCATCCCATGGCGGCTCCAGCGCCCGGGCGATTATCCAGGCGATTCGCGCCGGTCGTCTGGGGCCTTCCGCCAGCATCGGCGTTTTGATCACCAACAACCGCGCCGCCCCGATTCACGCCTGGTGCCTTGAGCACAAGGTGCCGGTGCGCCATATCAGCGGCAAAACCCACCCCGACAGCGAAGATAAGTCCATCGCCGAGGCCTTGGCCGAAGCTGGCAGCGACTGGGTGATTCTGTCCGGCTATATGAAAAAAATTGGCCAACAAACGCTGGCAAAGTTTTCAAGCCGAATGCTCAATATCCACCCCTCGCTGCTGCCCAAACACGGCGGCGCAGGTTTGTACGGCGATTTCGTGCATCAGGCCGTGCTCGATGCCGGTGACAGCGAATCCGGCGCCACCGTGCATTGGGTCACTGAACATTACGATCAGGGGCCGATTGTGCTGCAACAAACCGTGCCAGTATTGCCAGACGACACCGTGACCAGTTTAGGCCAAAGGGTGCGCGCCATCGAACCTGAGTTGTATCTGCAAGCACTGGAAAAGCTGTTACCTACGCAGCCCTGATAAACCATCCAACATGCTGGATAGGCCTGGGTGCATCCACCTAGGCCGTCAACTCAGCTCCGGCGAGAACATTTTTTCGGCAGGGAATTCAACGTTGACACAGTGGGCAAAAGACGCTGCTGCGATTGGCCAGGCGTTGTTCCATCAGAGGCTGGCCACACTGCCGGCAAGGCTGGTTTTTGCGGCCATAAACGGCCAGTTGCTGTTGAAAATAACCGGGCTTGCCCTGGCTGTTGACAAAATCGCGCAATGTGGTGCCGCCCTGACGAATGGCGTTGTCCAGCACGGTTTTAATCGCTGCCGCCAAGGTTTGATAGCGCTGCCTGGAAATGCGGTTTGCCGCCCGGTCTGGGCGTATGCCGGCCAAAAATAACGCCTCATTGGCGTAAATATTGCCAACGCCCACCACGCAACGGGCGTCCATGATCAAGGTTTTGACCGCGATTCGCCGATGTTGGGCGTGCTGATACAAATAGTCACCGGAAAACTCCGGCGTCAATGGCTCAGGCCCCAGATGCGCCAGCAAAGCGTGTTCCGCCACAGGTGGCTCAAGCCATAGCCAAGCGCCGAAGCGGCGCGGGTCATGGTAGCGTAACAAACCGCCGTTTGCGCACAGTAAATCGATATGATCATGTTTTTTTGGCGGCTCGGGCCGCTCTAGCCAGCGCAGGCTGCCAGACATGCCCAGATGAATCAGCAACGTACCGTGCCCGAACTCGGCCAGCAAGTATTTGGCGCGGCGATTGATTGCTTGACAGCGCTGGCCGGTTAGGCACGCCGCCAAATCGTCCGGCACCGGCCAGCGCAGCTTGGGATTGCGGCAAATCAGTTCGGTAATGCTTTGGCCAATCAGTAGCGGGGCGATGCCTAAGCGTGTGGTTTCCACTTCGGGTAATTCAGGCATAAAACAAGACAGTGGTTAAAGTCATGGCCACAACTAACGTTGTCGCCACCATAAGCCCACGCTCAGGCACAGAAAGCAGGTCGGCAGCATCAGTAAAAAGGTCAACACATACCCCAGCCACAGCGGCTTAGGCAGATTCAGCTCCATATCGTACACTTCAGGTTGCTCCAGAGTTACATCCGGCAGCTTGCGATCCGTCAGCCAGTCAAACAAACGCAGCGTCAAACGTTGATTATCCAGACGGTTCAGGTAGGCGTTACTGAGAAAATCGCCATCGCCGGCGACAATAACCCGTTGCAGTCGCTCATCGATCAGGCGGGTCAGGCTGATGGCCAAAGGCTGTTCAGCCGGGGGCGGAGTTTGCCAGAGCACGCTGCTTTGCCAGGGAGGTTCCGGTGTGGTGGTGATGGCGCGGGCATTGACCAACAAGCTGAAGCCGACAAAGCCACGCAGCGCCGGATGATTGCCGTAACGATTGATGATTGCAAAGCCGGGCTTGGCCAGGCCATAGAGTTCAGGCGCGGGGGTATCGACCGTATGCTCGGAAAAAGCGATACCAAGATAAGCGGCAAGTTGGGGCAGGGCAGCGGCATTGGGTTCGGTTAACCATAATAAATGCCCGCCTTGATCGAGATAGTGCCGCAGTTGCTGCCATTCCCCGGCCAACAGATTCACTTTCGGGCTGGCCAGCACCAAGGCGTCCATCGGTGCATCCGGCCAGGGCTGGAGGCCGGGTAACGACGTTAATTGATAATCGCGCTGTGTCAGAATCTTGGCCAGTTGGCTCACATCATCATCGCCTTGTGCAGTGATCGAGCGTTCGCCATGGCCCTGCCAGAACGCTATCTTTCTGGGCTGTGGCGTGTGCAGGCTGGCCAGGGCGCGGGTGAGCGTGCTTTCATCGAACATCTCTACCCGTGCCTGACGTTGCTGGTATTCGACGAACAAGGCGCCTGTGCGGGGGATAGCGTGTTGCACACGGGTTTCCGGTTCGCTATCGAGATCATGAAAACGCCAGCTGAAATCCGCTTTAAGGTATTGGTAGCGGCTCAGTAACGCCGAGACCTGCCGGCGCAGCGATGCTTCGTTGGGCAGATAGGCATCGATATGAATCGGCGCAGGCATGGTGTCCAGCAAGGCTCGGCTGGCCTGTGCCAGACGGTGTTGCTGGCCGGCGCTGACATCGATGGTAACGGAAAAACGCACGCTGAGCCAGGCCAGAACAACCACCGCCAACCAACATGCCAGCGCCGTCAGCCGCAACCGATAACGCATGTTCAAGGGTTTAGCCGTTGCCATTCAAACGACCTGATCGCAGCGCCTAAACACAACAGTGTGAACAGCAGAAAATAGCTGATATCACCGCTGTCCAGCAATCCGGATTGCAGGCGTTGCCAATGCCCGGGCATGGCCAGATAATCCAGCACCGGGTCGGGGCGGGGGCGGCTTTGGTTGAAACCATCCAGCAGCCATAGTGGTAACAGCACGGCAAAACTGGTCAGCGCGGCGCTGACCGGATGCCTGAAACGGCTGGACATGGCCAATCCCAAGGCGCAAAACGCCGCCGACAACAAGCCAAGTCCCAGCACATTGGCCAGCCACAGCCCGACATCCAGGCGCCCGGCCAACAGTAAACTGAACGACATCAGTGATGTCAGTACGACACTGATGCCCGACCAGCCCCACAAGGCCAAAAATTTGGCCAGTATGATGACATGGCTGCTGACCGGGGCGGCCAGTAACAAGGTCAAGCTGTGCTGACGTTTTTCCTCGGCGATACCGCGCATGGTTAACAGCGGTGTCAGCAATAACAGCAATACGGCGGCATTGCTGTACAACGGACGGATAATAATTTCAGTGATGCCAGGCGGTTGCGCCAACGCGGCCAGTTGTGGTTTTAGCTGCATGAAAGCGTCAATTTGCATTAAAAACACCGCAGCCAACAACACTTGCAGCAAAGCGAGCATGGCCCAGGCGCTCGGTGACTGTAACAGGGCTTGGCATTCTTTGGCCAGAATCATGCGCAGCATGGCGGTTAGTGTGTATTGTGGGTGATTTGCCGATACCAGTCGGCCAGCGATACGGTGACAGGTTCCAGTGTCATCAGCGCCAAATCCTGCTGCCTGACCCAGGCGGCCAGCGCATCGGGGGCAAATGCACCCGTGACGCTGAGTAACGCGCATTCAGGGCTTTCCAGGGTGCAGGAGGTCAGCCCGGGCACGCAGCCCGGCGTTAGCCGGTCTAGTGCCTGACGGGTGCGCAGCCGCCATTGCCGGGCGCCGCAGGTCAAGCTTTGCTGGCCTTGAATACGGCCATGCTGCAGCACCATGACATCGGTACATAACGCTTCCAGCTCTGCCAATCGGTGCGAGGACAAGATCAGAGCGCGCTGTTGGGCGCATTGTTGTAACAGTTGCAAGGTCAGTTCGGTTTGTTCAGGGTCCAAGGCATTGATCGGTTCATCGAGCAGCATCACATCCGGTTCATGCAGCAATGCCTGGGCGATATTCACCCGCTGCCGAAAGCCTAAGGACAGGCGTTTCAGCACACAACCGCTGTGTGTTTGAAGATGACAGGCTTGTTTGATGCGGGCTACGGCGGCATGCACTTTATCCTGCTTCAGGC
Organism: Methylococcales bacterium; assembly: GCA_032251045.1. Taxonomy (GTDB): domain Bacteria; phylum Pseudomonadota; class Gammaproteobacteria; order Methylococcales; family Methylomonadaceae; genus JAVVEW01. Next base: position 11,788 of record JAVVEW010000062.1, read on the forward strand.
CGCGTAACTTTGCGCAAAAGCACAGATAAGCATCCACCGTCATGGCAGGATACAGAGGTGGCGTGTCCGGTGCATAACCGATATGGCGCTTGGCGGTCAAGGGGGCTTGGTAAAGATCGTGTGTTTTGATGCGAACACTGCCGGTATCGGGAGTCAGCACGCCGGCCAGCATGTTGAGTGTGGTGGATTTGCCGGCGCCATTCGGACCGAGTAGCCCCAGGACTTGTCCGGGTTTTAAGCTGATGTCAATGTTGCTGACAATGACTTTGCCGGCCAGGCGGCGGCCTAATTGCCGTGCGCTTAACAGCGGCGTCATGAATGCTGTAGGCTGTCTAGCAGTTGTTCGGCTTGTTCGCGCAATTTGACCCGTTGCCAGAGAAACTTCCAGCGCGAGCCGCCGCATTGCCGCCATAACAGCGCGGCGCGTACCCCTGCCAGCAGCGATATCCGAACCTTGTTGACGATATCCGGCTGGCTGAGATAGTTTTCATCGCCATGAACCATGATGCGCGGTGATAAGGTACTCAAGGTGTTTTGATACACATCGGCCAGGCTGGCGAGAACATTATCGTGCATCAGGCCAAAAACCTGTTCTTGGGCCTGGGCCTTTTCGATGCCGGTGCGGATGCGTTCGAGCAGGTCCGGTCGATCTGCCAGACGCCGTTCCAAAAACACCAGGGCGGCGGCATAACGGGCTTGCTCGGGATATTTGATTTCGCGCCCGGTCAGCTGGTCGCGCAGCTGCATCAGCCCGAGCTTGACCCCCGACACGTCGCCATAAATCGCAGGCACCGATTCAGCATTGATTTGCAACAAACTGCCGAAGCTGGCTTCCAGGGCTTGTGGTTGGGCTCGGCCATTGGTGGCCAGTTGATGCACCAGCGCCGAAGCTTGCGCGATGCCGGCCAGCGCGATGGTTTGATTGCGCGCGTTTTTCAAGGTGTTATCAGTCATGGGCGAGGCCTGGCAGGGAGGAGGCGTTCAACGACATCAAGCCGCCCTCCAGATCGTACCAATGATCACTTGGGCGATCGGCTTGTAATAACGATACCGCTTTGGCACTGCGGCGGCCACTACGGCACAGCAGCACCACGGCTTGATCCGGGTGGGTGCGTAACGCGGCCAGGCGTTGCTTGAAGGCATTAAGATCATAGCGGCCTTGTTGATCAAAGAAGGTCAGGCCTACACTGCCGGGCAACAGGCCGGTGTCTTGCCACTCGCTGGGCAAGCGAATATCGACCAGCAAGGGTTGTGCATGGTTTTCAAGCTGAGTGAGTTGTTCGGCGGTCAGTCGGGTGAAATGGTCAGCCTGGCTGTTACTGGCATACAGCGGCAGCAGCAGTGTTGTCAGCAGGCAGGTTATCCGATAGGTGGTATTCATTCCATGGCTCCCAGAGCGTCGCGTACCCAGGCCAAGGTGTCCAGGTAGGCTTGTTGTATGGTTTTGGTATCCAGTTGGGCAAAGGTTTCTGCAGCAGGAGGCCATTGCTCGTAATGGTTGACATAAGTCAGCAACTGTCCGGCCAGTGTGTTGCCGGTCAGCACCGGCTCGATAATGTCATTTGGCAAGGGTAGCATAGCCAGGGCATCTGGCAAGGGCAGGTCCAAAATGACATCCAGATTGGATAACATGCCCATGAAAAACAGATTGTCGCTATTCAGCCCCAACGGTATGGCCAGCAGTTCACACATTTTCGCCCGTACCAAGGTAGCTTGGGTCACTGCCTCGGGCTTGTCCGATAAAGATGCCAAGGTCAGCATATTGCTCCAGCGGCGAACCTCCTTAACGCCCAGGAACACCACGGCCTGGCGTATGGAGTCTATTTTTCTGGGGATGGAAAAAAACGCGGAATTGATATAGTGCAATAACTTGAAACTGAGAATGGCGTCCTGGCTGATGATGGTGGCAACCTCCTCGACATTCAATTCAGGTTTGTTGATACTGCTTAACAAACGAATCGCCGCCGCCTGATTCACGCCGATACGGTGACCTTTCACCAGATTGGGCTTGCTCAGAAAATAGCCTTGGAAGTAATCGCAACCCAGTTCTTTCAGATGTTCAAATTGCTCGTGCGTCTCGACTTTTTCCGCCAACAGTTTGCACGGATAGTGTCTGATTACTTTAATGACCTTGGCCCAGTCGTTTTCGGGAATGGCCAGAATATCCAGTTTGACGATATTGCAAAATTCCAGTAAAGGCCGCCACTGCGGCGCTGGAATGAAATCGTCCAAAGCAATCGTATAGCCTTTTTCATGCATCTCCTTGAGGCTGTTGATAATGCGCAAATCCACCGTGACATCTTCCAGAACCTCAATCACCACCCGGTCTTTGGGTAGATAGGTAGGAATTTTTTCCAGAATATTCTGGGCGGTGAAATTGATGAATATCTTGTTCGAGTCAGCCAGGGTATTGATGCCCAGTTCCAGGACTGTGTCGGTGATGACTTGATGGGTGGCCATACTGGCCTGGGCTTTGTCGGATAAGTCAAAATCCTTGCCTCGGAACAAGAGCTCGAATGCAAATGTATTTAAGCTTCGGTCGAATATGGGTTGTCTGCCGATCAGGAAATCTGCCATAGTGCAATTGCATCCTCTGCTTCGAGTCAGGGGGTGAGGGTAAATCAGGCTATGATATAACCTCAAACCTTAACCCACAAATTTAACCCTTTATGAGTGAGGAATCGTAATGTCCACAGCAATTACCTTAAATGTAGACGGTATGAAATGCGGCGGTTGTGAGCAAAATTTAACCACCGCTTTGACCGAGCTTGCCGGTGTCGAGCAGGTTAAAGCATCGCATAGCGACAACACCGTTGCCATCACCTACGACGAAACCCGGCTGGATCAGGCGGCAATAGCCGGCGCCATTCAACAAGCGGGTTTTACGTTGCGCTGACGGGGCGTATAGGTAAGGCCGGTTCAGACAGTGACTGTGATAGCCATGAGCCGCTGCATGTAGCAGGCGCTGTTTTCCCTAACATTCCCAGGAGGCTTTCATGACTCAACTTCAGGCAGGTTCAGACAGCATACGCTTATCGATTGCCGGCATGCGTTGCGCCGGCTGCGTGGGCGCGGTGGAAAAAGCACTGCAACAAGTGCCCGGCGTCACTCAGGTCAATGTTAATTTCGCCGATCACAGCGCGACCGTCAACGGCGACGTCGGGTTATCGGCCTTGCAGGAAGCGGTCGCCGGAGCCGGTTATCAGGCAGCAGTCATGGAGGAAGCACCGGACCCTGAAGCCGAACAAGCGGCCACCGAAGCTAAGTACCGCGCGCAGTTGCGTAAAGCCGCCGTAGCGGCGGCGTTGGCCTTGCCGTTGATGGTGGCAGGCCATCTGGGCTGGTTGCCGGA
>JAVVEW010000063.1:0-15025 GCA_032251045.1 Methylococcales bacterium
TTGGCTTGGAACAACTCGGCCAGGGTATCGAGCAACAGGGATTTTCCGAAACGGCGCGGGCGGGACAGGAAGTAATAGCTGCCTTCATCGATCAGCTGCAGGGCCAGCTGAGTCTTATCGACGTAGTAATAGTCCTCGCCACGAATCTTGGCGAAAGTGGCAATGCCGATGGGCAGTTTCTTGCGTTTCATGGCCCAAGCATAGCACAGGGATGGGCCGGAGCGAGCTATCCTCAACCCCACTCAATCCCCCTTGCAAAAGGGGCGGCGGGTAAAACAGGCCCTGGCCAGTCTCATAGATGGGCTGAGTGCTAGTAAAGCGCATCGGTCGCATGATGTGCTTTCTGACATCGGCATATCCGGTTAATTGACGTATCTTCAGGGTTAAGCCTGTGAACGGTTACCCAAGAATATACTAGAGGCTGACTTGGCGTTGCCTGACCGTTTCATACATCAAAACTCCGGCCGCGACCGAAAGATTCAGGCTGGAGACTTGCCCGGCCATGGGCAGCTTGACCAGCATATCACATTGTTCACGGGTGAGCCGGCGCAAGCCCTTGCCTTCCGCGCCTAACACCAACGCCACCGGTACGGTCAGATCAACCTGATACACGCTTTGTTCGGCTTCGCCGGCCGCGCCGATCAGCCATAGCCCGTGTTGCTTGAGTTTGTCCAGGGTGCGCGCCAGATTGGTAACCTGATACACCGGCATGGTCGCGGCCGCGCCGCTGGCGACTTTGCATACCGTCGGTGTCAGACCCACGGCCTGGTTTTTCGGAATGATCACGCCGTTAACGCCGCAGGCATCAGCGGTACGCAGACAGGCGCCCAGATTGTGCGGGTCTTGCACTTGATCGAGCACCAGATAAAAGCCTTGGCTTTCGGTTATGTCTAATCTGGCCAAAAGTTCCGCTTCAGACAACAGCGTGGGCAAGGCCATTTTCAGCACCACGCCTTGATGATGCGAACTGCCAGCCAGTTTGTCCAACTGCTTGCGGCCTACCTGCTCGGCGGTCAAGCCGTGTTGTTCCAGACGGGTTTTGAGCGCATTCAGGCGTTGATCCTGCCGCCCGGCATCCAGCCAGACTTGATGAATCGCTTCCGGGGCATAATCCAGCGCGGCGGTGGCCGCGTGCAAGCCGTAAACAATGGACAGATTCATCGTTTTTTGTTTCTCGGCTTACGGCGCGGTGCCGGTTTGCGTTGCCCGCACAGTTCAAAGTCGATTTTCTTTTCGTCCAGATCCACGCGCAGCACTTTGACTTTCACTTTATCGCCCAGCCGGTAGCGAATACCGGTGCGCTCGCCCATCAGTTGATAGTGATCGGCGTCAAAATGGAAGTAATCTTCGGCCAGGTTGCTGATGTGTACCAGACCTTCGACATAGATTTCCGATAATTCGACAAACAGGCCGAACGAAGTCACCGAGGACACCACACCGGTAAATTCCTCGCCGACTTTATCCTGCATGTATTCGCATTTCAGCCAGGTTACCACTTCGCGGGTGGCTTCATCGGCGCGGCGCTCGTTAGCCGAGCAATGTTCGCCCAGCTGGGTCATGTCGGTCAGGCTGTAATGAAAGGTTTTGGCTTTCTTTTTAGCCAGACTGTGCCGGATCGCCCGGTGGGTGAGCAAATCAGGATAACGGCGGATGGGCGAGGTGAAATGGGTGTATGCCTCTAACGCCAGACCGAAATGGCCTTTTTGCTCCGGGCTGTACACCGCTTGCGACAAGGAACGCAGCAACACCGACTGAATGACATGAGCATCGGCGCGATGTTGAGCTTGCTCGATCAGGTTCATGTAGTCTTTAGGCGCAGGCTTCAGACCACCGCCCAAGGACAGGCCAACACTGTTCAGAAAGTTACGCAAGGTGGTCAGCTTTTCTTCCTCCGGGCCTTCATGTACGCGCAACAGTTGCGGCATTTTCTGGCGGGACAGGAACTTGGCAGTGGCGGTATTGGCGGTGATCATACACTCTTCAATCAGCTTGTGCGCGTCGTTGCGCACCACCGGCACAATGCGCTCGATTTTCCGGTTTTCGGCAAACACAATGCGGGTTTCTGCACTGTCGAAATCGATCGCGCCACGGGTTTCACGGGCCTGGCGCAGCACCTGATAAAGCTGGTGCAGGGTTTCCAGATGTCCGGTCAGGGTTTGATATTTTTTGCGCAGTTTGGCTTGTCCGGCCAGAATGCCGGCCACTTCGGTGTAGGTCAGCCGGGCGCAGGAACGCATCACCGCATCATAAAAACGGCTTCGAATCAGCGCACCGTTTTGGTCGATGACCATTTCACAGACCATACACAGGCGATCGACATCAGGATTCAGCGAACACAAGCCGTTGGACAGCACTTCCGGCAACATCGGGATGACTTGCTCGGGGAAATACACCGAAGTGCTGCGGTTTTTCGCTTCCCGATCCAGAGCGCTGCCGACTTTGACGTAATGTGAGACATCGGCGATGGCCACCCATAGCTTGAAGCCTTTGGGCGTCTTGCGGGCATAAACGGCATCGTCAAAATCCCGTGCGTCTTCGCCGTCGATGGTCAGCAATGGTAAATCGCGCAAGTCCACGCGTCCTTCCTTGGCCGTTTCGGGAACCTGTTCAGTCAGGTTTTTAATTTCTTCCAGCACCTCGTCCGGCCAGACATGCGGCAATTCATGGCTGCGGATGGCCATTTCAATTTCCATGCCCGGCGCCAGGTGTTTACCCAACACTTCGCTGATCCGGCCAATGGGGCGTTGATGCTTGCTGGGATGTTCGATAATTTCAGCGACGACAATATCACCTTTAACCGCCTCACCCAGCTGGTCTTCGGGAATCAGAATTTCCTGCGGAATGGTTTTTTGCTCGGGCACGACAAACGTCACGCCATGCTCGCGGCGCAATCGGCCAACCACTTGCTGGGTGTTGCGCGCCAAAACATCAACCACCGCACCCTCGCGCCGACCTCGACGGTCGTATCCGGCCACTCTGACCAAGACCTTGTCGTTATGCCATAAGGCACGCATTTCCTTGGGCGACAAAAATAAATCATCGCCGCCCTCCTCGGGCCGTAAAAAGCCGAAACCGTCCGGATGCGCCAACACTTTGCCGGCAATGAGATCGGTATTTTTAACCAGGCAGTATTGTTTGCGGCGGTTGAATAATAACTGGCCGTCTCGCTCCATGGCTCTAAGCCTTCGGCGCAACGCCTCCAGGCGTTCGTCGTCGTCTATTTCCAGCTGTTCGGCAATATCAGCCCGCGACAATGGCCGACCGTTTTGCTGCAATAGCTCAAGAATCAATTCCCGACTGGGAATCGGATTATCGTATTTTTCCGCCTCGCGGGCTGCGTAGGGGTCATCGGGCAAAGGTGGGATTGTTTCGTTCAAAATTTAACTCATCAAATAGGATTTCAAGGCTGACAGTATTGGCTGTCAACCGTGGAAAATTCAGGCTGTTTTACCGACTTTGCTGCAATCTGGTCAGCCATCGCCGACATCTGCTCAGCACTGAAGCGTACATACCCAAAATAGACCTGCTCGTTTCGTGTTCGGGGCCGCAGGCTCACCTGTAAATCTTGCTCTCTAAGCTGTTGATACAATTTTTCAGCCCGGCTTTTTTCCGCGAACAGACCTAAAGATATATCGCCTTTTTGCTCGCCGGTGCGAAAAATCCAGTAATCACTGATCCGTTTGGCTTTTAATTTTTCAACATTGGCCAGGGATGCTGCAAACGTGGCTTCTTTTGGCAAATACACCATGTAAGCGGTCACCACGGCTTGCTCACGACTGACCGTGGCCACCTGTTCAGGCAAAAGGCCAACAGCGTCACGCCAGGCGGCAATGGCCTGAGCGGTTTTAACCGGGCCAATCTGGTAGCAACTGTTTGCCGCGGCAGGAACGACTTCGGCATCAGAGCCTGCATTATTGTCATACGCCTGAAGCTCAGGGGATTGAAACGGTTCCGGCTGTGCCTCGGCCAAAGGTGGATGTGTATCCGGAATCATCATCGTGGTGCCTGTCGCGACTGGTAGTTTATCGGCATTCACCACAGGCGTGGCCGGCGGCTCGTCCCTGGCTGGCAGCGACGCGGGCGTTTCGGGCTGCTCCTCTGTAGTCGGCGGCTGGGCGGCTTGTCGCAGTTCTTCAGTGAAAAAAGGATTGGTTGGCCAGGCCATAGGCGGTTGTTTGACATTGGCCTCTGGCATCTCTCGCCACAACACAATGGCCGGGGCAGTGTTCTTCGGCTGCATCGACGCAGGTGTTTGCACTTGGCGTATGTGCCAGAAAAAATACACCCCATTCAACAACAAAATCAGCAAAGCGGCGTTTCTAATCACTCTCATCCTCCACGCACTGCATGCCTTGCAATACCAGGTCGGTTATCAACACATACGGGCGAGATAATTGACCTTCGACTTTCACGGCATCGCCGCCGGTCAGAATCAGTCTAGGCCGTAACGCGGCATAATGAGTCATGATCTGCTCAATCAAACCGACCGCCGCCCACATCGCCCCATAAGCCATGCCTTGCTCGGTATGGTCGGCCAACCCCATGCCCGGTATAGCCCCGCTGGCTGGCAAAGCGGCAGTGCCTTGGCTTAAAGCGCTTCGCATCAAGGCCAAACCAGGCACGATGACGCCACCTAGGTGGTGGTGATGCGCATCCAGCATATCTACCGTCATGGCAGTACCTAAATCAACCACGCAAACCGCCTGATCAGGATAACGCCGCGCCGCCGCCAACAGCGCCAACCAGCGATCCACGCCTAAGCTGGCCGGCTCCTGGTAACCATTGACCACGCCCAGCGCCTGACCGGAGCTAACCAGCTCGCGTATCGGGCACGACCACAGCGCTTGACTGAGCCTGATAACCTCATTCAGCACCGAGGCCGCTCCAACTGCGGCAATGACCACCCGCTCGGGCGCAGGATTTAACACCTGCCAACAATCTCGCAAACGCTGGACAAATGCGGCATCCTGATGCGACAAGGGTTGACCCAGTTGCCATAACCCGGCATTACAACAAGCCCATTTAACGCGGCTGTTACCGATATCAACCAGCAGGCGCATCGAGCTGACTTCGCAAGTGACTGATTTCTCCGGAGGCAAAGCGATGCACTTCGCCATCGGCGGTTTCCAGACCCAATAAACCCTGCTCATCAATCGGCAACAACCGACCCTCAACCGTTTGCCCGGCACAGCGCAACGTGGCCCATCGCCCTTGGCAACCGTCAAGACGCCGCCAGGCAGGCAAATACGCCGCCAGACCTTGCTCGGCAAATTCCGCGCAGACACGCATGATATGGGCCACCAGTGTGGCCAGCAAATAATTGCGTGACAAATGACCCGGCTCCGCGCCCGCAACAAGATGCAGCGCAGTCCAGGGCTGGTCAACGGCTTGCGCTTGCGCAGTACTCATGCGCACGTTCAAACCCAGCCCCACCACTACGCCTGCATCAGGCGTGGTTTCAATCAACACCCCACCCAGCTTTTGCTGCTGATAATAAATATCATTGGGCCACTTCAGGGTGATACCTTGAAAATCCAACTGCTGCAAGGCCTGAACCACTGCCACACCCACGGCGAGACTCAATCCCATCACATGTTGCAGCGTCGGATAGCGCCAAAAACAAGACATATAGATGTTGGCGGCAAAAGGTGAACACCAATGCCGCCCTCGCCGCCCCCGCCCGGCACTTTGCCATTCCGCAGCGCACACGACTCCAGGTGCAAGGCTGGCGTGACGTTCGATTAAGTAAGCATTGGTGGATTTGAGTATGGGATGAATTTCCAGCTGCTTGACTAGGCCATGCGCCCAGCCCGGTAGCAGCGCTGTCACTTGATCAGCATCCAGCCAGTCAATAGGAGCATCTAAACGATAGCCACAATCCGGGATACATTCAGTGTACACGCCCAGTGTCGGCAACTGCTCCAGCCATTGCTTGAGTGTTATTTCAGTAACCGCCAGCCGTTGCGATAGCTCAGCCAATGGGTGACACTGCCCATCCGCCAAAATGTTTAGCAACGGTATGGGCCAGGTCATATAGAGGCAGCTTCCTTAGTTTCACGAATCTGCTGCAATTGGTGCTTGACTACGTGTCTGATTAAAAGCTCACGATCCTGTTCAGCAATGTTGACATAGTCCACGCCGACACGAAAACCACCCTCCGCTCCGGCCTTGTTATCAGGCTGGCAATAGACAACTTTGGCATAGATAACAATGACGGCCATACAAGACAACAACAAAACTTTCAGCTCGACATAACTGTCAGGCGGCAAGGCTTCTTCACAATTAAAAGCAAGACCGGTTGCACTTAAGTTGACATTGCGGTTTTCAGTTTTTTCCAGGTCAGGTTCCCGCATCATGACGGCTTGGGCGACCAAATCAATTTTAGCATCCAGCATCTTGAGATATTGTGCGATTTCCGGAACGTCTTTTTGCATGCGCAGCAACAACGGGCGCGCTTCCTGAGCAATCACATCCAGCGCTGAAATCAACGAACAATGATTCAACAACGCATCCTGGCCTGATTCCACAGGCGCCACAGCCTCGGCGCTTACTTTTCGATAGGCCAGATGAATCGCATCGTCAATCCGAAAAAAACGTCGGCGCTCACTCGGGTGATTCATAGTCGTCATTAACGCCCCGCAGATCTGATGTCAAATAAAATTTCCGGATTATCCGCCAACTTAGGCTCATCTTGTTCAAGGATGACCTCAACCCGACGATTTTTAGCCCGGTTCTGCGAAGAGTCATTCGGCACCAAAGGCCGGGTATCGGCATAACCTTCGACCACGAAACGCTCTGGAATAGTGCCTGTCTGTCGTAATAAAAACTCGGAAACGGTAACCGCACGGGATGCGGACAATTCCCAGTTGGAACGATAGATGTTGGTGGAAATAGGAATATTGTCAGAATGACCGGCAACATGCACGCGCCCGGGTGCTTCATTGACAGATTCAGCAATTTTTTTAAGGATTGGCTCAAATCCGGCCTTCAATACCGCACTCCCGGAAGGAAACGAGGCCTTTTCATTAATACGAATAAAAATCCTGAACTGTTCTGTATCCACGGAAACCAGCCCCTGCTCTATTTCCTCCTTGAGCTTGTCTCTGATGTTATCTGCTGTTGCCTCGATTTCTTGCAACTTTTGCTCTAACAAGCGCTGCTTTGCCTGTTCAAGTTCCATTTGGTTAAGCTCTTGCGCCAATTTATCCCGCTGTTGTGTGGTTTGCTTGACCTCTTCAAGAGGAGTCGGCTCGGTAGGCGCCGGGGAAAATTGCTGAGCGATGATGCTGGTACCCATCGGAATTTCATAAGCGGGGACTTCCTGCTGTACACCAAAAGCATTTTCCATGGATTCAGCCATTTTTTTGAATTTTCTGGCATCGATAGTAGCAAACGATAACAACAACACAAAAAACGTCATCAATAACGACATGAGATCGGCAAAGGTCGCCAACCAACCAGGCGCACCCGGCGGGGGACATTTTGGACATTTATCAGCCATAGCGCCTCACTACAGAAAATTTGCAACTCATAAGTTAAAAACTTTGCCTTATTAGTCGTGTTGAACAGCCTTGAAAAAAACCATGCACGAGATCCGCTTTGCCTTCGACGAACCTGACGTGTCCTGCGTATTATCGATGCCGGTGTTCTCTCGACTAATCGCTTGCCTTGCGTTTCTTTTCCGACACAAACGAATATAACAGGGTCTCAAGAACTTTAGGATTGATACCCTCTTGAATTCCAGAGATGGTTTCCACAATCAACTCTCGGTTCGTGCGTTCGTAATGCAGCACCTTGGCCAGTTTATCGACCATCGGCAGGGCAAACATATTGGCAATCATGGCTCCGTATAATGTGGTTAACAAAGCAATCGCCATGGCAGGGCCAATACTGGAAGGGTCGGACATATTGGCCAACATCTGCACCAAGCCCACCAATGTACCAATCATCCCCATGGCCGGCGCCAAATCACCGACACCTTTCCAGGTATCTTGGCCTACTTCGTTACGCGCCACCATTTGATCGATCTCCTGGGTCAGGATTTTGCGCACAAACCCAGGTTCATGACCATCGATACAAAAATTGATGCCTTTTTTCAGAAAAGGATTATCAATAGTTTCATTTTCCAGCGCCAATAAACCATTTTTACGCGCAACGTCCGCTAATCTCACGCCTTCTTCAATCAAAGCTTCAGGTTTATCCACCTTATTCATAAAGGCTTTACCCGCAATTGCGAATGATCTTAAAAAGTCCCCCAGCGGCACCCGCATTAGGGTGGTGCCAAAGGTGCCGCCGATCACAATCAGCATCGATGGCACATCGATAAACATGGTGACATCGCCACTGGAAAAAAGTGCGGCGATAATAATCCCCGATCCTAATAAAAAGCCAATTAAGGTCGCAAGATCCACGCGTGATCACCTCGCAAATAAAACGTCATTGAAAAAGTTAAAACTCACACTCTGTGTTGTTTATGGCTCAGGGAAGCTGTTGTTGAATAAGCAACGAGACCATTCCGGCTTGTCCTGTGGTGGACACAGCTTTCTCAATTGCCACCCAGTCACCCGTCTGCGCCTGTGCCTGCCCGGACTGCGACACCCGGGCACTGATGACAACGTCTGATGCCGAAGACAGCTTCATTTGCGGCATCACCGAGGCGCTGTCATCCAGACGAATTTGCTTGGGCAGCTCGGCGACTTTGAGCTTCACCGCCGCCAGCGGCATGGGCATGGGCGGTTTTTTGGCGAACACGAACACATCCAGATTGCCATCGAGTGTATTCTTGAGTTCCGGCGCCAGATCGATCATGACCTCAATACCGGCGGCCATGGCGTTAGCCGGTTGATTTTCCGGCGCAATACCCGCCCGGGCTTGGGCATTGGCGATGGCCGGGTCGAGAAAGTTATCGATTTGTTCGGGCCTCGCCTTGATTTTTGCTAGGCTCCAGTAGCTGATCGCCTGGCTGAAATCCTGGGCATCAAATGCCTGAATGCCTTGCAAGGTCAAGGCCGAGGTTTCCTGTTCATCCAGCGCCAATGCCGCTTGTATCGCTTGTTCAACGTCAGGCGTTACCGTTTCATCGGCGGCCAGGAATAACGCTTGCGCGTAGTGTCCCCGGAACGCCGCCAGATCAGGATGACTTTCCGGCACGAACGCCAACAGTCTTTTGAACACCCGAACCGCCTTGTCCGGCTCGCCCAAGGATAAATAACCGCGCGCCAGTAAATGCCATTTCGGAATGTCCGCTTCAGTCGCTTCCAGGCTCTGTTCCAGCGCGGTGAGTTTGTCTTTGAATTCGGCCAATTGCGCGGGTTGTTGCGCCGATTGCCGGCTGATCAGCAAAGACTTGAAATAATCATCGCTACGGCCCAGGGTCAGATACAGCGACAAACTGACCAGCACCACCAGCGCCGAAGCAATCCCGGACAACCCGATATGCCGGGGTCGGCGTTGTTTTGGCGCATCCACCTCCGGTGCTTGCGCGGTGTCGGCCAGCAGGTTTTTCTCCAGTTCCAGACGCAGGCGCTGGAAATTGCTCTCATCCAACGCGCCTTGTTCGCGTTCAGCTTCCAGTTCGGCCAGCCGCTCGCGAAAAATCTCGACATTATCGCGCTGGCTTACCTCGCTCGCCACAGATTGCTTAAGCAATGGCCAGAACAAGGCCAGAACGGTCGTCGCCAACATCAAGAAGGCGGTGACTATCGCAAAACTAATCATCGATCCTGATCCTGTTCCAGAAGCCTGTTCAGGCGTTGTTGTTCGGCTTCGGCCAGACTTTGATCGGAAGACGCCGCACGCGAACGCACCCGACTGATCCAAACCACGGTGAGCAAGCCCAACAGTAAAATGGCCACCGGCGCGAACCATAACGCCCAGGTGCGCTGCTCCACCGGTGGCTGATACAAGACAAAATCACCATAACGCTCGGTCATGTAGGCATAGATTTCCTGGTCGGAGCGGCCTCGTTCCAGCATCTGAAACACTTTTTTGCGCAAATCCTGAGCAATTTCGGCATTGGAATCGGCAATGTTCTGATTCTGACATTTAGGGCAGCGCAGTTCCTGGGTGATACTCTGAAAGCGTTCCCGGGTTTGTTGATCTGAAAACGGGTAAGACTCGATCGCGGCCTCGGCGGCCAGGCTCAGCAAAACCAGCCAACAGCTTAGTAAAATCTTCATCGGCTTTAATTCAATTGGTTAATTTTTTGTTTCAGCTCAGCCCAGACTTCAGGCGTGACCACACCGACATGGCGATGACGAATCACACCCTCGGCATCGACCAGATAGGTTTCCGGCGCGCCATACACACCTAAATCCAGCCCCAACATGCCTTCGCCATCAAAAATAGTGAACTGGTAAGGGTTGCCCAACTGTTTCAGCCAGGCCAGCGCCGCGTCCCGGTCGTCTTTATAATTCAGGCCAATCAACGGCGTGTCGGCTTCCCGCGCCAGACGCATCAGATAGGGATGTTCCTGACGGCAAGCCGGGCACCAGGTGGCCCAGACATTGATCAGCATGGGCTGTTTGGGCAGGGACTTTTCGGTCAACAAAACTTTGCCATCATGCAGAGCGCCCAACGTAAATGCCGGAAACGGCTTGTCCAGCAAGGCCGACGGCAATTCTCTGGGATCCAGACTCAAGCCGCGCCACAACACCACCGCCAAGACGATAAAAACCGCCAGCGGTAAAAACAATAACACCTTACGCATAGGCTATATCCTTAAGCTGCCTGCGCTTGCGATAACGTTTGTCGGCCATGGCCAGAAAGCCGCCCAAAGCCATCAACAAACCACCCAGCCACAGCCAGCGCACGAATGGCTTGTAATGCAAGCGCACCGCCCAGGCGCCGCCTGGCAACGGCTCGCCCAAGGCGACATAAATATCCCGGGTCAGCCCGGCATCGATGGCCGCCTCGGTCATGATCGATTGTTTGGCCTGATAAAAACGCTTTTCCGGATACAGCCGGGTAACCTCTTGATTTTCACGGGTCACGATCAACACCCCCTGATCGGCCCGGTAATTCGGCCCCTTGACCGGCTTGACGCCATCGAATTGAAACTGATAACCGGCAAATGCAACCTGTTCACCCGGCATCATGCGAATATCCTGCTCTTCACTGTAAATCGACACCAGGGTAATGCCGGTCATGGTCACCGCCACGCCGACATGCGCCAACATCATGCCGTAATAACTCAACGGCAAACCGGACAAGCGCTGCAAAATGGGTTGCTGGCGGTTGAATTTAGTGGCCAAGTCAAATGCCGTGGTACTAACAATCCAAAACGCCAGGGTTACGCCCACCAGCACCAGCCAGCTGAATTCGCTTCCATAAAACAAGGCAAACAGCAATCCTAAACCTACACTGAGCGCGGCTGGCCGCCACAGTTTCCTGGCAATGGCCTGACCAGGCGTATCACGCCAGCGTAGCGCCATGGCCATGCCCAGCGCGACCGTCATCAAGCCCATCAACGGATTGAACAAGGCGTTGAAATATGGCGGCCCGACGGAAATTTTGCCGCCGCCTAAGGCATCCAGAATCAACGGATACAAGGTGCCCAGCAGCACCGTCAGCGCGGTGGTGGTTAAAAAAACGTTATTCAATAGAATCAACGCTTCGCGGGAAAACAAAGTAAAGGTCGATTCGCTTTTCACCGAACCGGCTCGGAATGCGTACAAGGTCAGCGAACCGCCAATGGTGATGGCCAGCAAAATCAGCACGAACAAGCCCCGGGTCGGGTCGGTGGCGAAGGCATGCACCGAGGTTAACACCCCGGAGCGCACCAGAAACGTGCCCAACAGGCTTAACGAAAACGCGAAAATCGCCAGCAGCACGGTCCAGCTCTTGAATACCCCGCGCTTTTCCGTAACCGCCAGCGAATGCACCAGGGCGGTGCCCACCAGCCAGGGCATGAACGAGGCGTTTTCCACCGGGTCCCAGAACCACCAGCCGCCCCAGCCCAGTTCGTAATACGCCCACCAACTGCCCAAGGTAATGCCCAGGCTCAAAAATGCCCAGGCCACCAGTGTCCACGGCCTTGACCAGCGCGCCCAGGCGGCATCCAAACGGCCCGACATTAAAGCTGCGATGGCGAAGGCAAAGGCCACGGAAAAGCCGACATAGCCCATGTACAGCATCGGTGGATGCAGTATCAGGCCGATGTCCTGCAACAACGGATTCAGATCCGCGCCATCGCGGGGAAAGGTTGGCAAATGTCGGTCAAACGGACTGGAGGTAAATAAGATAAATGCCAGAAAGCCTGATGCCACCATGCCCATCACCGACAACACCCGCGCCAGCATGGCCTTAGGTAAACCGCCGCTAAAGATCGACACCGCCAGCATCCAGCCAGACATGATCAGAATCCACAACAGCAACGAGCCTTCGTGCCCGCCCCAGACCGCGCTCAGCTTGTATCGCATCGGCAGCAGGGAATTGGAATGGTTGGCGACATAAACCACCGAAAAATCATCGACCGCAAAGGCATAACTCAGGCAAACAAAGCTGATCAATATCAGGCTGAACAAACCTTTTGCCAACAAGGGCGCATAACTCATCCACAGTCCGTCATTAAGGCGCACGCCCAACAGCGGTACCACGGCCAGTAACACCGACCAGCACAAGGCCAAAATCAGCGCAAATTCACCCAATTCGGGAATCATGGCGTCACTCCTTTAGGTTTGAGGCTTTCGGCGACTTCCGGCGGCATGTAGTTTTCATCATGCTTGGCTAGCACTTCATCGGCCTGAAAGACACCTTGCTCATTCATTTGCCCCAGGGCAATAATGCCCTGTTCTTCCCGGAATAGATCCGGCAGAATCCCGGCATAAACCACGGTCACTGAATGCTGGTAATCGGTGACCTTGAAGCGCACAGCCAGCGAATCCTCACTACGCTGGACACTGCCTTTTTCCACCATGCCACCAACCCGGATGCGCTGACCGACCGGCGCCTCGCCTTCGGCTACCTGAGTGGGCGCATAAAATAAATTGATGTTCTGTTTCAGGGCAAACAGCACCAGGCTGATAATAACGGCGGCAACCAGCACAATGCTCAGGGTAATAATCAAGCGTTTACGACGTTTTGGATTCATGTTGTTTATTCAGATCCCGACGCAATCGGCGTCTGGCTTGCTTAAAAAAAACGCGGCGTTTGACGCGGCTGGCAACCATGTTATAAACAAACACCAGCATGGCAATGGCATAGCTCAGCCAGACATACAGGCCGTGTCCACCCATGGCGAAAAAGTCTGTTAACGAATCAAACTGCACCGGCATTAGCCGCCCTCCTCGACCAGTGTCACCACCCAGGCGGCGCGCCGTTCACGGGTCAGCACTTCGGTGCGCGCCCGGCTCAGTAAGGCAGCGGCGAAAAAGCAGTAAAAGCCCAGGATCATGACCAGCAGCGGCTGCCACATTTCCGGCGGCATGGCCGGCTTTTCGGTCAGTTTGAAGGTCGCCGGTTGATGCAAGGTGTTCCACCATTCCACCGAATACTTGATGATGGGAATATTGACCACGCCCACCAGAGCCAGCACGGCGGCGGCTTTATCACCGCTAGCCTCGTTCTCGTAAGCCTCGGTCAAGGCAATCACGCCCAGGTAAAGAAACAGCAAAATCAGCATCGAAGTCAGGCGTGCGTCCCACACCCACCAAGCACCCCAGGTCGGCTTGCCCCAGATCGCGCCGGTGGTCAACGCCAGGACAGCCATGGACGCGCCGATGGGCGCACAACATTTGGCCACCACATGCGCCATTTTTATTTTCCAGACCAGGCCCACCAAACCGGCAACCGCCATCAACATATAACAGGATTGTGCCAGAATCGCGCCCGGCACATGAATATAGATAATCCGGAAACTATTGCCCTGCTGATAATCCGGCGGCGCGAACGCCAGCCCCCAAACCGTGCCCACGGTCAGCAGCAACAAGGCCGCCCAGCCGAACCCGGGCAGTAACTTGCCGGACAACTCGTAAAACCATTTCGGTGAGGCCAGTTGATAAAACCACAATGGTAATTTGAATTTCATAGCCTGATATGACTCAATCTAATGCTTAAAGTTTAACCACGCACGCTGACTTTCAGCGCCGCGCCGATGGCCGCCGGCGCCAGTAACAGGCTCAACAGGAAAATGGCCGCGAGCAACGCCAGTTGACCGGAGTAAGCCATGCCTTGCGCGGCCGCCTGCACCGAGGCCGCACCGAAAATCAACACCGGAATATACAACGGCAACACTAATAGCGTAATCAACACCCCGCCCCGGCGCAGACCCACGGTCAACGCCGCGCCGATCGCACCGATCACAATCAAGGTCGGCGTGCCCAATAATAAACTTATTACCAGACAAACCATGGCCTGACCCGGCAAAAACAAAACCACGGACAGCAAGGGCGCCAGCAAGGCCAGCAAAAAGCCCGTGGCCAGCCAATGCACCAAAAGCTTACCGTAAATGACCGGCCATAGGGAATGCGCGCCCAATAACATCTGCTCTAGTGAACCATCCTCATAATCGGCTTTGAACAAGCCATCCAGCGACAACAGTGTAGCCAGCAGCGCGGCAATCCAGACCACGCCTGGGGCGATGACCGCCAGTGTTTTTGCTTCAGGACTGATTGCCAATGGAAACAACACCGTGACCACCAGAAAAAACGCCAACGGGTTGATCCAGTCCTGACGATGCCGCACCAGCAGCAACGTCTCGCGCCTGAGTACCGCGTAAAAAAAATGCATTTATGAATCCAGATGCAGGCCGCGCACCGGCATATCCGGTAACTTCAGATTGTGATGGGTGGTCAGAATCACCACGCCACCGCGCCGAGCATGATCAGCCATCAGCCGCTCCTTGTTACCGACCCCGGCTTTATCCAGCGCTGTGAAAGGTTCATCCAGAATCCATAATGGCGCACGGCTGAGATATAATCGCGCCAGAGCGACACGCCGCTGCTGTCCTGCGGAAAGATAAGCGCATGGCACATCCTCATAACCACGCAGGCCCACCTGACTCAGCGCATGATACACATCGCCGCCA
>JAVVEW010000064.1:0-13939 GCA_032251045.1 Methylococcales bacterium
CGAAAGCGCCGATATTGTGCTGCTCAAAGGCTCGTTGCAAAAAGTCTCCGATGCCATTGCCTTGTCCACTCTGACCGTGACCAATATCAAGCAGAATCTGGTCGGCGCGTTTTTATATAATTCCTTGAGCATTCCGGTCGCCGCCGGGCTGTTTTATCCAATGTTCGGCGTATTGCTCAATCCTTTGATCGCCGGTGGCGCGATGGCACTGTCATCCCTGACCGTGGTCACCAACGCCAATCGTTTGCGCTGGCTGCCGATTAAAGAGGCATGAAAATCCCGTTCATGTTGATTTTGGGATAAAGTGAGGCTTTTTAAGGATGATTTGTGCCGGCAAAAGCCTGGGTAAAAGACTTTAATTGAGAATGTAATGATGAAATTGACCCATTCAGCTGTTTTTATTGTCGGCGCTTCCAGCCTGCTCACAGGCCTGGTCAACGGCCTGGTCTGGTGGTGGCTGGGGCCGAATCTGGCTATGAGCTCACTGTTTTTAGTCAGCGCCGCAGCCACCGCTCTGATTTGGCAAAGGCGTTTGCAGCAACGCGAACTGGCGCGCCTGAGGCAGTTTTTCCAGTCGGTTCATCCCAAGCAGCACATCAACCTGGATCAGCGTTATCCCGATGACAACGCTTATGGCGAGGCCTTGAATCAATTGCTGGCGCATATGCACGAAGCCGTTGCCGCCATTCAGAACTCGGCCAGCCGGCTGTTTCCGATGGCTCAGGATTTGACCGACACCTTCAGCGTCATCAGTCAGAAAGCGGTCATTCATCAAAGTTATAACGATACCGCCAGCCATGCCATGCAAAGTATGCACGCCGCCGCCGACGACATCGCCCGTCATGCAGAGAAAATCCAGTCTACCATCGACCAGGAAGCCGAGGATCTGGCGCAAACCCGCACCCTGGTGGCGGAAAACGTTGCTGAAATCGAACATCTGGCGGAAAAAATTTATGCCGCCGCGCAGCAGGCCGAACAGCTCAATCAACACAGCGAACAGGTGCGTAAAGTGATCGATGTGATCAACAATATCGCCGAGCAAACCAACTTGCTGGCCTTGAACGCCGCCATTGAAGCCGCCCGCGCCGGCGAACATGGCCGGGGCTTTGCGGTGGTGGCCGATGAAGTGCGTACCTTGTCTGAACGTACCCGCGAATCCACCCGCGACGTGCGTAAAATGATCGATCAGATCGGGCACAGCACACATGCCGTGGTGCAATCGATGACCGAAAGCAAAACCGCGATGGACGGCACTTTAGATAAATCCAGGGCGGCGGAAACGCAGCTGGCCGACTTGATCGACGCCTTGCAGGCCATTACCCGCATCGCTCAGGACCTGGAACAAGCTAATCAACGGCAAACGACAATCCTACACGACACATTGGGCCAGGTTGCGGCCATGAACGAACTGAACGAGGCGGTTATTAAAGGAAAAATAATGTACAGCATTTCCAGCGACGACCTGATCAATCTGGGCGATAAATTGAAAGCCACGCTGGCTGTTTTTCATCTGCCGGGTGCCGACTGGAGCGCCCCGAAACGCAATCAGGTGCGCAATCAGGACGGTATGCTGGACACTGGCGATGAACTTGAATTGTGGTAAACACCGTTTGTGTTGCTGGGAATCGTGTTTCGCTTAACAAACCTGCCGACTGACCTAACAAGCCGCCAATGCCCATGACTGAACCTGACTCAAGCCGCCGGCGTTTTCTGCAAGCCGGCCTGACCGCTGCCGCGATCACCGGCTTTCCGGCTATCGTCAAAGCCATCAACCGAAAACCCACCATCAAAGTGGTGGGCACCCATGTCACCTTGCAGGAAACCCTGCGCCGCCGCGCCGAACACGAGCTGGGTATTAACATCGAATTCTATCCCGGCGGCAGCGCCGAAGTTCTTTTGAAGGCTTCGACCGACCCCGACAGTTTTGATCTTTACGAACAATGGTCCAATAGTATCAACGTACTGTGGCGCGCCGGGACCATTCAGCCCATCGATATTGCGCGCTTGACCTATTGGCCGGAAATCAATGCTCTGGTCAAAACCGGCCGGCTGACCCCACAAGCGCCGCTGGGCGCGGGCGATGCGCCCTGCCGGCTGCTTTATGCGCAACCTGACGGTTCCTTGAGCGATAAGCCTTCAGGTCAGATCAGCTTCATGCCTTATGTGCACAATGTCGATTCCTATGGCTATCATTCAGGCACCATCGAACCGGGCATTCCGTATCAAACCGAAAGCTGGGGCTGGCTGTTGGATGACCGTTATCGCGGCAAAGTCGCTTTGGTGAACGAACCGACCATTGGCTTGTTCGACGCTGCCCTGGCGGTTAAAGCCAAAGGGCTGATGGATTTTGATGATATTGGCAACCTCAGCCGCAGCGAGCTGGATCAATTATTCGATATTCTGATCCGCTACAAAAAAAACGGCCATTTTCGCGGCGCCTGGTCATCGGTACCGCAATCGGTGGCTTGGATGAAAAACGGGCAGGTGGTGATTCAAAGCATGTTCTCGCCTGGCGTCAGCGCCCTCAATGGCCTGGGCATTCCCTGCATTTACGCCGCGCCCAAAGAAGGCTACCGAGCCTGGTATGGGGTGATGTGTTTGTCGAAAAACTGCAGCGGCGAACGTCAGGACGCGGCGTATGCTTATATGAACTGGTGGCTGTCCGGCTGGCCGGGCGCGTTCATCGCCCGGCAAGGCTATTACATTGCCAATCCCGAGCGCGCCCGCCAGTATATGAGCGCTGCAGAATGGGCGTATTGGTACCAAGGCGAGGCAGCCAGCGAGCTGCTGCCGGGCACCGATGGCCGTATTGCGGTTCAGGCGGGTGACATGCGCACCGGCGGCAGCTATCAAAAACGCTTTGCCAATATCGCGGTCTGGAACACCGTGATGCCGACGTATGAATACAGCTTGTTGAAATGGAATCAATTCAACATGACTTTAGGATAACGATCCTGGGATAATGCCATGTATTTGAAACTGCGCCAAAAGCTTTATAGCGGTTTTGGTTTGATCGCATTGTTTTCCGGCTTGCTGGTGTTGGCGATGTTATTGACCTTTTTGGAAATCAAAGCCAGTTTCAGCGATTTCGTGCGTTTTTCCGGCCAGTCGCGCCAGGTCATGGAATTGACCCGCCAGGTTTCCGAACTGCAACGGCTGGCACTGCAATTCACCGTGCACGGACAAGCCAGCACGGCGGAACACATTCAGGCCATTCATCGTTCGATTGAACAGCGTTTTGGCGACATCGGCGACCATGCTCGCTATGTGCCGGAGATGCTGCGCCATCTCAAGCTTTATATGGACACCTTCGGGCAATTGCAAACGCAAAAAAACCGGCAGCATCAGCTGATCGATACAGAAATCTGGCGTTTGGCGGCGCAAACCCAGCAACAACTCGATCTGCTGGTCAGCCGGCACAGCACCGGCCTGGCTCTGACCAATAGCTTGCTGCGCATTGAAAACAACGCCATGCGTTATTTCGACTCGCTGGACAGCCACTATTTGGCCGCGCTGCAAAACGCGCTGCAAACGCTTAAGCGCCAGCTGACTGTCCTGAACAGCCAAGACACCGGCGACGTGCGAACCGCGCTGCAACAGTACCAGCAAACCCTGCTGGAGGCGGTGCAGCGCACCCGTGGCTATTTGTTTCTGGTCAATGTGGTGATGTCAGCCGAAGCTTATGAAATGTTGTATCAGGCCAATCAAGCCGAGCGTTACTACCATAAGCGCATGGCCGATATCGAGCAGCAAATGTTGACCCGAATCCGGCAGATTATCGAATTCGTCGCCGCCACCAGCGCCTTGTTTCTGTTGTTGGTATTGCTACTGTCAATCAAAATCAGCAGCACCTTGACCCGACCCATCCAGCGTTTAACCGCCACCTTCAACGACCTGGCTGGGGGGTCGAGAACCGCCACCATTGCCCACCATCCGGTCAAGGATGAAATCGGCGCTTTGACCGAAGCGGCGGCGGTGTTCCGGGAGCGCAACCGGGAAACCGAACAGTTGCTGCGTCAGGCCAAAACACTGACCCGTGACCTGGAGCGTTCCAATGCAGAAATGGAACAATTCGTGTACACCGTCTCGCACGATCTGAAATCACCGCTGGTCACCAGCATGGGCTTTATCGGTATTATCGAAAAACTGCTGGCCAAAGGTGATATCGACGGCGCCCGCGACAAATTTCAGCGCGTGGTCAAGGCCAATCGCCGCATGAGCCAGTTGATCGGCGATTTGCTGGAGTTGAGCCGGGTCGGGCGTATCGAAACCGATACAACCTGGCTGAACCTGAATACGCTATTAGCCGATTTTGCCCATACCAACAGCCCGCAATTGCAAGCGGCTGGCGCACGTTTACACATCGTCCCTGATTTGCCGACCATTCACGCCCATGAAAGCCGCATTCTGCAAGTGTTTGAGAACCTGTTGAGCAATGCCTTGAAATATGCCAAAAATCCTGCCGGCATCGAAATCCGTATTGGCTATCGGGAAACCGCCGACGCGCATCTGGTGTCGTTTCAGGACAACGGCCCCGGCATCGAACCGGATTATCATCAGAAAATTTTTGGCCTGTTCTACCGCCTGGACAACGACGCCGAAGGCACCGGCATCGGCCTGGCTGTGGCCGCGAAAGTGATGAAGCTTCACCAAGGCAATATCTGGGTGGAGTCGATACCGGGACAGGGTGCTATCTTTTATCTGCAATTTCCCAAAACCGAAGGAGGCCTTGACTGATGAAAATACTGCCCGGTTCACAGACTATTCTCGTGGTCGAGGATAACGAGGATCATGCCGAGCTGATCCGCTTTTATCTGGATGACTATGTCGAAAATATTGATATTATCTGGCTGCGCGATGGCAAGGAGGCGCTGGATCATATTATCGATGTGCGCCAACGCCAGGAGTCTAGCTATCCCTGGCTGATTCTGCTTGATCTTAACCTGCCTAAGTACAATGGCCATGAAATTCTGCTGCGCCTGAAATCCAGTCCTGAACTGAGCGAGATTCCGGTGGTGATTTTCACCACCTCGAATGCCTCGCAAGACATTCAAAAAGCGCTCAGGCGCGGCGCCAACAGCTATATCCAGAAACCGGTCGAGCCAGAGCTGTTTGCCTCGACTTTAAGCGAAATCGTCGACTACTGGACATTGAACGAGCATGTCCGGTTGATCAATGAGCATAATCATCATGTTTGAAAGTCTGGCCCATGTCTGAAGCCTTAACCATTCTGCTGCTGGAAGACAATCCCGATCACCTTGAGTTGTTCGAGTTGTTTCTGGCCATGACCGACTATGCCGGTGCGCATCTAAGTCATGCAACACGTTTCAGTGAGGCGCAGGCGCTGCTGGAACACCAGCATGTCGACATTGCCTTTGTCGATTTATCACTGCCCGACAGCACCTATGGTCAAACCTTAAGCCAACTGCATGCGCTTCCCGCCGTTTGCCCTTATGTGGTGCTGACCTCCCTGGCCGACAACGACACCATGCTCACGGTGGTTGATCACGGCGCCGACGATTGCCTCAACAAAACCGACCTGAACGATGTCACCCTG
Source organism: Methylococcales bacterium (assembly GCA_032251045.1). GTDB lineage: Bacteria > Pseudomonadota > Gammaproteobacteria > Methylococcales > Methylomonadaceae > JAVVEW01. Next base: position 5,558 of record JAVVEW010000064.1, read on the forward strand.
GCCCGGGTGATTCATTACAACTTAAGTCGCTGGCAGTTACGCTATGAACTGGCGCAAGAAAAACAACGTCTGGCAGACATTATTGAGGCCACGCAAGTGGGCACCTGGGAATGGAACCTGGAAACGCATCAGATCGACATCAATGCGCGCTGGGCGCAAATGCTGGGTTACACGCGGCAAGAGCTGCAGCCTTTGACCATGGCGACCCGAAGAGATTTGATGCACCCCGATGACTGGAGCGTGATCGATGACAAGCTGCAATCGATATACCAACATGAGCAGGCCTATTATCAATGTGAACTGCGCTTTCGCCATAAAAAAGGCCATTGGGTGTGGGTGTCCAGTCGCGGCAAGGTCATGGACTGGAATACTGACGGCACGCCGCTGCGGGTGGTGGGCACTCACAGCGACATCAGCGCCCAAAAACACGCCATGCTGAAACTGCAACAGGCGGCAAAAGTGTTCACTGACACTCATGAGGGCATTGTCATCACCGATGCCGATGCCCGAATTATCGATGTCAATCCGGCATTTTGTCGGGTCACCGGTTACGCACGGGAAGAAGCCATCGGCCAGAACCCCAGGCTGTTAAAGTCTGGACACCATGATGCCTTATTCTATGAGCTGTTGTGGCAGCAATTGTTGGCCAAAGGTTTTTGGCGTGGCGAAATCTGGAACCGCAACAAAAACGGCGATTTGTATGCCGAGCTTTTGACCATTTCCGCTATTTATGACGAACACAAACAAATTCAGCAATTTGTCGGTCTTTTGACCGATATCACGCAATTCAAAGAGCATGAGCAGCAACTGGAATGGCTGGCGCATTACGATCCGTTGACAAAACTGCCCAATCGCACCCTATTGGCCGACCGGTTTCGTCAGGCTCTGGCGCAGGCGCAACGCCAGTTCAGTCTGTTGGCAGTCGGCTTTCTCGACCTCGATGGTTTCAAGCCGGTCAATGACCGTTATGGTCATGAAGTAGGCGATTTGCTACTGATCGAGGTGGCGGAGCGCATTACCCAGGTGGTTCGCGAAGGCGATACGGTGTGCCGACAGGGCGGTGATGAATTTGTCATATTGTTGGTCAATCTGAGCACCGTGGAGCAATGCCGACAGATTATCAATCGTATTCATCAACAACTGGCCGAGCCGTTTCAGATACATCAGGATGTTATCCACATCGGCGCTTCCAGTGGCTGGGCGCTGTATCCAGAAACCCCGGGCGACCTCGATGCCTTACTCGACCAGGCCGACCAGGCCATGTATCAAGCCAAGGCCGCAGGTAAGAATCAATACCATTTTTTTGACCTGGATGACTGACATCGTAACGATCCACCGGGTTTGCAAGTGATTCAGTCGTTGCCACGCGCCTGTAAAAGCCTTGCCGGGATTTGGTGGCCGAGCAGGCAGTCTGATAGACAGGTAGGCATAAGTCCTCGCCCGTGTCGGTTTCAGGCCGCCCCTGTGTAAGCATCGGCTCCAGCTTTCGACCCATTCACCGACCATTCAAGAATAACCTGGAGCCTGATTGTGACCACCGCAGCCGAACTGTTTGTCCAATGCCTCGAAAACGAGGGCGTCGAATACATCTTCGGGATTCCCGGCGAGGAAAATCTCCATGTGATGGATGCGCTGCTGAACAGCCCGATCCGCTTTATCACTGTGCGCCACGAGCAGGGCGCGGCGTTCATGGCCGATGTCTACGGTCGTCTGACAGGGCGGGCCGGCGTTTGTCTGGCAACGCTCGGGCCGGGGGCGACCAATCTGATCACCGGTTTCGCCGACGCCAACATGGATCGTGCGCCGATTGTCGCGATTGCCGGGCAGGGTGCGACCACTCGGCTGCACAAAGAAAGTCATCAAGTGCTCGATCTGGTTCGCCTGTTCGAGCCCATCGCCCGCTACAGCACCATGGTGATAGCGGCGGAAAATATCCCGGAAATTACTCGCAAGGCGTTTCACGAAGCCCAAGGTGCCGATCCCGGGGGGGCTTTTATTTGTTTGCCGGAAAACATCGCCGGCGAAACCTTGAGCCATTTGCCACCGCCCTTGCCGGTTTATCAGCCGACACCGCCGGCATCGACCGAAGGCCCGATTGAACAAGCGGCCCGGCTGATCGCCAACGCCCGGTCGCCGATCGTGCTGGCCGGCAACGGTGTGATCCGTGATCATGCGTCCGAGGCGTTAGTCGCGTTCGCCGAACGATTGAATATCCCGGTTGCGCAGACTTTCATGGCCAAGGGTGTGATTCCGTTCTCGCACGGTTTGTCGCTGGGCACGATCGGCCTGCAGGCGCATGATTTTGTCGCGTGTGGTTTCGACGACGCCGATCTGGTGATCTGTGTCGGTTTCGACATGGTCGAATATCATCCGCGTGCCTGGCATCCGCGCCGCGACAAAACCATCGTGCATGTGCATGTCACGCCGGCCGAAATCGACGCGCATTACAGCGTGTCAGTAGGTATGATTGGCGACATCACCCGCAGCCTGTCGGCGCTGGCCAAGCGTACGCCTCGGCACGACCGCCCGCAGCCGGAAGCGCTGAAAGGCATGATCGCCGGCGAACTCGACGCCTATGCCGACGACAAAGGCTTTCCACTGAAGCCGCAGCGCATTCTGGCCGACACCGGCAAGGCGCTGGCCGATGAAGATATCCTGATTTCCGATGTCGGTGCGCACAAGATGTGGATCGCCCGGTTATTCCGCTGCGAGGCGCCGAACACCTGCATCATTTCCAACGGCTTCGCGTCGATGGGCATTGGCGTGCCGGGGGCGATTGCCGCGAAGCTGGTGCATCCCGAACGGCGCGTGTTGACTATCACCGGCGATGCCGGCTTCATGATGAATTCGCAGGAAATTGAAACCGCGCTGCGTTACCGCATTCCGATCGTGATCATGATCTGGAACGACAGCGAGTACGGGCTGATCAAGTGGCATCAGCAGCGGCGTTTCGGCCGCACCGGCTTTATTGAGTTCAAAAATCCCGATTTCGTCCGTTATGCCGAATCGTTCGGCGCGAAAGGCTACCGTGTCGAGTCGGCCGACGACTTGCTGCCGACGCTGGAACGTGCGTTCGCCGATGACACTGTCGTGGTGGTTGATGTGCCGGTCGATTATTCTGAAAACATGCGTCTGACCGAAAAACTCGGCAGTATGCTGAGCGGTTCATGACCGGGGAGAAGACGATGCACTTTGCCAGCAATGTACCTGGTGCCGCGCCGAACGGGCGGCTTGTTGTTTGTTCACCTTATGATGGAGGGGAGGTCGGTTCGGTCGATACGCTTGGCGTTGAAGGCGTCGAACGGGCGCTGGCCGAGGCTTCGGCGGTGTTCGCGAGCCGCGACGGTTGGCTGTCGGCGGGACAACGTGCGGCGGTTCTCGATCGCTTCGCTGAACTGATCGCCCGCGACGCCGAGCGGCTGATTGGCATCGCAATCGCCGAGGGTGGCAAGCCCCGGCGCGATACCGAAGCGGAGCTGGCGCGTGCGCTCGACGGCGTTATCAACTGCCGCGAGTGTTTGCGTTCCGAATCGGGGCGCGAGATTCCGATGCGCCTGAACGATGCCTCGGCGCACCGGATGGCGTTCACGCTGCGCGAGCCGATCGGGCCGGTGGTCGCGGTCAGCGCGTTCAATCACCCATTGAATCTGATCGTGCATCAGATTGGGCCTGCAGTGGCGTCGGGTTGTCCGGTTATCGTCAAACCGGCCGAGAAGACACCGCTGTCAGCGTTCGCGTTGGTCGAGCTGTTGATCGAGGCGGGGTTGCCGGCGTCGTGGTGTCAGGTGCTGATGACCGATGCGCTGGCCACTGCCGAGGCGCTGGTCACCGATGCCCGAGTCGCGTTTTTCAGCTTTATCGGCAGTGCCCGAGTGGGTTGGACGCTGCGCTCGAAACTGGCGCCTGGCGTGCGCTGCGCGCTGGAACACGGCGGCGCCGCGCCGGTGGTCGTCGCCGCCGACGCCGACCTTGACGCGATGACACCGCTGTTGGTCAGGGGCGGTTTCTACCATGCCGGCCAGGTCTGCGTATCGGTACAGCGGGTGTTCGCCGAGCGCGCTATCGCCCGCGAATTGGCCGAACGTTTGGCCCGGGCCGCCGAGGCGCTGACGGTGGGCGATCCAGCCGATGCCGCTACCGAGGTCGGGCCGCTGATCCGGCCGGAAGAGGTCGGTCGGGTCGGCGCATGGGTCGATGAGGCGGTCGCTGGCGGCGGTGCCTGTCTGGCGGGGGGCGAACGGGTGTCCGCGCACTGTTATCGGCCCACCGTGCTGTTTGAGCCGTCCGACGCGAGCCGGGTCAGCCGCGAGGAAATTTTCGGCCCGGTGATCTGCGTTTATCCTTACGACACCTTGCACGAGGCGGTCGCCCGTGCCAACGCCCTGCCGTATGCCTTTCAGGCGGCGGTGATGACCACGCGCATCGACACTGCGCTGTATGCGCTGGAGGGGCTACGCGCCGCGGCGGTGATGGTCAATGACCACACCGCGTTCCGGGTCGATTGGATGCCTTTCGCCGGGCTGGATCAGTCCGGTCACGGCACCGGCGGCATTCCGTACACCTTCCGGGATATGCAGATCGAAAAGCTGTGTGTCTTTCATTCTCCGGCACTCAGGTGACTTGAGCGTTTTTTCAGTGGAGGCGTGTGATGAAGCAAAAAAGTGTGTTTGCCAGTTTTCTGGTCGGGTTGCTGCTGTGGACGGGCGGCTGTGCCGCACAGAGCAAGAATGGCTTCGACCTGTCTGGCGCGTTACTACCGGCCAGTGAAATCCTGGGCGGCGGGCCGCCGAAAGACGGGATTCCTTCAATCGACCAGCCGCGTTTCGTCACCGCCGATAAGGCCGGTTTTCTGACCCCCGAGTCGCCGGTGCTAGGGCTGGCTTACCGGGGTGTCGTGAAAGCTTATCCGATCGCGATTCTGAACTGGCACGAGATCGTTAACGACCGCTTTGGCGACGAGCCGGTGGCGATCACGTTCTGTCCGCTGTGTGGCAGCGGTATGGCGTTTTCGGCGCGCATCGACGGCCAGCCGCACACCTTTGGCGTGTCGGGGCTGTTGTATAACAGCGATGTGTTGCTGTACGACCGGCAGAGTCAGTCACTGTGGTCGCAACTGATGGCTCAGGCGATTGCAGGCCCTCACCGAGGCCTGCGCCTAACCAGTCTGCCGGTGTTGCACACCACTTGGCAGGACTGGCGCACACGGCATCCGAAGACCTTGGTGTTGTCGACCGACACCGGCTATCAGCGCGATTATCGGAACAGCCCCTACGCATCCTATCTGAACAGTCCTGAGTTGATGTTTCCGGTATCCGTGCGCAGTCGGCGTTATCACCCGAAAGAGGAAGTGCTGGGGATTACGCTTGATGGCGTGGCGAAAGTCTATCCTTTCGTCGAACTGGGCAAGGGCCCTGAACGTTTCGCCGACCGCATCGGCGAGCGCGCCGTTACGATCCGTTTCGATGCCCGAAGCCGCAGTGCCGAAGTGCTCGATGCCGATGGCCAGCGATTGCCGGCGGTGCGCACCTTCTGGTTTGCTTGGTATGCTTTCAATCCAGGCGGCCAGGTTTATACAGCGCCATAACCGGTTGGCGGTCACATCGGCTAGCGGCGGTGTTTTAGGCCGTGTTGAGATTGATCAGCGCTTGAATGCTGTGTTGCATGTCAATTTTTTCATCCATGCCTTGGCGCAGAAAGTTTTCAATCGCCGGCATTTTATCAATGGCCTTGTCCAGGATTGGATTGCTGCCCGGCTGATAAGCGCCAACCATCAATAAATCGCGATTTTTCTGGTAACTGGAATAAAGCCGTTTCAACGCCAGCGCCTGGCGTTGATGCTCCTGAGGGGTGATGTCGGGAAACACGCGGCTGACTGAGGCTTCAATATCAATCGCCGGGAAATGACCGGCATCGGCCAGTTCGCGGGTGAGTACGATATGGCCATCTAGGACACCACGGGCGGAGTCGGCGACCGGATCATTAGGGTCGTCGCCCTCGGTTAATACGGTGTAAAACGCGGTAATCGAGCCGCCGCCAGTATCGCCATTGCCGGCGCGCTCGACCAGTCTGGGCAGCTTGGCGAACACCGAGGGCGGATAGCCCTTGGTGGCCGGCGGTTCATCGATGGCCAGGGCGATTTCCCGATGCGCCTGGGCGTACCGGGTTAATGAGTCCATCAGCAGCAACACATTCAGCCCTTGATCGCGGAAAAACTCGGCGATGCTGGTCGCCAGCAAGGCACCATTGGCGCGCATCAGCGGCGGGTCATCGGCGGGTGTGGCCACTACGACGGCGCGGCGCATACCTTCCTCGCCGAGAATTTTCTGCACGAATTCGTTAACTTCACGGCCCCGCTCGCCAATCAGGCCAACTACTACCAGATCGGCACTGGTAAAACGGGTCATCATGCCAAGCAGGATACTTTTGCCCACCCCGGTGCCGGCGAACAAGCCCATGCGTTGCCCTTGGCCAACGGTCAATAAGCTGTTGATGACTCTGACGCCGACATCCAGTGATTCGCGAATTGGCCGGCGCGTCAAAGGGTTGATGGAGGCGCCTTGCAAAGGCATTTCAGCCTCGGTTCGAATGGGGCCTTTACCATCGAGCGGCTTGCCCGCACCATTCAGTACCCGCCCTAACAGAGCGAACCCCACCCGGCAGGCGCTGACTTTGCCGCTGGGCAGAACTTTGCAGCCCGGCTCGAGTCCGTAGGTGTCGCCGGTGGGCATTAAGTACAGTTTGTCACCGGCAAAGCCGACCACTTCCGCTTCGATGTTTTGGCCATGGCCGGTTTCAATCTGACAGCGCGAGCCGACCACGGCCCGGCAGCCGACGGCTTCCAGGGTCAGGCCAACCATGCGCGTCAGTTTACCCTGTACGGTCAGCGTCGGAGGATGCAGGCGGTTCCGATGTTGGTGTAGATGTTGCTGCCAGTTGCGTGGGCGCTGATTCAGTGGGGGGGCTGTCATGGGCTTCTTCGGATGATGCGGCTTCGGGGGTCGGCTGGGGCGCTGCGGGAGGGTGCGGGTCGCGCTCGTCGCCGAGCATTTGCGCGATGACTTCAGCCATGCGTTTTTCGATAGTGGCGTCGATGAACGAGCTTTCGGTGTCAATTTTACAGCCGCCCCGGGTCAGCAAAGGGTCTTCGATCAGGCTCCAGGGCGGGGTGAGCTGTTCCACATGGAGTACGTCGCGAACCAGATGGGCGTCATTAGGGTGCAAAATCAGCTGTATATTGCGGGCATTGACAGGCAGTAGCGTCATGGCTTCCCGAACCACGGCGACAATCTGGCCGGCGTCTTGTTTTAATTCCCGGCGCAGAATCTGTTTGGCCAGGGCAATCGCCAAGGCGACCAATTCTTGCTCGACATCATGATCCACCGCTTGCAGTGGTTGCGCAAGGGCATCGATGAGCTGCTGGAGTTGGTAGGCTTTTTCCTCGTAATGCTTTCGGCTTTGTTCATGGCCTTCGGCCAGCCCTTGCGCTTGACCTTCTTTAAGCCCTTGTTCCAGTCCTTGCTCAAGCCCGATGGCACGGCCTTCCTCCATGCCTTTTTGGAAAGCTTCCTCGTAAGCTTGACGCTGCATGGTTTCGATTTCGTCAACCGTCAGCATGGGCGGTTTTTCGCTGCCTTGCTGGGTCTGGGGGTCGGGTGGGCTGTGGCCGGTGTTGACGTCAGGCAAAAGCCAGGGACGGAGTTTGGCCAGTTCTTCCTCGGTAAAGTGGCCGTCAGACCAGGTCATCGCCACCACCGCCTAAGGCAATCTCACCAGAGTCGGCGAGTTTTTTGGCAATGCCGAGAATTTCTTTTTGCGCCAACTCAACTTCGGACAGTTTTACCGGTGGTGAGGCTTCCAGGTCGTCTTTCAGCATTTCCGCGGCGCGACGCGACATGTTGCCGAAGACTTTTTCTTTCAGGGCTTCGCTGACACCGCGCAGGGCAAGCAGCAGTTGATCGGTGGAGATTTCGCGTAGCAAGGTTTGTATGCCGCGATCATCGACGGTAACCAGGTCTTCAAAGACGAACATTTTGTCCATGATTTGTTGACCTAGGTCGGCATTGGTTTCGTTGATTTCTTCCAGTACCGATTCACTGACCGCGCCATCGAGAAAGTTGATGATTTCCGCCACCGCATCGATGCCACCAATGGCGGAGGATTTCATGCCGTCGCTGCCGGTGAGTTGTTTTTCCATCACTTCATCCAGCTCACGCAAGGCGGCCGGTTGCACGGTTTCCAGCGCTGCAATCCGCATCAGGGTATCCGAGCGGCGGTTTTCCGGTAACAAGGCGAGAATTTCAGCGGCCTGGTCACTGTCGAGCAAGGTCAGCACAATGGCGATGATTTGCGGATGTTCGGTGCGCAGCAAGTCGGCGATCGAGC
>JAVVEW010000065.1:0-12368 GCA_032251045.1 Methylococcales bacterium
CAACAACCTGGCCATCAAAGGGATCGCGCTAGGCTATCGACATAAAGGTCAACACATCATCACCTCGGCGAGCGAACACAAGGCCGTACTCGATACCTGCAAGTATCTTGAGTCGATTGGTTTTCGTGTCACCTACCTTAGGCCTGATATAGAAGGCAAAATCAGTCTTGATCAAGTCCTCTCAGCCATAACGACAGAGACCATTCTGGTATCGCTGATGCATGTCAACAACGAAACAGGTTACATTCAGAATATTGACCCAATCGCAACAGCGCTTGAGCAGCAGGATGTCTGGTTTCATGTCGATGCGGCGCAAAGCGCCGGTAAGCTGTCGATCAATCTCGCCGAATCGCCGATCGACTTGCTTTCACTATCTGGGCATAAATTTTACGGCCCTAAGGGGATCGGCTGCTTGTTTATTAGAAATCGAAAAAGAACGCAACTCACCCCACTGCTTCATGGTGGCGGTCAAGAACATGGACTAAGACCCGGCACGCTGCCAACCCACCAAATCGCCGGTATGGCCAGCGCATTTGCATTGGCCAACAACACCCGACATGCCAACTATCAACACGCAATTGCCTTACAACAGGCTCTCACCGAGCCGCTCAGCAAGTTAGACGGCGTCTATTTCAACGGAAACCAAACATGCACGCTGCCAAATATCATCAATGTCAGCTTTGACAATGTTAGCGCCGATTCGTTAATCATTGCACTGAGAGACGAAGTGGCGATCGCCTCCGGGTTGGCCTGTAACAGCGGCGCTGTCGAAGCATCGCACGTTTTACGATCCATGGGCGTCGAAGGGGATAGACTTTATGGCGCGGTGCGCATCAGTTTTGGTCGCTGCACCACCGTCAAAGAAATCACATGGGCCGGACAACACATGGGTGAGGAAGTCACGCGTTAAGGAAACTGGCCTTGGAATAACCGGCAATAAGGCATAACCGCATGTTCGGCAAAAAAGTTTTAAGCAATGTTTATTGGCATGGCAGCCTGACCGACGATCAAGATAATAAAACCCAACAGACTGTCACAGCCACCGGGGTTTTAGCCCAATTAAAACCAGGACTTGACTACAACGTTATCAAGTACGACGGCACATCGAGCATATTGTCTTTACTGTGGTACCCGAATTTCTTCGAAGAGCCATTCCTTGCCCTAGAGACGAGTTTTCGGATTGATCTGACAACGCAAAGAGTCGAAAAGCGCCGTTATCAAACCTCGTTAAACCCGCCCATTTTACATCGCAAGGAATTATTACCAGGCCACGACCACCCCGATATTGAGCAATTCAAGCAATTAACCGAGACCGCCGAACAACTAGGCCTATTCGACGATACAATCAAGATTGGCTTCAAACAAGCCTGGGACGCGTTAATCCGCGAAAAGGGCTTTCAAATCATCGATAACCAATTTATATAGCCAACACTATAATGCAAATGGGCTGATTGTGAACAACTTATAGTAACAATTAAAAACCAATACCAGGCTATGGACAGCTCCGCATTCGTGGCCCATTGCCAATGAATAAGCCACAGTGTAGCTTCATCTTCAAGATGATGTTTCTAAGCCCTCGTCTGCGTCCAGCAACATAAAGCTGGCCGGCAACCAGTATTTGATAGCATGGACCCTGTTTTTACCGACGCCAAGTTCAATAGTCGCTTCGTCAGAAGAGAATATAGCCTGGTTTCTTTTGAAAGCCTGGAATCCTTTGGTAAGCCATGAAAACGCAACGCAAAGGTCTCGTAGCGACCAAATGAGGCTTTTTTGGAGTTAAGTGGTTTGAGCAGACTGTCCATGTTTAAAATATTAGGATGTATAAATGGTTACGATGGATGCACCTTTCAGGCTTATCCTCTTTACGAACGTTCGCCTTTTTTGTCGTGCTTAACCCATATCGGCGCCGGTGCCGGGCAGGTCACTTGTTGTTCCTTAGCCTAACCTGCAGCGCTTAGGCACCGGGCGACTGGAGCAGGTTTTGGTAGTTCAGGGAAATTTTCAGACCGGCAAAGCGCCCTGACATTTTGATTAACTGATGCTGGTCATTGAATGTCAATTTGACTTCGGTTTGCACACGCTGTTCATAACCGGGTTTGATCTGGTCGGTGACCAGCAGAAAGTGATAGAGCAAACGGTAATGGCCATCGGCCATGGGTAGCGATTGAACCGGCTCGCCTAAGGCGTGACCTATGGTCGTTGCAGTGGGTAATGAGGTTTCGTCCAGGATAAAGCCTGTCGCCTTGGCATGGATTTTTTTATGCTGTCGGTCAATCTCGGCACCGGCCAGGGAACGAATCGAGGCATTCAGAAAGACTGACGGCGCCATCTGTAGAAACAACGGTGGCAACGTTAACCGGTTAAGACGCTGATAGCGATTGAAGTCAAGTTCAATAACCAGGGCCAGTTCCGGCGCTATTGGCTGCCAATCAGAATCCACTTTAACAAAACGATAGTGCCAGGTTTCGCCCAGCGCTTGGGGGATGCGCTGGCTGGGATGCAAGCCAGACAGGTCAATAAAGTCCTGATCATACATGACCGGATGTTTGAAGTTAATGGCAAAGCCGAGCTGGTTTTCAATGACAAAATGCTGTTCAAAATCATCCAGCTGCAAGTACACTTGATAGGCGCGTAACCAAGCCATGCAGCCGGTTAACGCCAGGGCCAGCAGCAGTACCAGACAGCGTGGCAGATTTTTGGCTGGCCGTGACTGGATGACAACGTTCATCCGGCACCTGTCAAGCTGACCTTGAGCCAACTATCACAGCTAACCGTCAAAGCTTTTGCCTGGTCTGGTCAAGCGCTTGCAGGCCGGGCTTTGATGCTTGAAAGCGGCGATATTTGATCGAGAATTTAAGTTTGTCAAACTTGGCTTTAAGCTTGATCAGCTCGTCGGTTGTTTGATCGAAAGTTAATTGAAGCTGGCTATATTTAGGCTCTGAATTCGCTGCTTGCGGGTCGTCCAGCATGAAAAGGTAGGTCAGGCGTTCGCGTTGCCTGCTTAATAGCTGCGTTTTATCGGGTGCGCCGAGCCAGGCTATGACCTGATGCCGAGGCACCAGGGGCTGGTCGATCATTTGCACGCGCCGTTCGTCGATGTTCAAGCGCTGGCCAATCTCGTCAATTTCCGCGCCTGCCAGGGAGCGCAACGATACCGCTAAAAAATCAGGCGGCGCAATGGTCAGAAAGGGTTTGGAGAAATGCCAGGCGCGCAGTTTGCCGTAACGATTAAATACCGCATCGATGGCAAAATGGGCAGGCTGGTCACGCTTGCCAGCCTGCACAAACTGGTAATGCCAGTTTTGTTCCGGGCCTGTGCTGACAATCTGACTGGGGCGCATCCCGGAGAGTGATACCAGGTCTTGACTGAATAACACCGGTTTTTTGAATTCCAGGGTGAAATCGGTGTCGGTTCGTGTGACAAAATGGACATCGAATTGCTCTAGCTGGGTATAGATGTCATACGCTCTTAACCAGTACAAACAGCCGGTCAATACTAAGCTTAAGCTCAGTAGTATGAGCCATCGCCCGATGACTTGCCCCATAAGCCCTCCTCTAAAGAATGCCTGCCGCGCCAAGTTGCTCGGCTTGATAATGATAGCTACGACCACAAAATTGACAATTGATTTCAACACTACCTTGTTCGGTGCAAATGTCGGTTAATTCGGCAGGGCTCATGGCGCGCAATAATGCCAGCGTTTTTTGTTCCGAACAGGTGCAAAAATGATTCACAGATTCGGCAGGATATAGCTGCCAGGTTTCTTGATTGAATAAACGATACAACAATTTATCACAGGCAAGCGTCAGCAGTTCCTCGTCACTGAGCGTATTGGCCAGCATTGTCAGGCGCGGCCAATCATCGTCATCCCGGTCGGCATCTGGTATTTGTTGCAATAATAAACCGGCCGCCCGTGTATTATCGGCAGCCAGCCAGATGCGTGTGGGTAATTGTTCAGAATCACGAAAATAGCGCTCTAAGGCGGCGGATAAAGGCTGCTGTGCCAATGCTACCACGCCCTGATAGGACTGCCCTTGTTCGGGTTCCAGGGTCAGAATCAATTGCCCTTCCGCCAAATCCAGGGTCGGTGGCAGGGCGCGGGTGCGAATCATGCCGCGCACTTTACGTTGATGTGTAGCCTGTAATAACAATGACTCGATCCAGCCTTGGGCTTTAACTTGCACAAACACCGACCCCTGGATTTTTATGGTCGCCGATAATAAACTCACGGCCGCCAGCCCCATGCCCAATTGTTGATCGGCCGCCTCGGATTGAGTTTGCCATTGGCAGGCGGCGCGGTAACTTTGCTGAAGCTGTACCCAAACACCGCGCACGCCTGCGTCCGCGAACAGAAAACGGGTTAGTTGATCGTGCTGTTCTGTCATTTTGCCACTCGTATTGAAATTATGTTGATACCCGAAAAACTCCGCTTGCCCACACCGGAACAGGCATTGCCTGGCCGTGATCAGCCGGTTACTTTAAGCAATCGCCATTGGTTTAATGGTCATTCGCTGCAACCGCCCTACCCTGAAGGCTTAGCAACGTGCGCCTTTGCCCTGGGGTGTTTCTGGGGCGCGGAGCGTAAATTCTGGCAAACGCCGGGCGTCTACAGCACGGCTGTAGGTTATGCTGGCGGGTTGACCAAAAATCCCAGTTACCGTGAAGTATGTTCGAGCCTGACGGGCCATGCCGAAGCGGTATGGGTAGTTTTTGATCCTGAACACATTCGTTATCAGGAATTGCTGGTCATCTTTTGGCAGGCCCATGACCCGACACAAGGCATGCGTCAGGGTAATGATATGGGCAGCCAGTATCGTTCGATGATCTTAACCACGACCCCTGAACAAGCGCAGTTGGCTGCGCACTCAGCGGCTGTTTATCAACGCTGTTTAGCGCAGGCAGGTTACGGCACCATCACCACGGAAATCCTGCCTTTGAACGCATTTTACTATGCGGAAGAAGAGCATCAGCAATACCTGGGTAAAAACCCTGATGGTTATTGTGGTCTGAGTGGGCTGCCGGTGCTTTGGCAAGCCTGAAGCGGTCAGTAGCGAATGATCAGCGGGACACACCTTACCTTTGAACCTGCCATGCTCAGTTTGAGCATTGTCACTGTGCTTTAGACATGGGTAGCACAGCTCCCGGCCTCCTCCCTTGTGCAAAGGGGGATTTTTCGGTCACTATTCGGTGTCGGTTTTGCCGTTCTCAGGCGCAAGCTCCGCTAACAACTGCTCCAGGAAGGCCAGTTTGTCGCCTGTTTCAGGCAAAGGCTGTTTGAACAGCAGTTTTTCCACGCCGTCGAATTGATAGCGGTCAGGCTGACGTTGCAACAAGGCAATCAAACGCTGAGGATCGATGGCAGGGGTCGCGGTGAACAACACCCGCCCGCCGTGGCCGTGCAAATCGGCTTTGCGAATGCCAAGCTGCGCCAGCAGCATTTTCAGCCGCGCCACTTCGAACAAGGTTTTTACCGGTTCCGGCAACAATCCAAAGCGGTCGATCATTTCCACTTTCAGCGCTTTCAGTGCCGCGTCAGTATCGGCGCTGGCGATGCGTTTGTAAAACACTAACCGGGCGTGAGGGTCAGGCAGATAGCTGTCAGGAATCAGCGCCGGCGCTTGAATATCCAGCTCGGGGCCGGCGTCTAATGCGGTATCCAGCTCCGGCTGCCGGCCGGAACGCAAGGCATTGACCGCCCGTTCCAGCAGTTCGGTATACAAGCTGAAGCCGATTTCCTGAATCTGGCCGCTTTGTTCATCGCCCAACAATTCGCCGGCGCCGCGAATTTCCAGATCATGCGAGGCCAGCACGAATCCCGCGCCCAGATCATCGGAGGCGGCTAACGCTTCCAAACGTTTGATCGCATCTTTGCTTTGCAGGGTTTTAGGTGGCACCAGAAAATAGGCATAGGCGCGGTGGTGCGAGCGCCCGACCCGGCCTCGCAGTTGATGCAGTTGCGCCAGGCCCAGTTTATCGGCACGATTGATGATGATGGTATTGGCGGTGGGAATGTCGATGCCGCTTTCGATAATGGTGGTGCATAACAACAGATTGCTGCGCTGGTGATAAAAATCCAGCATAACCTGTTCCAGCTCGCGTTCGGGCATTTGTCCATGCCCGATAGCGATGCGCGCCTCCGGCACCAGGCGCTCCAGCTCACGGGCGGTTTTATCCAGGGTTTTGATGTCGTTATGCAGGAAGAAAACTTGCCCACCACGTTTCAGTTCACGCTGGCAGGCTTCCTGAATCTGGCCATCCACCCATTCCGAGATAAAAGTTTGTATGGCATGACGCCCCGGCGGTGGACTGGCGATAATGGAAATATCGCGCAGCCCGGATAACGCCATGTTCAGCGTACGCGGAATCGGTGTCGCGGTCAGGGCCAACAAATCCACCTGTTCGCGCAAAGCTTTGAAATGTTCTTTCTGACGCACGCCAAAGCGATGCTCTTCATCGATAATGACCAGCCCCAAGTCCTGGTAAACAATGTTTTTATTCAGCAGTTTATGGGTGCCAATGACAATATCGACGCGCCCCTCGGTCAAATCCGCCAGTAATTGTTGCTGCTGTTTGGCGCTGACAAAACGTGATAACACTTCTATCCTGACCGGCCAGTCGGCGAAACGGTCGCGGAAATTCTGAAAATGCTGCTGCGCCAGCAAGGTAGTGGGTACCAGCACAGCCACTTGTTTGCCGGCGGCCACGGCAATGAACGCTGCGCGCATGGCCACTTCGGTCTTACCGAAACCGACATCGCCGCATACCACCCGGTCCATGGGTTGGGTGCAGTGCATATCTTCCAGCACAGCATCGATGGCGCTGGCCTGGTCCGGTGTCTCTTCAAATGGGAAGGCAGTGGCAAATTGCAGATAATCGGCCTCGTCCCAGCTCAGCGCCGAGCCTTTGCGGGCAGCGCGCCTGGCTTGAATATCGAGCAATTCAGCAGCCGTGTCCCGAGCTTTTTCCAGCGCCTTGCGTTTAGCCTTGCTCCATTGCTCGTTACCGAGTTTGTTAAGCGGCGCTTGTTCCGTGCTGACGCCGGTGTAGCGCCCGATCAGGTTGAGCGAGGCAACCGGTACATAAAGTTTGTCTTTATTGGCATACTCCAGCATCAGAAATTCGTTACTGATGCCGCCTACGGTTAAGGTTTCAAGCCCCAGATAACGGCCCACACCGTGTTCCAGATGCACCACCGGCTCGCCGGGGGTCAGTTCGGTCAGATTGCCAACCACGTTTTCCAGCTCGCGGGCGGCCGATTTGCGCCGCCGGCGCTGTCTGACCAGACGCCCATAAAGCTGGCTTTGCGTGATCACGCAAACACCGGCTTCAGGCAACCACAGGCTGCGGTCAATGGCTGCCACGGTTAACGCCAGCGCCTGATCTCCGTTGACGAAAGCGGCAAAGTCATCAACGTACTCTGGCGTCAGCTGTTGTTTGCGCAGCTGCTCGTCCATCGCTTCACGATAACCTGCCGATTCGGCGACCAACAACACTCTAGGGCGCTGTTGCTCGATAAAGTCAGTCAACGCTTTAGCCGGTTGTTTGAGGTTGTAATCCAGGGTGACATCGGGCAACGGCGGCAGGTCAGCGGGCACCTCGCCACCGGCTTGACTGAGCTGAATGCGGCGATACTGACTGAGTTTTTCGGCAAATGCCTCGGGCGTTAAGTACAAACTGTCCGGCGACAGCACCGGTCGATCGCGGTTCAGATTGCGTTGTTGGTAGCGGTTTTCGGTTTCCTGATAGAACTGCCGGGCAATGCTGTCGATGCCTTCGCTAACCACCAAGGTGGCGCTGTCAGGCAGATAGTCGAATAAGGTTTCGGTGCTGTCGACAAACAATGGCAGGTAATATTCAATGCCAGCAGGCGTTAACCCTTTACTGACATCCTGGTACAGTGGCGAGCGGCTATCGGCCTCGGGAAATAGGCTGCGGTAATTTTGCCGGAAGCGTTTGATGCTGTCGTCGGTGAATGGAAATTCGCGTGCCGGCAGCAGATCGATACGGTCGATTTTAGCGATGGAGCGCTGGCTGTCGGGGTCGAAGGTGCGAATGGATTCGATGTCATCATCGAACAATTCAATACGGTACGGCTGTTTGGCACCCATCGGAAATAAATCGACAATGGCACCGCGCACCGCGAATTCACCGTGTTGATACACCTGCGGTACGCATTGATAGCCGACGTTTTCCAGTTTACGCCGTTCCAGTTCGGTGTTGAAACGATCACCTACGGCCAGGCTGAAGCTGTGCGCCAGAACATGCGCTCTCGGCGCCAGGCGCTGCATGAAGGTCGCTACCGACACGATCAAGGCGGCGCTGGCACTTTGCCCAAGCAACGACAAGGTACGCAGCCGTTCCGAGACAATATCCGGCAACGGGGAAAAGCTGTCATAAGGCAACGTTTCCCAATCGGGAAAATTCAGAATCGGTGTGTTGCCGCCCAGATAAAAATCCAGCTCATGCTGCAAGCGCAGCGCGGCATGTTGATCTAAGGTCACGACCAGCCAGACGCCCGGTTGCTGGCGCATGGCCTCGGCCAAGGCCAGGGCTTCGGCGGAACCGGACAGCGGCGGCCAGGTCAGCGACTCCCGCCCCTGGGGCAAGGTACTGCGCACCAGCGGCGCTGTGCGCTTCAAGGTATTCATGATTGCTAAATGGTCGGGGATTTTAAGCGGTCAGATGTGGCTGTGCGCCGTCAGTTCAGCGCTTATTTCTGAAACAGAGACTCAAGAATCAGGGTTTCGTCACGATCCGGCCCGGTCGATAAAATCGCCACCTTAACGCCAGTAAGCTGCTCTATGCGCTGGATATAGCGTTGCGCATTCTCAGGCAATGCCTGCCAGCGGGTCACGCCGGCGGTGGATTGCTGCCAACCGGGCAGCATTTCCAGAACAGGCTCGATTGCCTGATACGCGTCGAAACTGTCCGGGTCATGATCGAGCACCTGGCCGTTAACCCGGTAGCCGGTGCAAATACCCACCTCGGACAAGCCATCGAGCACATCCAGCTTGGTCAGACACAAGCCCGACAGACTGTTCAGACGCACCGATTTACGCAGTGCCACGGCATCGAACCAGCCGGTGCGCCGCTTGCGGCCGGTGGTGGCGCCAAATTCATGGCCCTTCTCACCCAGATAATCACCAATCTCGCAGCTCAGTTCGGTCGGAAACGGGCCATTACCGACCCGCGTGGTATAGGCTTTGGTAATGCCCAGCACATAATCCAGCGCTAACGGGCCGATACCGGTACCCGTCGCCGCGCCGCCGGCGGTGGTGTTAGAGGAGGTGACAAAGGGATAGGTGCCGTGATCGATATCCAGTAAGGCGCCTTGTGCGCCTTCAAATAGCAGGTGCTTGCCTTCGCTCTGATAACGCGCCAGCAAGGCGCCGACATCAGCGAGCATGGGCTTGAGCTGTTCGCCCAGTGCCAACGCCTGTGCCAACACTGCCTGGCCATCCACCGCCGCCACCTGATAATAGTGGGTCAGCGCGAAGTTGTGATAATCGATCAGTTCCAGAAGTTGTTCGGTGAAGCGTGCTTCGTTCAACAAGTCGCCGGCGCGCAAACCGCGCCGCGCCACTTTGTCTTCGTAAGCCGGGCCAATGCCGCGCCCGGTAGTACCAATGGCTTTGCCGCCACGCGCATGTTCCCGGGCCTGATCCAACGCCACATGCACCGGCAGAATCAAACTACAGGCCGGGCTGATTTTCAAGCGCTCGCGCACCGCGATGCCGGCTTGCTCTAACAAGGTGATCTCTTCAAACAATGCCGGCATCGACAACACCACGCCGTTACCGATCAAACATTGCACATTCGAGCGCAAAATACCCGAAGGAATCAAATGCAAAACGGTTTTCTCGCCCTTGATCACCAACGTATGTCCGGCATTATGGCCACCTTGAAAGCGCACCACGGCGTCTGCGTGCTCGGTTAACAAATCGACAATCTTGCCTTTGCCTTCATCGCCCCATTGCGAACCGATAATGACGACATTACGACCCATATAAATTCCTAAAAGCTGTTATGAAAATGTTTACAATCCACGTCAGTCAACAGACTGAACCTGCCAACCCTGTGCCTGTTTGACCAAAAGCCCCGTACATTGCCAATCTTCAGGACGCATCGGACAGTCAGGCAGCGCCTGAATCACCGTCAAGCCCTGAGCGCGCAGCTCGGCCACTTTTACCGCTAAATCCGCATCGTCGGCTACGGGCGCAAAAATACGCTGCCCGGCTTCCGGCACGACCTGTCCCTGCCCTAACCGGGCCAGCATTTTCAGATCCGCACTAAAACCTGTAGCCGGACGCGCCCGGCCAAACACAGCGCCGACATTGTCATAACGCCCACCACGGGCCAGTTCCCGGCCAATTTCCGGCACGAATGCGGCAAACACCAGGCCGGTGTGATAGCGGTAACCGCGCAGCTCAGCCAGATCAAAACTGATCGGCAATCCGGGATGACTGATAGCCAGTTGCTCGGCCAAAGAACGCAAATCCGCTAGTGCGGCGTTAATGCCTGCGCCGGCGACGGTCTGCAATTGCGCTTGCGCCCGGGACAGCACATCCTCACCGCCATGCAGCTCAGTCAATAAATTCAGTGCTTTACGCAACGCATCCGGCAGCGCCCATTCGGCCAACATGGCGGTGACTTCAGCCCGCGCCTTAGCTTGCAAGGCGGCGAACAAGGTCGCTTCCTGCTCTTTTGACAAGGCCGCTTGTTCGGACAGTAGGCGATAAATACCCACATGCCCTAAATCCAGATGCACATTCAGCACCTGGCTTTGCGCCAGCACTTCCAGCATCAGGCGGATGACTTCCAGATCACCGGCCAGCCTCGGGTAGCCATACAGTTCAGCGCCGATTTGATAAGGGCTGCGGGTTTTTTCCAGAGGATCACCCACCGCATGCAGCACGGTGCCGGCATAACACAGGCGATTGCAGGATGTCTTGTCGGTGGCGCGGGCGTCAATACGCGCTACCAGCGGAGTCATGTCAGCACGCAGGCCCAGCAACTTGCCGGACAAACGATCAGTCATTTTGAAGGTCTGGCTGTCCAGCTCCGCGCCCAGACCCGTCAGCAGAGAATCCAGATAATCAACCAGAGGCGGGCTGACCAGGGCATAGCCCCAGCGCTGCAATACGTCCAGCAGTGTGCGCCTGAGCGCCTCCATGGAAGCCGCCTCTTCGGGCAACAGTTCTTCGATACCTTCGGGAAGTAGCCAACGCGAGGATGAGGTCATGGCAAAATCGCTTACTATCAACAAAAGCCCGCTATTCTAGCTGTTAACTGCGGGTTTGTCTTGACCGTTTCCGACTTGACAGCAATTCTCAGTTTGAGCATTTTCACTGCGCACAGGACATTGAGAGCGCTTGAGGAGGATGTCGGCCCGTCTTTCAACAGGGGCGCGGCAACACCGCCTCGCGCAGACGAATGCCTTGGTCGGTAACCTGGGTATGCGGATTGCCATAACCATCCGGCCTTACCAAGCGCTGGCGCAAATGCTGGGCATCATCACCCGCATCTAGTGGCAATGCCGCCGGTATCTGCCAGCGAAATTGCGGGTCAACCAAACAACGCCAGCCGGCATGCTGGGCGCGCAAGGCCAAGTCCAGTAACCCATAAGGCCCTTGAAAACGGTTGTCTAAACCGCCCAGCTGCTGCCAGACCTCACGACGCAGCACCACGCAATAAGGATGCGGCGCACTGCAATTGTGGGCAATGCGGGTCAGCGCCATATAGCCGGCTTCGGTTTCGGGCTCACTCTGATAAGGTGTGACCGGCTGGCCATCTTGATAGTGCATTCCGGCATAAACCAGCCGCTGTTGCGCATCGATAATCTTGCCACTGACCAGCGCCACACCGGGCACCTGCAACCAGGCGCACAGCCCTGCCAGCGCCTCAGGCTGCAAAGGGTGCAAACCATCGGCCAGGATGGCCAGATAAGGCGTTTGCAAATTCAGCGCCGCCAGGCTATGGCCATAAAACTCAGGCTGGGTCGGCTGCGTGATAACGGTGATTGCTTCATCGGCTATCGGCGGCCATTGCAGCCGGTACATGCCACGCCATAAATCATCGATCTCCACTGCCTGGGCATTCAGGCCGCGCCGCGTCAAGGCATCCTGCAAGGCCTTGTGCCCTGCGGCGAAGGCGTAACTTTTGGCGTCATCAGAGTGTGCAACCGATGCTGTATGTTGACGCCAGTGATACAGCACCGCCGGAATATGCCGTACCACAGGATGGGTTTCGGCGGCGCGCAGCAGCAAATCGTAGTCCTGGGAACCGTCGAATTGCGGGCGCAAGCCGCCTAATTCCAGCAACAGCTCGCGGCGATAGGCCATTAAATGAAAGGCGTAGTTACCGGAGAGCA
>JAVVEW010000066.1:0-11921 GCA_032251045.1 Methylococcales bacterium
AGCCGATCTGGACCAAGTGTTCGCGCCGGAGCTGGAAGGGTTGGATAGACAGCAAATCAAGGACTGGTACAACGGCTACAACTGGACCGGCGAGGCGGTGTATAACCCCTTCGACCTGTTGCTGTTACTGCGCAATCGTCAATTCCGCGCCTACTGGTTTGAAACCGGCACGCCGACTTTTCTGATCGATGTACTCACCGAACGCCACACCTTCAGCCCCAAGATCAGCGCCTGGCACGCCACCGAGGCGCTGTTATCGCGTTTTGATGTGGAGGACATGGCGACCGAGGCGCTGCTGTGGCAGACCGGTTACCTGACCCTTCACGGCCAGCGCCAGATGGGGGCGCGCATCGAATATACCCTGGGTTATCCCAATCGGGAGGTGGAAAGCGCGCTCAACGAGGCTTTGCTCAGTCGGCTCTACGGTAATAGCAGTCTGGCCAGCGAGACAGTCAGCCATCTTTACGATACTTTGATGGCGGGTGATTTCGAGCAACTGCACCAGCACGTTGTCAGTCTCTACGCCAGCATCCCGCACGATTGGTATCGCAACAATCCCATCACTCAATACGAAGGCTACTGGGCCAGTGTGTTTTACAGCCACTTTGCCGCTTTGGGGTTGGACATTCGCCTGGAGGACGCCACCAACGTTGGCCGGCTGGACATGACGTTGCTGTTCAACGGCCAGGTGTATTTGTTCGAGTTCAAGGTGGTGGAACTGGCGCCCGAGGGCCGGGCGCTGGCGCAACTTAGGCTTAAGCATTATGCCGACAAGTATCAAGCACGCAACCAGCCAATTCAGCTGATTGGCATCGAGTTCAGCAAGGAAGCGCGCAATCTGGTCGGTTTTGAAGTGGAAACCCTAGCTCAAAGCATGTCGCCCGGGTGACGCCTGGTGATCCCTTCCGGCATCGTGCCGCAGGGGGAATTTGCACCTCTTGGTGTTTCGGGATTTAAGGCGGGTCAAGGGTGGGAGGTGAACGGCCATGTCCCACCGAGGCGGGTAATGATTCAGGTGACTTTGCAACACTACCCGATGATACAGCGATTGCGGCCTTCGCGTTTGGCGCGATACAAAGCCTGGTCAGCGCGCTCAAAGAACTGTTCAGCATTATCGTCTTGTACGAACTGGCTGATACCAAAGGAAATGGTGATTTTGATGGTTTTGCTTGCAGCGGCGAAGCGTGCCAACTCAACCTGTTGGCGCAATTTCTCGGCCAAGGTCAGTGCCGATTCCGCTTCGGTATTGGGCAGTAACATCACAAATTCCTCGCCGCCAAAACGGGCGACGAAATCGGTTTGCCGGCAGTGTTGTTTCAGTATGCTGGCAATGATTTTCAGGGTTTTGTCGCCGGCGCGGTGACCGAAGGTGTCGTTGATGTGTTTGAAATGGTCAATATCGCAGATCATCAGGCTTAACGGTGCCTGATCACGTTGCCAGCGTGAAATTTCGTAGTTCAAGCGCTCATCGTAAGCACCGCGATTGGCCAGGCCGGTGAGCGGGTCATGCAAAGCCTGGTTATAGGCCAGCGCCAGCTGCATTTTGAGTTCTGAGGTTTCAGATTCCATGGCCTTGACTTTGTGGCTCATGTTTTGCAATTGCTGACGTAAATGATCTTGGTCGTCTGTGCCATCGCGACGGCGTGTCTTTAACTCTTCAGCGAGCGTTTGCAGACGGTCATTGATCAGGCCTTTCAGGTCGGTCAACGATTGCGCTTGTTGTGAATCGGTCTGTAAGTCTCGCATTCTTTCCGTAAAGGATTGATCCCAGGCCAGGTCTCGCTCATTTTGTTCCGCCAGACTGGATGAGGCACCTTGGGCGTCCAGGCTCAGAATGGACAATTGGTTGGTCAGTTGAGACAGGAAATTCTGCAAATCCTGCTGCTCGCTTTCAATTTGCACTTTAACTTGCTGCAGAAACTGGGCACATTCGTCGAGTAGTTCTGTCAAGCCCTGGGCACTTGATGATTTGCTTAAACGGAGACGGTAGCTGTGGCAATCCTGGATCAATCCTAAGGGAATGGGTAGGTTTTCCAGCATAATGGCCACGGCTTTGCCAATCAGGCCGGGTTCAAGGTTGCGTACCGCGCCGTTGGTGGCGGTTGCCGGGTTAGGTTGTGATCCAGACAGCATCAGCGGAACCGCCTGATCTAACGCCTTGAACAGGCTTTTCTGGTCGGCAAACGCGTCTGCCTGATAGCGTTGTTCAAGTGATTTCAGGCGCGCCAGCGTGGCCGGCTCTTCAGCATAGCCGGCCAGATATTCAAACAGGATATCCGCTTTAAGATTAGAGCTATGTTCGATTTCATGCTGCATGCAGGCCTTGGCTAAATCCTCAAGCGCCGCTTCCAGACGATCAACTTTAATGCCTTTGTTAATGGCCTGAAGGACGGTGTGCAATGCGTCATCGATGACTGGATGCAGACCCTTGGCGACAGCGATCAGACGTTTAAGCGACTTGCTCAACAATTCATCACGCGCTAACAGCTTTTGTTCGGAAATATCATACTGGTCTAAGAGATCCAGGTATTTCTCCTTCCATTTGTCGGCGGCTTTTTTGTCTTGGAACATGCTGTTCTTATTGAGAGTGATAAAGGCTTTGGCTTTACTGGTCATGGGCGGATTCAAGCGCGATGAGTCGATCAAGAGCTTGCAGCATCTTGTCATGACCCTTTGCGATCGGACCTGAGGTTTTGTATTTGCCATTAATGACTAGCGTGGGCACGCCGGTGATGCCGTAGCGCGCCGGCAAGGACTTGGCCTGGCGTGTTTTGGAGTCAACCAGAAAAGAATGGTAAGCGGCTTTGAATGCCTCAGCATCGATGCCGTAAGTCTTGAAAAAAGCAATCAGTGCGCTTTCATCAGTCAGCTTGTTGCTTTTATTCTGAATGGTGTCGAATAAATCCGCATGAACTTTATCTAAAACGCCTAAGGCTTCAGCGGTAAAAAATACCCGCGCATGATGTTCCCAGATGGCGCTGAACGCGGCCGGTTGTCGAATGAATTCGACATTGTCCGGTTTGGTTTTCAACCATTGTTCAAGCAAAGGCTCCAGGCTGTAGCAGTGTGGGCAGCCATACCAGAAAAACTCGATGACCTCGATTTTATCCGGGTTGGCGGTAGGTTGTGGATTGGCCAGAACTTCATAGCCTTGTTGAGCATGAACATGGGTGGCCAGTAAAAGCGTCAGGCTGATAATAAAGCGGGTCAGTGTTTTGATCATGATGGGCTCCTTTATCGAACGTTCATTTCAGCAAGATAGTGGGCGATAGCCTGAATTTGTTGGTCGGTCATCTTAACGGCAATCATGTGCATCATGTTGTCGGGGTTGTTGCTGCGCACGCCGGCCTTGAAATCTTTTAGGGACTGTTCCAGGTAGTCGGCATGTTGACCACGCAGCGCCGGAAAGCCAGCCGGGCGATTGCCTTCGCCATAAGGGCCATGACAGGCGATACAAGCGGAAATTTCCCGCTTAAGGTCGCCGTTACGGTACAAATCTCGCCCCTTTGCCAGGGTTTGTTGCCATTCAGCTTGCAGGGCTTGTTCACGCGCTTCACGCTCTGGCCCGGACAGCTCTTCAGCCTCGTCATCATCCAGCGTCAACGTGCGAGCTGGGTTGCCAGAGACTTTCTGATTGGCGTAAAAAGCGGCCAGGTCGGCCATGTCTTTGTCGCTTAAGCCGCCGGCCAATGCGTTCATCATGCTGTTCTGGCGTGCGCCGGATTTGAACGCACGCAGTTGCGCCAGTAAATAATTTTCATGCTGTTGCGCCAATTTTGGAAATGCTGCCACCAGGCTGTTGCCATCGTCACCATGACAGCCCGCACAGGCAGCCGCTTTTTCTTTGCCGACGACAGCTTTGCCTTCCGCAAAAGCCGGATTAACCATCACTAAGCCCAGCAAAAACCATAGCCATCTTATGTTACTATTCATTATGATTACCTCTATGAACAACAGCGTATTAGCGCAACCCCTGGTTTGATCCAGACACTGTCCGGGTTATTCGGGTTTACGGCATCCTCAAAAAAACCTGGCTCATTCTACTCCAAAAATACCAACGCATGATAAATCAACCGGCCGAAGAGGCGCATCGTAAGCTGTTCCAAAGCATTGCATTTATGACCAGCGCTCCAGATCTTATGCGTGCGCCCGAAGACAGTGGCCGGGAAATCGCTTTCGCCGGCCGTTCCAATGCCGGTAAGTCCAGCGCCCTGAATGTATTGGCGCAGCAGAAAAATCTGGCGCGTATCAGTAAAACACCGGGGCGCACGCAGTTATTGAATTTTTTTAGCTTGAGCGATGACCGGCGGCTGGTAGACTTGCCCGGTTATGGTTACGCCAAAGTGCCAGAGGCTGTCAAGGCGCAATGGCAGAACGCCATGGCCGAATACCTCACTGGGCGGGAATCATTGTGCGGCATTGTGCTGATTATGGATATCCGTCATCCATTGACTGAATTTGACTGGCAGATGGTGGACTGGTGTCAAGAAGGCGGCTTGCAACTGCATATCCTGCTGACTAAAGCCGATAAACTGAAATATGGCGCTGGCCGCAATGTTTTGCTTAAAGTGGAAAAAAACCTGCGTGATATGAATTGCGCGGCTACTGTGCAATTGTTTTCCGCACTTAAAAAAACCGGTCTCGATCAGGCCCGGGCCACGATTTATCCCTGGCTTTACCCTGAACCCGGTCAGGGGTGATGGGTATTTCCCGGGCGGTTTTGCCGCCAGCACGGCATAAACATCAGGAAAAAGAATAAATTATTGAATATGACCACATTGACTCTCGACGATAGGCAACAACAACTCAAAGGCAAAAATCCCCGCGCCATTCTTAAAGTGGCGTTGCAGGCATTTGACCAAATCGCGCTTTCTTTCAGCGGCGCCGAAGATGTGGTATTGATCGATCTGGCGGTGAAGCTCAAACCCGATATCGCGGTGTTTTGCCTGGACACCGGCCGTCTGCCCCCGGAAACCTACCGTTTTCTGGATAAAGTGCGCGAGCATTACCGCATCGATCTGGACATTTTATCGCCTGACCCTGAACAACTTGAGCCGATGGTGCGCGAGAAAGGCTTGTTTAGTTTCTACCGGGACGGCCATCAGGAGTGCTGCGGCATCCGCAAAGTCCAGCCCCTGAAACGCAAACTGGCCACGCTGGACGCCTGGATCACCGGCCAGCGCCGGGATCAAAGCCTGGACACCCGCCAGCAACTGGCCGAAGTCGAAGCCGATACCGCGTTCGCGGCACCGGGCCGGGAGCTCTACAAATTCAATCCCCTGGCCAACTGGACTTCGGCCCAGGTCTGGGATCATATCCTGAGCAACAACGTACCGTACAACGCGCTGCACGAACAAGGCTTTATCAGCATCGGTTGCGAACCCTGTACCCGCCCGGTCAGGCCCAACGAACATGAACGCGCCGGTCGCTGGTGGTGGGAAGAGGCCACCAAAAAAGAATGCGGCCTGCATAGCGGCAATCTGAACGCGGAGTAAGTCATGGCCATCACACTGACCGAGCTGGTCGATCGTTTGGGCGTAACCGTGGACAACCCCCTGCCAGGCGAGGTCTGGTTACAGCGTGCCGCCGCACTGGACGAGGCCGGCGACGGCGATCTGGTGTTTCTGGGGCAGGCGAGGCTCAAAGACAAAATTACCGATTGCAAGGCCACGGCCTGTCTGATCAAGCCGGAATATCTGCCTGAAACCCGGCCTGAGAACTTAGCTTTTCTGCTCACCGAAGACCCGGAACGAGTCTTTATCGAAGCGTTGCGTATCCTTTACCCCGCGCCCACCTTCAGCCCCGGCATTCACGCCACGGCCGTGGTCGATAACGATGCGCAGTTGGCGGATTCGGTGCATATTGATGCGCATGTCCGCATTCACGCAGGCGTTGAAATCGGCGCGGGCAGCGCCATTCTGGCCGGCGCGGTGATTGGTGAAAACGTCAGCATCGGCGAAAACTGTGTGCTTCATCCGCGGGTGGTGATTTATCCCAACGCCGTGATCGGCGATAACGTCATCATTCATGCCGGGGCGGTGATCGGTGCCGATGGTTTTGGCTATAAACTGCGCGATGGCCGACATATCAAAATGCCGCATGTCGGTAGGGTCAGAATTGAAAACGATGTCGAAATCGGCGCGGGCACCACCATCGACCGCGCCACCCTGGGCGAAACCATGATCGGCCAAGGCACCAAAATCGACAACCTGGTGCAGATCGGCCATAACAACCGTATCGGAAACCATGTCATTATCTGCGGTCAAACCGGCATTTCCGGCTCCTGCCGAATTGATGATTACGCCGTGCTGGCCGGTAGCGTGGGTCTGGCCGATCACGTTCATATCGGCGCGCAAAGCGTGATCATGGCCCGCTCCGGCGTGGCCGGTGATGTACCGGCTAAGGCGCAGATGTTCGGCAGCCCGGCCAAGGACAAAAAAACCGCCTGGCAGGAGCTGGCCGCCATCGCCCGTCTGCCGAAACTCTTGCAAAAAATCAAAACCTTAGAGCAACGCCTGAACGCTTTGGAAGAGCTGGCCAACGACTGACATGAGCCAAGCCATAGAGGATTTTTTTGCCGAAAAAGGCCCACTGGCCAAGGTATTGCCAGGCTATCAGCCGCGTCCGCCACAACGGGCCATGGCGCAGGCGATCAGCGCCGCCATTGACGACAACCGCTGTTTCATCGCCGAAGCCGGCACCGGCACCGGAAAAACCTTAGCCTATCTTTCCGCCGCGCTGGCCTCGGGCAAGAAAACCCTGATCGCCACCGGCACTCGCAATTTACAAGACCAACTGTTTCAAAGCGATCTGCCACTGCTGCGCAAAACCTGGCCGCGCGGCTTTTCCGCTGCATTGCTCAAAGGGCGCGCCAATTACCTGTGTTTGTACCGCCTGGAAAGCGCATTGCAGCTGGATTTTCAGGACAACAAAACGCTGGCCAAACTCACCGCGCTGGATTTATGGGCCAAACGCACGGCAACCGGCGACATCGCCGATTACCAGCGCCTGCCGGAAACGTCGCCGTTATGGCAACAAGTCACTTCCACCCGCGACAATTGCGCCGGCCAAGACTGCCCGCTGTACGATGACTGCTTTCTGTACCGCGCCCGTCGGCAGGCGCAAAGCAGCGATCTGGTGGTAATCAACCATCATCTTTTGTGTGCCGACTGGTCGATCCGCGAAACCGGCTTCGGCGAATTGCTGCCGGAAGCCGAGGTCATCATTATCGACGAAGCCCATCAATTGGCCGAAACCGCCGGCAATTTTTTAGGGCTTTCCATCTCCACCCGGGCGCTGGCCGACCTGGCCAAGGATTGTATCGCCTGGTACGGCGCCGAAGCCGCCGATGTGCCCGAATTGAACAGCGCCGCCAGCCATCTGGACAAAGCGGTGCGCGACCTGCGCCTGGCCTTCGCCGAGCATGAAGGCAAGGCCGAATGGCAGGTGATCGAACAACAGCCGCCGTTAAGCGCCGCATTGACCGACTTGGCCGATTGTTTGCGCGATTTGACCGGCGTACTCGACAGTTGCAAAGTCAAATCGCAAAACCTTGAAGGCGGCTATAAACGAGCGGAAAATTTACAGGACAAGCTCACCGCGCTGCTCAACGCCAACGACAGCAAAACCGACATTCGCTGGTACGAAACCCACCCCAAACATGTCACCTTAAGCCTCAGCCCGCTGGATATCGCAGGCCCTTTTCAAAAGTTCATGAAACGCTTTCAGGCGACCTGGATTTTCACCTCCGCCACCTTGAGCGTGGCTGGCAAGTTTCAGCATTTCAGCCGCGAGTTGGGTTTGTTCGAACCCGACAGCCAAAGCTGGGACAGCCCGTTCGACTACAGCCAACAAGCGTTGTTCTACCATCCTAAAGGACTGCCCGACCCGGCCGTGCCGGACTTTACCGAGCGGGTGATCGAATTCGTAGTGCCGGTGCTGGAAGCCAGCGGTGGCCGGGCGTTTTTTTTGTTTACCAGCTTCCGTGCGCTGAATATCGCACACACCTTGCTGGCCGAGCGCGTGGATTATCCGCTGTTGGTGCAAGGTGCCCGGCCCAAAGCTCAGTTGATTAAAGAATTCAAACGCTTAGGCAATGCCGTACTGTTGGGCACGGCTAGTTTCTGGGAAGGTGTCGATGTGCGCGGCGATGCCTTGTCCTGCGTGATTATCGACAAACTGCCGTTCGCCGCGCCCGGCGACCCGGTGCTGAAAGCGCGCTTGGAGGCGATGCGCCAACAAGGCCGCTCACCGTTTATCGACTATCAAGTGCCCAATGCCGTGATCGCACTACGCCAAGGCATTGGCCGACTGCTGCGCGATGCCACCGATCGCGGCGTGTTGATGGTCTGCGACCCGCGTCTGCTGAAAAAAAGCTATGGCCATTTTTTCCTGAACAGCGTGCCGGCCATGCGCCGCACCCGGGAGCTTAAAGACGTTAACGCCTTCTTCATTGATGACCATTCTTGATTATGGCGTCAATCTGGCGCCGTGCGACGGCGAGCTTTACCTGGTGCAACGCTTTTACGGTAAAGCACACGCCGACCACTGGTTTAATGCACTTATGGCTAGCCTGGCTTTTCGTCAGGAACGGTTGTTTATTTTCGGCCGCTGGCACGACACCCCCAGACTGATGGCCTGGTACGGCGACAACCAGGCCTGTTACCGTTATTCCGGCGTTGACCATGCGCCACTGCCCTGGACGCCGGAACTTTTGACCCTGAAACAAGACCTGGAACACGCCTTAGCCACCGGCTTCAACAGTGTATTGGCCAATCTGTATCGCGACGGTCAGGACAGCATGGGCTGCCATGCCGACAACGAACCGGAACTTGGCCCAACACCCACCATCGCTTCGTTAAGCTTCGGCGATACCCGAAACTTAAGGTTTCGCCACCGTCAGCATAAACAAAGCTTCAGTGTTGATTTGGCACACGGCGATTTGCTGATCATGGCCGGCTGTCTTCAGCAACACTGGCAACATCAGCTGCCGAAAACCCGGGCACAGAAAAGCTCGCGGCTTAATTTGACCTTTCGAAGGATTTTGGCGGCGGCCAGTGCTAAGGTTCGGTAAGGCGTGAACATGATTTTGCTGACTGGGTAGGGGGGCATTTATCATGGTCCGGCAGGGCAAAGCAGGCCGCGCTTATCAACCTGGAGGCGTGCTAAGACTTGACTAAATGATCGTCAAGATTAGACTGAAACTGCGTGCTTTTCTAGCTAAATGAGCTGTGTGAGCGTCCTTTTATCACTATCCTGCATCGTTGCCAAAGGCTCCCGCAAGATTTCCTGTAACGAGAACTATTAATGCCCATTAAATTTTGCCTGCCGCATATTTTGTTTTCAGTGTTGGTGTTGGGCGTGGCGGCGGCCGTGCTCTATGAGCTGGAGCATAACAAGAGCCAGCATACAGCATTGGCCGAGGCGGCTTTACGCACCGATGCCATGGCCGATTTTGATACTATCGTGCTGATGCGTCGCTGGAACGCGCTGCACGGCGGAGTGTTCGTCAAAGGTGGCGGTCTGGAGCCGAATCCTTACTTGCCGGACAATACCCTGGCAACGGCTGACGGTCAGCAGTTGATTCGGGTCAATCCTGCCTGGATGACGCGTCAGCTGTCAGAGCTTGCCGCTGAATTTACAGACCATCAGTTCAGAATTACCAGCTTAAAGCCCATTAACCCGATCAATGCGCCCGATGCTTTTGAAACCGAAGCCTTGATGTTTCTACAGCAAAACCGGCAGGAGGACTATGTCTACCATCTGGATGCCGAACAGCAGCGTTTCCACTTGGTCGGACGTTTACTTACCGAGTCCAGTTGCCTGCAATGTCATGCTGAGCAGGGGTATAAACTGGGCGATATTCGAGGTGCTATTCATATCTCCATGCCTGTCGGCAGATTTTACCAAGAGCAAATCGCCATCACGCAAAGTACCCGTTTGGCGCAAGCGACCGTGGCGATATTGACATTATTGACCCTGATTCTGGTCATGCGTTATCTATCAACCCAGACACGTTATCGGCAGGCTATTCAGCACATTAACGCTGACCTGGAACAAAAAGTTCAACAACGCACCCAGCGTCTGCAACAGCTTTATGAGAAGGAAAAACAGACCAAGGATTTATTGCGAACCGCAGCCCACATCAACGAGTTGTTGCTTACCGCAATGTCTACTAGCAGTGTTTTAAGCCATTGTGTCGATGCGTTAAGCCAATATCCGCATTATTGCTTCAGTTGGGTTGGCCTGGTCAAGGAAGGTCAATTGCAGATTGCCAAGAAATCCAAAGATTCCGGCGCAGTGTTGGAGTTAGAGTTTTATGCGTTGTCGGAAGATAACCCGGCGCAGGTCAGGGCTGCGGTGCTTGCCGTCAAGCAAATGACCTTCAACATAACATCAATCGAGCCAACCTTATGGCAAATAGCGTTGCCACTG
This sequence comes from Methylococcales bacterium, assembly GCA_032251045.1. Lineage (GTDB taxonomy): Bacteria > Pseudomonadota > Gammaproteobacteria > Methylococcales > Methylomonadaceae > JAVVEW01. Next base: position 10,435 of record JAVVEW010000066.1, read on the forward strand.
ATTGTGGTTGAGGATGAGCAAAAACAGGTATTAGGTGTGCTGTGCGTGCAGTCCATTCGAGAACAAGGCTTTGGTGATGAAGAAATCAAGGTGCTGGAGCGGTTGGCGGGTGATATTGCTTTGATATTGCAATCCCTGCAGCAAAAAACCTTGGTGCAGCGTATGGAAGCGCAACGCATCAATCATTACGAAGAGACGATTCTGGCATTCGTCAACATCATCGAGCAACGCGACAATTATACGGCAGGTCATACCTTGCGGGTTGCCGATTACTGCGTGCGATTGGGCCAGTTTTTGCAGTTGCCGCCGACAGACATCGAACGGCTCAGTAAGGCGGCTATTTTGCATGATATTGGCAAGGTCGCCACGCCCGATGCGATTTTACTCAAGCCTGAGCGGTTAAATGGCTTGGAATACGAACTCATTCAGCGGCACGTGTACGCAGGGTTCGACATGTTGTCAAAAATCGACATGTATAAGGAGCTGGCCGGTATTATTCTTTTCCATCATGCACATTATGATGGCCATGGCTATCCTAAAACCGAGCATCCGGATAAGGTGCCGTTTTTGTCTTTTGTGCTTGCCGTAGCCGATGCGTTTGACGCGATGACTACCAGTCGTATTTACAAGCCAAGGCTTTCCGTCGCCGATGCTTTGGCGGAAATCAAACGCCATTCAGGCAGCCAGTTTCATCCTGTGGTCGCGCAGGCGGCTTTGCTGGCATTTGAAGATGTTAAGCCGCCTATGGCGACGCAAATGCCGTCAACCGAGCTGGAAAAAATGCGTTTTGCGTATTTCTTTAACGACGCTCTAACAGGTCTGTATAACGAGAGCTATTTACAGGTAGTATGCTCCAATAAAGCCGCTCAGCCTGGTTGGGTAGGCTTGTTATTTTTAACCGGTTTTAATGCTTATAACTTGCGCCATGGTTGGCGTGAAGGCGATGCCTTTCTGAAGGCATTAGGCGCGTTGCTACAACAATACTTTCCAGCGTTGTTGGTTTTTCGCTTTCAGGGTGATGATTTTATCGTACTTAGCGAAAGTCCCTTGGCCATCGATGAGCCGTCATTGATGGATTTGCCTTTACTACGCGAGGCGGGAGTATCGGTGGTCTGGCGTAGTGTGTTCATCAAACAGCTGTCTTTGGCCGAGTTACATGACGTCATTCTCAAAGTCGAAAGTGAAATCAGTTAAGGTTGGGCAAAGGAACAACAAGTGACGTGCCCAATACCGTTGCCTGCTGTCATGATCAGATTTGTCATTCATCGCATCTTATTGGCTTGCTTAATCGTTGCAACATCCTGTAACGTTAAGTTCATTAATTTTGCCACCTCCGCTGCCGGGATTCCATGATTGAGCATGTTGAGTACAGCTCTTTGATAACCGATTTGCTCACCTTCTTGTCTACCTTCCTCGCGCCCTTCTTCGCGGGCGGTATCGATGACATTTTTCAAATCGCGATAATACTTCAGGCTGGATTCATAGGC
>JAVVEW010000067.1:0-10772 GCA_032251045.1 Methylococcales bacterium
CGGCCAGATTCGGGTGCAGGGTCGCGGCGCCGACGGTAATACCGGTCGCCACACCTAAAAACAAAGCTTTTTCTGGTTTCGGATGCAGCAGCAGCGGCAAATGGCTTTGCATTCTCTGAATGCGCAACGCTCTGGGCACCGTGCCGCCCATTTGAAAACGGTTGTTGACTCGTAGATTGCGCTCCTGACCGCGCTCGATCACGGCCACTGAGGCCAACGCGCCGTCCCGGTAGTCGTTCAGAGTTTCGCCGTCGCGCAAAGTGACGATAGCCAAGGATTTGGGCAGCAACACCAGCATTAACGCGGGCAACGCCGGATACCACAGCGGCAGCCGGAAGCTGCGCAGCGCCAGCAGCAAATAACCCATGGCGATGCCGGCCAGAGTCCAGAATGGCCCGACCGCAGGAACCAGCCAGGCGCCGGCCAGCGGGGGGGCGATCAAACCACCGGCCAGGTTGACCGCCAGCGCCGCACCGACATGGCCTTGCTCACGCCGTGCAGTCAGCGCCAGATGGCTGAATAACGCCCCCATCAATACTGTTGGCGGCAGCAGCACCGGCACGGCAATACCCAGCTCCGCGCCCAATACCGCCAGTGGACTGTCATCACCCAGACGCCTAAGCCACCAGTAACCGGGATGCGCGACATACAACAGGCCGGTACCGAGCAAACAGACCAGGCTTAGCCCATAAGACAAACGCGCGCTGGTTAATTTGAGCGGCAGGTCAGGACAAAATCGATGGTAAACGGCGGCGCCCAAAGCGGTACCGGCCAGGTATACGGTCAACGCTGCCGCAAAGCTGTATACCGTACCTTCAAACACCTGCGCCATCACCCGCACCGTGACCACTTCGTAAGCAATGCCCAACAGCCCGGTCACTAACAGGGCAACGCCCAACCAGCCGGACAGAGCTGCCGGTGAATGTTGCCGGTCGGCTGCCGTGAGCCGAATCGGGCGGCGGCGGTCGAGCACAACTGCGGCCAGCGCCACGCCAGCGTTAATCATGGCCAGCCCTATCAGTGTTGTTCGATAGCCAAAAGTCGGCATCAGCCAGAAAGTCGCAGCCAGCACGCCGAGCATCGCGCCCAGCGTGTTGACCGCATAAACCCGAGCCAGCGCATGCGTATCGCCACTGAGCTGGCTGAACCAGCGTTCAGCGGCCGGCAGGGTGGCGCCCATGGCCACCGTGGCCGGCAGCAGGGTCAGAAACGGCCATAAAAAAGCCGTTGTCCAATAGAAGAAAGGGCTGGGCGCTATGCCCAGCCCCTGGTTGGCCAGTTGCGCAGCCGGGCCAATCAGCCAGGCGGTCACCAACGCCCAGACGGCAATGATCAACTCCAGCGCGGCATATCCATAAGCCGGTCGGACGATAGTGCCCAGCCAGCGCCGGAACAGCCACGCCCCCAAGGTCAGTCCGCCGAAAAAGGCGGAGACCACAGCCAGCATCGAGGCATATTCATGCCCCAGACCCAGCGCAAACAGCCGGGTCCAGACCAGTTGATAACCAAGCCCGGCCATGCCGGACAGCAATAACAGCAGCGAAGGCCCGGTCATCGATGGCAAAGCGATCAGAGCCCGGCTTGACTCAGCCAAAACTTGAGAGTGCCGGCATTCCACAGTGAACCGAAACCGGAACCACTGGCATAGACAAAGCCGTCTTTGACCCCGATGCAAACACCGTTGTTATAGCAACGCGCCTGAAAGCCGAGGACAGTTTGTGTGGTTTTCGCTTCAGAGAAAAGCTCGGGAAAATTGTCCTCTGCCCAATTCAACAAAGCTTCAATACGCGCCGGGTCAACGCTATCAGCACCGCCTTCGGACAGGCTTTCCAAGGCCGTTTCAAAGTCGTTTTCGGGGAAAGTGCCTTGCGCGTTCAAATGCAGAGCCAGCCAGAAGCGTTCGGAGGGTGCATAGGCCGGTGTTTTACCATCGGCTTCGGTACCGAACAACGACAGCAATACCAAATAAGCACCATCATCCGGCACACCGTCATCGGTGCGGTGAAGGTTGAACGCCAGATCACGGTGAACCCCGCCATCGGCTTCGATGATGTCGATAATGCCTTCGGCAAAGCGTCCTGTATTGGCCGATACTGTGTTCGATGCCTCGTTGCCACTGATGGACAGGCGCTCATCAAAGCCACCATCGAGCCATGCACCGGTTTCGGCATCCCATTTACGCAGGCCGCTTTCAATACGGTATTGCAGTAAATCACCAGGATTGAAACCTGCGCCATCCAGACCCGGTTCGCGGGTGGTAAACGGCGTCAATGCGTTATCAAACTCACTTTCAAACAAGGCATATCCAGAAACTTTTTCGACTTCCCCTTCCGGGTCGATCACGATCCGGTTGGTCTGCACTTCAAGCTCAATATCAGAATGAACCTGTGCTTGTACTGTCAGGCTGAACAAGCCTAGCAATACGGCCAGCAGTAATGGTTGTCGCATGGCGATGTCTCCATTGAAAAGATGTTATGTTATAACATTGCTGTTGGCAGGTCAAAGCTCATATTGCTATGTCTTTTGCCAGGCGAAGGCTGAGCCGGTCAAGGTGGAAAGTGTTGCTAGGTAGCTGACAGGAGGACCATCTTGCATGGCGGGGGTATGGAGAAAATCCGGCCGGGAATGGTTTATGCTCCGATTGTGTTCGGCCATCAAAAAAGGCAGCTTGAAGCTGCCTTTTTTGTAACCGTAGCGGGCTGGTGCCGTCCTTAAACTTTTTCCTTGATGCGCGCCGCTTTGCCGCTGAGGTTGCGCAGATAGTAGAGTTTAGCGCGGCGCACATCGCCTCTGCGTTTCACTACGATGTCGTTAATCATTGGGCTGTGGGTTTGAAAAACCCGTTCCACACCTTCACCGTGGGAAATCTTGCGTACCGTGAATGCCGAGTTCAAGCCACGGTTGCGTTTAGCGATTACCACGCCCTCAAAGGCCTGAATACGCTCGCGCTCGCCTTCTTTTACTTTTACATTAACCACCACGGTATCGCCGGGGCCAAAATTGGGAACCTGGCTTTTCAATTGCTCAGCTTCCAGCTGTTCGATGATATGAGTCATAGTTTCACCTTCGTGTCGTTTTGCGTAAATTCCATAAGCCACGCCTTATCGCGTGCGCTCAAGTCAACTGTCAATAATAAGTCAGGACGTTTTTTATAGGTTTGTAATAAAGCCTGTTTTCTGCGCCAGTCCGAAATTGCCTGATGGTCGCCGCTCAGCAAAACATCAGGAACGACTTGACCGGCGACTTGTTCCGGGCGGGTGTAATGCGGGCAGTCCAGTAGCCCCGTGCTGTGCGAATCCTGCGCGGCGGATTGGTGATGGCCCAAAACGCCTGGCAACAGCCTGACCATGGCGTCGATAACCACCAGGGCCGCCAGTTCGCCACCCGATAATATATAATCGCCCAATGACCATTCTTCATCGCAAACCTGATCGATGAAACGCTGATCGATACCTTCATAACGCCCGGCCACCAGGATTAGTGGCGTTTGCCGGTTCACCCGGTCTTCCACTATACGCTGAGTCAAGGTTTGACCCTGCGGACTCAGGTACACAACCCGAGCTTGAGGTGTGCGGGCTGCGGCAATCGCATCGGCCAGAGGCTGATATTTCATCACCATGCCGGGGCCGCCGCCATAGGGGCGATCATCCACGGTTTGGTAGCGGTCTGTGGTAAAGTCGCGCGGATTCCAGACTTTGAGCTGATATTTTCCAGCGCTTAACGCACGACCACAAACCCCTTCCCGGACGCCTGACCAGATCATGTCCGGAAAAATAGAGATGACATCAAAGCGCATGGTGTTGCTAGAAATCGCTGTCCCAGTCAACTCTGATAATTTTGTCATCCAGGTCAACGCTCAGGACATGACGGCCTTGCACAAAGGGAATCAGATATTCACGCTCGCCATTGACAATCAATACATCATTCGCGCCGGTTTCCAAAAGCCCCGTGACGTGTCCGAGTTCTTGTTCGGACAGGTTAATGGCCGTCAAGCCAATCAAGTCGCTCCAGTAGTATTCACCGGGCGCGGCCTGCGGGAGTTGCTCGCGCTCCACGCTAATGGAGGTGCCGCGCAATGAGGCGGCGTGTTCACGGCTATCTATGCCTTCGAGGTGCGCAACCAATATTTTCCCCTGGCGACGACCTTCCAGGAATTTGTGCCGTTGACCGCCGCCCAGAATCCAGGGCGTGTAGGCAAAAATATTTTCCGGGGGGCGTGTGTGCGAAAAGACTTTGACCCAGCCTTGAATGCCGAAGGCGCCGGTGATCGTGCCTAGCAGTAGCTCCGAGCTCACTCCAGTAACGGTGTCGGCTTAGCCTGCGGCGACCGCTTCACCAGCCTGGCTGGCGGCTTTTTTCGCTTCTTTGATCAGTGACGCGACGCGATCGGATGTTTGTGCGCCATGGCCGCGCCAATAATCGATGCGCTCGGCATTCAATTCCAGGCGCTGCTCTTTGCCACGCGCCAAAGGGTTGAAAAAGCCCAGGCGTTCGATGTAGCGACCGTCACGACGGTTGCGGCTGTCGGTGACAACAACATGATAGAACGGACGGTCTTTGGCGCCGCCACGGGAAAGACGTATGGTTACCATTCGGGAATCCTCAATACTACGGGTAGAGTTAATCCGCCAATTCTATAGACTTTGAAAGGATAGTCAATGCTTTGTCGCTGATTATTCCATTGCCTGGTCTTTTTCGGGGGCGCATTGCCGACAGGTACCATGGATTTCCATGGTTTTGCCGCTAGGCGTGAAACCGGCGTCAGTCAGTTCTTGTTGCAGGCTGAGCATGACGCCGGCGGCGTGACGTTCTTCGATTTGCTGGCAGTGGTGGCAAATCAACAGGATGATGTCGTGAGGACGTTCGGCATGATTGCAGCCGATATAGGCATTCAGGCTTTCAATGCGGTGAACCAGTCCTTGTGCTAATAAAAAATCCAGCGACCGGTACACGGTGGCGGGCTTGGCGGAGTCATTGAACGGTTTGATTTGTTCCAGCAAGTCATAGGCCTTGACGGCGCGATGGTTGGCCCAGATGAGTTCCAGGATTTTCTGACGCAAGGGCGTGAGTTGTGCGCCGCGCTGTTGGCATAAGGTTTGCGCGAGTTTGAGTGCCGATTCGACACAATGGTTGTGGTCATGATCCTGCTGGGAGGCGGGTGGCGTCATGCTGAAAAGATAGGCTTTAGGTTCGTTTAATGCAGTGAATGTAGGGGCTTCAGTGTCGGCATTTTTGCTGGTTGTTACTCCCGATGCGCTGTCAGGGTGTCTCTGAAAAGGGCGTTGTAAACACAGCCAAGACTTTTCTTTTGCCGTGTGTCAGGTGCCAGCCTCTTTGCCGAACATTTCGGCGTCCAAAAGCGCAGCTGTTGTTGCATTGTGGTCGGTATAGTCTGACTTGAAGCGTAATTTTGTCGGAGTCATCTTCAATGATGTTGTGTTGTGAGTCAACTTATGTCGATTGTGGTGGTGGCAACTATTGTGACAGGTTGCCGGGCGTTTGCTGGCGTCGGTTCGGATGTCATCAGCCTTTGCCGGAATAGGTGGTACCATGGTTGATAACCATTCTCAACGACCCATTAACTCATGTCCGATTTGTCTCGTCGCATTCTATTCGCTGGTGACCCGCATGGTGACTTTCAGGCTATTATCGAAGCGGTTGGGCAGTTTCAGCCCGAGGCGGTTATTTTGTTGGGCGATTGTGAATTGAGTGCGCCTTTGGAGTCTCAGTTGGGTAGGGTTCTGGATTTAACCGATGTCTGGTGGATTCCGGGTAATCACGATTTTGATGATCATGATCGGCACAGATTCTTGTTTGCCTCGGCCTTGGCTGATAAAAATCTGCATCTGAATGTCAAGACCATCGCGGGTTTGCGTGTGGCGGGATTGGGCGGCATTTTTCTGGGTCGGGTTTGGTATCCGCCAAGAGCACCGCGCTGGCATAGCAAGCAGGATTATCTGGCGCAGCAGCCGCAACATCTGCGCGAGCTGGGCTTGTCGTTGAAAATGCGCTCTGCCATCTGGTATGACGAAGTTCAGCAACTTAAAAAACACCAGGCGGATATTTTAGTGACTCATGAGGCGCCGGGTTGTCATCGCTATGGCTTTACCGCACTGGATGAGCTGGCGCGGCATTTGCGCGTCAAGCAGCTTTATCATGGCCATCAGCACGATGCTTATCAGGCCTGGTTGTCGCCATCGATACAGGTGGTTGGTGTTGCCAAGCGGGCTGTTGCTGATTTGGCGGGCGCTTGTGTGCTCGCGGCTTGAGGTCTTGGTAGGTTGCGCTGAATCATCAGTGGTTGGCGTTGCAGTAGCGAATGAACCACCAGGATTGGGTTGTTCGTCAAGTTGTCATGTGCGTGAGATATGATTTTATTCGCTAGCATTATCGAATAATAAAATATCAACCCATGGAGCTTCCATGACAGCACAGATGGTATTGGCAGGTACCGCTTGGGCTTTGCCTACGGGCTTGGCCCGAGAAAATACGGCTCAGGTTTGGATATTGTCTTACGGCGCAACCGGTGATGACCGGCAGTTGCAGGTTCTGGCCGAGGCGCTGGGCTTTGACACTACTGAACTTACCCTTAGACCCAATCTGCTGACGGTCATCCTCAGCCGACTTTTTCCCGCAGTGAGTGTCTGGCAAACGTTGCCATTGTCGCCGCCCTGGCCGGCCCTGGTGATCACCATCGGTGGTCGCAATGTCGGCATCGCCCAGCGCATCAAACAGCTTTCCGGTGGCAAAACCAAACTGGTGCAACTGGGCCGGCCCTGGGCGGCGCTGGATGTGTTTGATCTGATCATCAGCACGCCGCAATACCGTTTGCCCGAGCGGGCCAATGTGCTGCACAACATCGCGCCGTTATACCGCAAGGATGAGGCCGCGCTGCGCCGCGCCGCAGAACGTTGGCGGCCGCATCTTGCCCATTTGCCGAGACCGTGGGTTGGCGTATTGGTCGGCGGCGACAGCGGTTCTTACCGGTTCGATAAAGCCAGCGCCTGGCGCCTGACGGCGCAAGCGGTGGCCCGCGCCAAAGCCTGTGGCGGTTCCTTGCTGGTGACCACCAGCCCGAGAACGCCGAAAGCCATTGCCGAAGAACTTTGCGCCTGGCTTGAATCGCAGGAAGTCGGTCATGGCTATTGCTGGCAGCCGGAAACCGCCGCCGACAATCCTTATCAAGGCTATCTGGCGCTGGCCGATGAATTTATCGTCACCGGCGAAAGCGCATCCATGCTGGCTGAAGCCTGTGCCACCGGCAAGCCGGTCACCTTGTTCGATCTGCCGCAGCATCCGTTCAGCAAATTCCGACTGCCCTTGTTTGCCTGGTTGCGAAGTGAACGCTGTCCGGCGCCGCTTAGGGCGCTGTTCCGTTTCTTGGAAGCGCGTGGCTTGATCGTGCCGCCGCGCGATCTTGGCGCTTTACACCGGGAACTTCATGCCTTAGGTCTTCTGACTCTGGAAGGTAGAGCGACGCCGCCCCGACAGCAACTGACCGATGTTCAGCAAGCAGTGGCCGCGGTAAAGAAGTTGCTCGACCGGTCATGAGCTTTTTGGCGCTTGACCGATTGGCAGCGTTGGATGAGACGGCGTTTCGTCAAACCTTGCCCTATCCCTGGCTGAGCCTTGACGGGCTGTTGTCCGCACAAGGCTTTGACCGGCTTTATCAGGATCTGCCGCCGTTAAGCCAGTTAAAACGTGCCTTTAACCGCCCGCGCCGTTACCGGCAAATGCCGCATGACCGCTATGTGCTGGAGTATTGCGACGATTTGCCGTTAGCGCCTTCCTGGCGAGCTTTCATCGAGCAGCTCAAATCTCCCGCTTACCATGCCGCCATTGCCCGTTTGCTGGGCCGGGATGATTTCAAACTGCATTGTCATTGGCATTACGCCACCAAAGGCTGTTCGGTGTCGCCGCATTGTGATGCCCGCTGGAAACTGGGTTCGCAGATTTTTTATTTCAACCGTGAACCGGACTGGCAAGCCGAGTGGGGCGGGGAAACCTGGGTGCTGGACGACCGGGGCCGGTTTCCGTTCAATTCCGCGCCCGCGTTTAACGATTTCGATGCCGAATACAGCGCGCCTGCGATGGGCGACAGCAGTTTGATTTTCATGCGCCAGGGAAATTCCTGGCATGGCGTCAAGCCTTTGACCTGCCCTGAAGGCGCGTTGCGAAAAGTGTTTATTGTCGAGTTTATCGACGCCAAACCTTTCGTTCGTAGCCGTGAATTTATTAACTATTTGTTACTGAAACTGACATGACGCAACCTCAAATCAACCATCGAGTGCTGATCGTGATCGGCCCCGGCCGCAGCGGCACCAGCGCCTTGACCCGTGGCCTGGCCGCGTTGGGCGCGGACTTGGGCGATAACCTGAAACCGGCGACGCCGAAAAACGCCCGTGGCTATTTTGAAGACCTGGATATTCTCGATCTCAATCATCGTCTGCAACAAGCGTTTGGCCTGAACAGCAACGGCTCCAGCCTGACCTTGCTTGAGGATAATGCTTGGCGCGCGGTCGATCTGAAACCGTTTCAGGAACAATTGGCCGCGATCGTGCAACAACGGTTTGCCGATAAACCGCTGTGGGCGTTCAAATCCGGCGGCGTGATGCGCTTGTTGCCGTTCTGGGAACAAACCCTGAGCGGGCTGGGTATCGACATTAGCTATGTTCTGGCGATCCGCAATCCGTTGAACGTGGCCTCATCCCGTGCCAAGCTGAACGCCATTCGCGGCGCTCAGGAACGCACCGATCTGGAGTGGCTGGTGCGGGTGGTGCCGTATTTTCGGCATGTACTGGCCAGGCCGATGGTGGTGGTCGATTACGACCAATTGATGACCGATGCCGGTCATGAACTGCGCCGCATCGCCAGGCGCTTTGCCATCGACATCGACAACGCTCTGGAAGCGGAAATCGCCCAGTATAGCCACGAATTCCTGCGCGCCGATTTGCGCCATAACCGTGCTGATCTGTCGGCGTTTGCCGAAAACAGCCAGGTCAATCCACTGACCCGCGATGCCTATCTGTGGCTGAACAAACTGGCCACCGATCAAATCGACACCAATGACCGCCTGTTTCTGGCCGATTGGGCGCGTATTGAACAAGGGCTGGAACTGTACCGGCCATTGCTCAAGCATATCGACGCGCTGGACAGCCAGATCAAAGGTCCGCGCTGGGGCGTTGGCGGTTTCTGGCAAACCGCGAAAAATTATCTGCCGCTGCCCGTTTTGGCGCGTTGATGGCATTATCGGCTTTACGTCAGATCGGCCCGTTTGCCGGGCGCCAGGCCAGTGAACTGGCCATCGCCGGGCAAGGGCTATGGCAAGCGCTTAAAGACCACAGGGCAGGGCAGTTTGAGCAGGCGCTGTTAGCTTATGGCAGGCTGCTGCGTCAGGCGCAGTTGTGCCGGGAAACCTTACCGGTATACCGGGCCATCGAAACGCTGTTGGCAGATCACCGCAATGCCTTGGCCGCCCACCAGATCGCCTGGCAACAACCTGAGCGCATGGTGTTTTTTTTAGGCTATTCGCGTAGCGGTCATTCCCTGGTCGGTTCCCTGCTCGATGCCCACCCCGATATTCTGATCGCCCACGAAGCCCATGCCTTAAAGCACATTGCCGCCGGGGTCGCGGCTCACCGGGTGCTGAAAGCCTTGCAAATCAATGCTTACTTTTATCATTACTTCGGCCGGGAATACACCGGCTATGATTATCAGGTGCCGGGGCAGTATCAGGGCCAGCTGACCAGGCCGGTGATCATCGGTGATAAAAAAGGCAATGGCAGCGCCCGGTTGTTGCGTCGCCATCCGGAATTGCTGTTTGATCTGGAGCAGCGCTTAGGCTGTCCGTTTCAGTTGGTGCATGTGCTAAGAAACCCTTGGGACAATATCGCCACCAAAGCCAAACGCACCGGCGCCAGCCTTGACACCGCCGCGCAACGCTATTTTGCCAATTGCCAGTTGATTGACCAGTTACAGGCACGTTTCCCAAACCGTTTTGTCGAGGTTTATCTGGAGCAGTTGATCGCAGCCCCCAAGCCGACCTTGACGCAGTTGCTCAAGGCTCTTTCGATAGACAACCTTGCTGAGGATTATCTGGATGCCTGCGCCGGTATCGTGTTCACCAAGCCCAATCGCAGCGCCCTGAAAGTGGCCTGGCCGGATGGCCTGAAAGTTTCGATTGAAAGGCAAATCGCCGAGTACCCGTTTTTATCGCCTTACGCTCACCCCGAGGCCGGGCCTTGAGTGGGACAATCGCGTTGATTATGGGCGCGTTGCCGTTGGGCAGCCGCGAGCGCATGATGTTCACCCTGGTCGATGCCTTATTGGCCCGGGGGTACAGCGTTGATCTGTTAAGCCCACAGCCTACCGAAGCCATGCGCGCAGCCGCGCCTTGCGGCGCGCGCTGGATCAATATCAGCCAAGGTTTTGGCCATTGGCCGCTGCTGCGTTCGTCCAATGTCTCTCGCCTGATGTTGAGCATTCCGGCGCTGGCACGCTATTTACGCAGCCATTCCCCTGACGTATTGCTGGGCTTGTCGATCCCGCCGAATCTTTCGGCACTTACGGCGCGGCGCTTGGCGGGCGGTAAAACCCGCATCGTGGTTCGGCAAAGCAATGTCTTGTTCAGTGCCGATCATCCAGAATTTGCCGGCGTCAGGCGGCGCTGGCGCGCGTGGCGCTCGGCGCGGCCGGCCTCGGTGCGCTCGCGGACGCGCTTCAGCGCGAGGGCCATCAGGCGCGCCTCGCCATAGGGATCCGGGATCACGCAG
>JAVVEW010000068.1:0-10575 GCA_032251045.1 Methylococcales bacterium
GTTACAAGAGGTTCAGGCGATTAAGAATACGTATTCACGGATTTAACACCTAAGGGTCGAGTAGACCGATTTCTTTCTATATTTAAGTTTAAGTGGGGGGCTTTTAGTTCCTTTCAGCCATAACGCTGCCGACTTGTTTTAGCAACCATGACCGGCTTAGGCCGGTGAACGGTTACCTGTACGACACCTTCGACAAAACGTCTTTAGGCGTGAACGCTTACTTACGTTTATCACGCTTATCGCGATACATCTTCTGATCCGCATCGTTAAGCAGAACACTACCATCCTTGCCATTATCGGGATAAAGGCTAATGCCGATACTGGCGCCCGGCAGCACCGTTTCAGTTTTGATGGTGCAGGGCTGTTTCAGATGTTCATAGAGTTTTCGGGTAAGGTCCTGGGCACTTTCCAAGGTATCGATGTCTTGCAGAATCACCAAGAATTCATCGCCACCTAAACGCCCAACGTAGTCAGCCTTACGCACGGCTTGCGTTAAGCGTTGCGCGACAATTTTCAGCAACAAATCCCCGGCATCATGCCCTAAACGATCATTAACGGCCTTAAAATCATTCAAATCAAGAAATAAAAGGGCAACTTTGGCTTGCTTGCGTGCAGCCATTGTCAAGGCACGTTCGAGCAATTCCAAAATCAAACTGCGATTAGCCAGCCCGGTTAAATTATCATAATGCGCGGCTTGTTTTAATTGCTGTTCCAGTTGTTTGCGTTCAGTAATATCACGCGCCATACAAAGCATAAAATTATTGCGATCATATTTACTTTTGAATGGCGCATTCAGCCATTCGCACATAATCTGACTGCCGTCTTTTTTCAGATTGGTATTTTCATGCTGAATAACGCTAGCTTGCTGATGCACGTTATCAAGAATGGCTTTGATTTGTAAACTGACCGGTTCGAGAACCCGATCTTAACAGCATCGGCTGGCCGAACTTGACGTGTGGGTGGGGGTCAAGCAAGTTCCCGGTGTCGGACGATGACATATAAGCCGGCATTGCGATAATACTCGGTCAGGGCCTCGACCATGTATACCGACCGATGCCGGCCACCGGTGCAGCCGATGGCGATGGTTAAATAGCTGCGGCCTTCGTCCTCAAAGCGCGGAATCCAGCGCTGCAGAAACGTGGCGACATCTTGAAAATACTCTTCCACATGGGGGTTGGCTTGTAAAAATTCCATCACTGGCCGGTCTTTGCCGGTTAATTCGCGTAGTTCTGGCAGCCAGTGTGGGTTGGGCAAGCTTCGGACATCAAAGACAAAATCTGCATCTAAAGGCGCGCCATGCTTAAAACCAAACGATTGAAACTGAATGGCGGTGTGACGAATGCTGCGTTCCCCCACGATTTCCTTAATCAAATCACGCAATTGGTGATAATGGGTGCGTGAGGTGTCAATCACCAGGTCGGCGCTGAGCGCCAAGGGTTCGAGCATTTCGCGCTCTATGGCCAGGGCTTCTTTTAATGATAACTGCATCTCCGTCAAGGGGTGGCGACGCCGGGTTTCGCTGTAGCGCTGTAGCAATGTCGTTTCGCAGGCGCGCATGAACAGCACCTGACAGTTGATGTTTTTCCGGGCAATGGCTTGTAGCTTGTCGGTAAAGTGGCGCAAACTTTCGCCGTGATTGCGTGCATCAATACCGATGGCGGTTTTTTGAAAGTTGCGGCGCTCTTTGAGCATTACAGTATCGACAAAGGTCTCGAGCATGGATGCGGGCAGGTTGTCGATACAGTAATAGCCACAGTCTTCCAGGGTGGCTAAGGCAATACTTTTTCCAGAACCCGATAAACCGCTGACAATCAAAAGTTTCATGGGCAATTTTGCCTCCACAAGGCGTAGCGGATAAACACAAGCCGCCTGTTTCAAATGAAACGGACGGCTTGAGTGTCGTTGCGTGTCACTTAAACAGAAGCAACGGTTGCTTTGCTTCGCTGATAACTGAAAAACGCATAGCGCGATGATTCAGTCATCAGGACATGTTTTAGCGGTGCTGATTGTTTTTTTCTTTATGTTTGAGAATTTGTCGGTCTAATTTATCGACCATATTGTCGATGGCGACATACATGTCTTCCTGAGTGTCTTCGGCAAACAGCTTGGCACCGGCTATCTGGACGGTGGCTTCGGCTTTTTGCGCCAGTTTTTCCACGGTCAAAATCACATGGACATCAGTCACATGGTCAAAATGTCTTTCCAGTTTTTCGAACTTGTTTTCTACATGCGTGCGCATGGCTTCGGTAACGTCAACATGATGACCGGTAACACTGATTTTCATAACAAACTCCTTGATGATAAGTTTAAGCGACGCTGGGTGATTTTCCTTAAGGTAAAGGGCGTCGCCGCGTGGTGAGAGGCTTTTATAAACGTCGTTTACGTTGGCTTGAGGTGCCAATATTCAGGGCCTCTCGATATTTGGCGATGGTTCTTCGAGCGACATCAATGCCTTTTTCCTTGAGCAGGTCGGCTATTTTTTGATCGCTCAAAGGTTTCGCCGGATTTTCCGAGTCCACCAGCTCTTTGATCAAGGCACGTATCGCGGTGGATGAGCATTCTCCGCCCCCTGTGGTCGATACATGACTGGAAAAGAAATACTTGAACTCAAACAATCCCATGGGAGTGCGCATATATTTTTGCGTGGTGACTCGGGAAATCGTCGATTCGTGCATGGCTAAAGCTTCTGCCACGTCACGTAAAACCATGGGCCGCATGGCAATTGGCCCAAATTCGAAAAAACTTTGTTGCTTGTCAACAATCACGCGCGCCACATTGAGCAGGGTTTCATTGCGACTATGCAGGCACTTGAGAAACCAGCGCGCTTCCTGCAAATGGTCGCGCATGCGCTGATTGTCGGTGCTGTTATCGGCGCGCTTGATCAGGCTGAAATAATACGGGTTCACCTTCAGTTTAGGTACAGTTTCCTGATTCAGGCTAACCTGCCAGCTGCCCTGAACCTTGCTGACATATACATCCGGGATGACATAATCGGGTTCCGGATCCATGATCAAGGCGCCAGGCTTTGGCGTTAAGGTGCGAAGCAGTGCCAGAACTTGATCCAGTTGTGCGGCATCGATGGTTAATTGTCGCTGCAATTTGGCGCTATCTTGCTCGATCAGGGTGCTGCTGAATTCGGTTACCAGACGCAGCGCGACATCACGATGCGGCACAGTTTCCGGCAGTTGCCGTAATTGTAAGGCCAGACACTCGCTTAAATCACGCGCCGCAACGCCGACCGGGTCAAATTGTTGCACACGATGCAGGACGTATTCGAGCTCATCCAACTCCAGTTCGTCCATTTGATCCGCCAGCCCTTGCTGCACCGATGACAGCGTTTCGGTCAGATAACCTTCATCATTGATGACATCAATCAACGCAATGGCAATGGCATGGTCGCGCTCACTGAAGCGGGACAGCTCCAGTTGCCACAATAAATAGTCAGCCAAACTTTGGGCGCAACTGGCCAGGCGCTCAAAACTGTTGTCCTGCTCATCGGTTAAGGCTTGCGCTATCGGCAAGGTGTCGTAGATGTCGTCCCAGCCGGCATCGAGTGGTAATTCATCGGGAATGCCAGTGTCAATGGCCTGGTCAACCGCAGCCTCCGGAGTTTCGCGGGTGGCCGGGTATTCGTTTTGTTCGGTGGCCTGGGTTTCTTCCTCATCCACCTCCAGCATCATGTTAGAGTCCAGCGTTTGCTGGATTTCCAGCTGTAAATCCAGCGTGGACAGCTGCAATAAGCGAATCGCTTGTTGCAGCTGCGGCGTCATGGTCAGGCTTTGACCTAATTTAAGCTGTAACGATTGTCTCATAGGCGTCACAGACTGAAGTTTTCACCCAAATAAACTTTGCGCACTTTAGGATTATCGATAATTTCCTGGGCGCTGCCTTCGGCAATGACCTGGCCCTCGTTCAAAATAAAGGCATGATCGCAAATACCTAAGGTTTCGCGCACATTATGCTCGGTGATAATCACACCGATGCCACGGGTTTTCAGGTGGCTGATAATGTGTTTGATTTCATCGACGGAAATAGGGTCAACACCGGCAAAAGGTTCGTCCAGCAAAATGAACTTGGGCTCTGAGGCCAGTGCCCGGGCAATTTCCACGCGCCGACGTTCGCCGCCGGACAGGCCGTAGGCTTTTTGGTCGCGCAAGTGGCCGACATGAAATTCTTGCAGTAAATCCTCGATCAGGAGTTCAATTTCGCCTTTGCTTAAATCCGCGCGTATTTGCAGCACCGCACGCAAATTATCGGCAACGGTCAATTTGCGGAAAACCGATGGTTCCTGCGGCAAATAGCCCAGCCCTAGACGAGCACGCATGTGCATCGGGTAGTGGGTAATATCCAGATCATCGAGTAAAATCTGGCCTCGATCGGCTTTTACCAGCCCCACCAGCATGTAAAAACTGGTGGTCTTGCCGGCGCCATTCGGGCCTAACAAGCCCACGATGGAGCCAGATTCCACCGCCAGGTTGACGCCGTTAACCACGGTGCGTTTCTTGTAGCTTTTAACCAGTTCCCGAGCGCTAAGCTGTGCCATATTGACCTGTTAGTTTTTATTTTTCGGTTGCAAAATCACCCGGACGCGTTTGTTGCCGGAGGACTGCTCACCCGCTTTGACAATTTCGTTCTTGCTGTCGTAACGAATCAAATCGCTTTCGTAAACATTGCCGTCCTGATTAACCACGGCCTGGTCGATCAAAATCAATAATGAGCGTTCAGGGTAATATTCGCCGGTTAATGCTTTGCCGGTAATCAAGCCGCCGTTATCGGGTTGTTGTTGAAAGCGTGCCGGCTTGCCTTTGGCGATAATCTTGTCGATTTTGCCTTGTTTGAAATAGACCTCCAGGCGGTCGCCGCGCACTTCGAGCGTGCCCTGGGTGGCCACCACATCGCCGGTGTAAATGCTGATTGCTTTGCTATCGTCATAAGTTGCTGCATTGGAATCGATATAAACCGGCTGGTCGGCATCGCTTTTCAGTGCCCATGCCGCAGGGCTTGTACATAACCAGGCAATGACCCATAGCCATTTGCCAAGGCATGACTTATTTGAATTCATAGTGGCCTTTCACGTTTGCGAAGAGTTCGATGGAGACCGGCTGTTCGTACCAA
This sequence comes from Methylococcales bacterium, assembly GCA_032251045.1. Taxonomy (GTDB): domain Bacteria; phylum Pseudomonadota; class Gammaproteobacteria; order Methylococcales; family Methylomonadaceae; genus JAVVEW01. The sequence goes on from JAVVEW010000068.1 coordinate 5,116, forward strand.
AGCTTCATGCCAATGCCTTCGGTGCGGTGAGGCGGGCTAAGTAATTCGGCCCAGGCCTGGGTATGGGCATAGGCTTCATCAGGCAATACGGTCAGGTCGGAGGTATTGATGGTCAAGGCCCGATTTTTACCCGCCGCCGCACGCTGGATACGCGCTTGACCTTGTAACAGCAGTTGTTTGCGGTCGGCGGATAAAATGCCTTGTTCCGCCTGAATTTGCCAAGGTGGCTTAGGTTCAACCGCCGTATCGTAAAGTAGCATCACCGGCTGCTCGAAATGGGTGGTGTTGTCGTCCTGATAATGCGTAACCTTGGCGGCTTTCAGGTGGCTTTTTACCTGGCCTTCGCCGTCCATTTCCCATTTTTCGTAGTCAATGCTGTAATAATCCGGAACGTGGCCGGCGCTCTGCCCGGATTTTTTGGCGTCATCCACCGTCAGGCGCGCAACCCAGAAGCTTAGCAATGCCAGCACTGCCGCGTATACATAAATTTGATAGGAACCGATGCTTAGGCGCATAAATAATGCTCCAGCCGGGCCTGCCAGTGGCCTTGCGCGCGCATCAATAAATCACACACTTCGCGCACCGCGCCCTGGCCGCCAGGCAATGTGGTGACCCAATCAACATGCGCCGACAGTTCGTCGTGAGCGTCTTGAACGGCCACGGCAAGGCCGGCACGGCGCAATAATGGTAAATCCAGCCAGTCATCGCCGACCATGGCGCAGGCCTCGGGAGGCAGCGCCAGGCGCGTCAGTAAGTGGGTAAATACCTCGACCTTGTCTTCATGCCCCTGGTAAACATGCTCGATACCTAACTGGCGCATTCTGAGTTCGACAATGTCCGAACGCCGCCCGGAAATCACCGCCACCTCGATGCCGCAGCGTTTGAGCAATTTCAGGCCGTGGCCATCGCGGGCATGGAAGGTTTTGTATTCACGCCCTTCATGATCGAAAAACAGCCGCCCGTCGGTCAGCACGCCATCGACATCCAGCACCAGCAAACGCACGGCGCGTGCCTTGGCCAGGACGGTATCGGCTACGGTGATCTGGGTCATCAGACAATTCCCGCTTGAATTAAATCGTGCATGTTAAGCGCTCCAAGCGCCTGCCGCTGCTGATTTAACACCACCAAGCCGTTAATTTTATGTTGTTCCATAATGTGCATGGCCTCCGCCGCCAGTGTATCGGCATCCTCCAGATAGACAAAAGAGCGCGTCATAATGTCGTCCACCGTGGTGTGGTGGACATCGATGTTGCGCTCCAACATGCGCCGCAGGTCACCATCGGTCATCATGCCAATCACTTCGGCGCGGGCGTTAGCCACTAAGGTCATGCCCAGTTTTTTTTCAGTCATTTCCAGTAAGGCTTCGCGCAATGACGCGCCTGAAGGCACGCTGGGAATGCGTTCACCCTGGTGCATGACATCGGCGACCCGCAGCAATAAACGCCGCCCCAAGCTGCCGCCCGGGTGTGAGAGGGCAAAATCCGCCTCGGTAAAACCACGCGCCTGCAGTAATGCCACCGCCAGTGCATCGCCCATCACCAATGCCGCAGTGGTGCTGGAGGTCGGCGCCAACCCTAAAGGGCATGCCTCCTGAGTGATGGCAATGTGTAAATGCACATCCGCCGTGCGCGCCAGGGTCGATTCGGCAAAGCCTGTTAATGCGATCAGTTGGACGCCTAGGCGTTTGATCATCGGTAACAGCGTGAGCAATTCTTGAGTTTCCCCGGAATTGGACACCGCCAGCACCACGTCTTGTGCGGTAATCATGCCCAGATCGCCGTGACTGGCTTCGCCGGGGTGCATAAAAAACGCCGGGGTGCCGGTGCTGGCCAGCGTTGCCGCTATTTTACCCGCGATATGTCCGGATTTACCCATGCCGGTCACCACTACGCGTCCATGGCAATCATACATAACCTGGCAGGCGGTGACAAAACGCGCATCGATGCTGGCGCTCAGGCCGGCAATGGCTTCGATTTCAGTTTGGATAACGGCGTTGGCCAGTTGTGTTAAAGCCTGGTCATTGAGTTTCATGCGCGGTTCCCGGGAACGATAACAGCGCATATCATGCGCATCAAGGGGCTATTATGACACGAAGCAGCGGTGACCCGGTTTTCCATCCTGAGTGCTGGCCGTTCTTGTCCCATGGACGGTTCAAGCAAATGACCAATGTTGCTGTTGAATGGCTTGCACGCAAGCACGCAACTCCGCGTCCAGGCTGCGGTCCTCGACCAGCTTAGGAGACAGTGTGCGCAGTTGCATGACATGCGCTTGCATGGCGGGGGTCAGTTGCGTCATGGCACCGCGCAGCTCCACAGCCTGCACGCTGGCCAGCAATACGGCAGCCAGCACTTGCTCGGTCAATTCAAGGATGCGTAAGCAATCGCGGGCAGCAATGGTGCCTAAACTGACCTTGTCCTGGTTATGGCATTCGGTCGATCGGGAAAACACACTGGCCGGCATGGTTAGCTTCAACGCTTCTGCGGTCCAGGCGGAGACGGCAATCTGTACCGCTTTGAGACCATGATTCAAGGCACGCCGGTGGCCGCTGGCGCCGGTTAAATTAGCGGGCAGGCCGTGGTTAAATTTAGGGTCAACCAGCAGTGCCAATTGCCGGTCTAAAAGGTCTGCGATATTGGCCACCGCGATTTTTAAGCTGTCCATGGCCATCGCGACATGGCCACCGTAAAAATGGCCGCCATGCAGCACTTGTTCGTATTCGGTATCGATCAATGGATTGTCGTTAGCGCTGTTCAACTCGGTATGCAGCCAGCTGGCCAGCCACGGCAGCATGTCTTCCAGTACGCCCAGCACATGCGGTGCGCAGCGCAAGGAATAACGATCCTGCAAGCGTGCTCTGGCGTGGCTGTCGGACTGATAAGCGTCCAGGTCCGCACGCAACCAGCCGGCCACGCGACCTTGCCCTGGATGCGCTTTCAGGTCAAACAGGCGGCGCTGGAAATGATCGGGATTGCCTGTTAAGGCGATCACGGCCAACGCTGTGCTGCGCGTGGCCAAACGTACCAAATAAGCGGCTCGGTCCCAGGCCAGGCAGGCCAGGCCGGTCATCACGGCGGTACCATTCATCACCGCCAGCACTTCTTTAGGCTGAAAGGTCAGTGGTGTCATGTTGAGCTGCGCCAACACTTCGTCCGCCGGTCGCCGCGCTCCGGCAAACCACACCTCGCGCTCTCCGGCCAAAACAGCGGCGACATAAGAAAGTGGCGTTAAATCGCCGCTGGCACCCACCGAGCCTTCCTGGGGAATCAAGGGCAGACAATCGTGGTGCAGCAGAGCCGTTAAATGTTCAAGTAAACGATAACGCACGCCCGAATAACCCTGCGCCAAGCTGGCCAGCCGTGCCACCAAAATAGCCCGGGTCTGCTCCGGGCTGAACCATGCGCCCAGGCCGCAGCCGTGGTAAGTCATAAGATAATGCGGGAGTAACGGCACATGCTCGGGCAGGATGTGCTCTGAACAAGAATCGCCCAAGCCGGTGGTGATGCCGTATACCACCTGTTGCTGTGCTTGCAGTCGCGCCACCAGTGCCGCGCCTTGGTCAAGGCGGGTGATAAATTCGGCTGTATGACTTAATTCGAGCGTGGCCTGTTGCCGCGCCACTTTGACTACCGCTGCCAGCGGCAGGGCTGTGCCATCCAGAATAAAGTGGGTCTGGGTCATCAAATGGGTCTTAGTGATGTGACGGTGCTAACCACGGCTTTGTAAACCAAAACAAGGCTTATTGCTTACCGGCCAGAAACGGCACGAAGCTCACCGGGGTCAGGCGCTCAACCTCAACCTCCTGGCCTTGCCGGCGAAATTGATGCAGATATTGCCCGCCCGCCGTACCCAGCGGGGTGATGATCACGCCGCCATCGGCGAGTTGCTCAAGTAAGGCATCCGGCAAGGTTTCCGGCGCGGCGGTTACCAATATGCCATCATACGGCGCATGATCCGGCCAGCCCCAGCCGCCATCGTTGTGTAAATAGCTGACATTTTTCAAACCCAGCCCCCACACCCGGTTCTTGGCCTGACGCTGCAAACCCTGAATACGTTCGACGGTATAAACATGCTCGGCCAAGTGCGCCAGAATGGCGGTCTGATAGCCGCAGCCGGTGCCAATTTCCAGTACCTTGCGCAGCACCGGCTGGGCGGTGATCAGTAATTCGGTCATGCGTGCGACGATAAAGGGCTGGGAAATGGTTTGGTTAAAGCCAATCGGCAGCGCCGTGTCTTCATAGGCACGGCTGGCCAGTGCCTCATCGACAAAAACATGCCGGGGCGTAGCGCGCAATGCCGCCAGCACTTTAGGGTGGCCAATGCCTTTGTCGATCAGTCGCTGCACCATGCGCTCACGGGTGCGTAGCGAGGTCATGCCAACGCCGGTGACATCCAGTCGCATCATGGTTGTTTAGGCAGCCAGTCTGACAGCGCGGCCAGGCGGTCGTAGCGGGTTAAGTCCAGTTGTAATGGCGTCACCGAGACATAGCCTTCGCGCACGGCATGAAAATCGGTGCCGGGGCCGGCGTCTTGTTCCAGGCCGGCAGGGCCAATCCAGAAAATTTCCCGACCTCTTGGGTCTTCGCCACGAATCACTCCCTCGGCCTTGTGACGCTGCCCCAGTCGGGTGGCTTGAAAGCCCTTGATTTGCGCCCATGGCAAATCTGGCACATTGATATTCAGTAACGTGTCTTCCGGCAGGGGCTGACTTTTAATACGCGCCAGCATGGTCAGCGCTACCTTGGCGGCGCTGTCAAAGTGTTGGGGATTATTACCGGACAGCGAAATCGCCACCGCCGGCAAGCCCAGAAAGCGGCCCTCGGTCGCGGCGGCGACCGTTCCTGAATACAACACGTCATCGCCCATATTGGCGCCATGGTTAATGCCTGAAAATACCATGTCCGGCTCTTCGTCGAGAAAGCCGGTGACGGCCAGATGCACGCAGTCGGTGGGCGTGCCATCGACTTTGATAAAGCCGTTGTCCATGACTTGAGCGCGCAGCGGCGACTCCAGGGTGAGCGAATTGCTAGCGCCGCTGCGGTTGCGATCCGGCGCGATAACGGTCAGCCGCGCCTCGTTGTGCAAGGCTTTGGCCAGAGTCACTAAGCCTAAGGCGCTGTAACCGTCGTCATTACTCAGTAAAATGTGCATAAATCGCTTAATTTGGGTCAAAATCGTTTAATATTAGCAAGTTCTTAGCGCAAAAACAGCCAAACATGGAGAAAAAAACACCGGATCAGGACGACATCGCTCTGTTCCGTCAAACGGTCGGTCCGGTCAAGCCTGTGCGCGGCCAGGATAAACAGCCCCTGTGCCCTGGGCCGGTGGCGCGTGTTCGCGCCAAACCGCGCCCCATGCGCCGAGTTCCGCCCGGCCGGCCCACCAGCCCCATGGCAACCGAACCACTCGCTTGTTGCCATCGGCGAATGGTTCGCATCCTGACGCATTAGGAGCCGCCCTCGC
>JAVVEW010000069.1:0-10454 GCA_032251045.1 Methylococcales bacterium
AGCCATTTTCACCCAAGGAACTTACCGCACGCATTCGTGCGGTATTACGTCGCACCGGCAAATTACAGGACCTGATTCAAGTGACCTTGGGCGATATGGTGCTGGACACCGAACAGCATCGCCTGACCATAGGCGATCAACACCTGGAAGTCAGCCCCACCGAATTTCGGTTGATGCAGTTTTTCATGACCCACCCCGATAAAGTATACAGCCGGGCGCAATTGCTGGATCAAGTCTGGGGGCGCAGCGTGTATATCGAAGAGCGCACCGTGGACGTACATATCCGCCGTCTGCGCAAAATTCTGACTCAATACGGGCGGGAAAATCTTTTACAAACCGTACGCGGCTTTGGTTACCGTTTCTCACTAACCTCCTGAACCCACATGCAACCCTGGTATCGTGAGCTGTCGCTGATACTCAGCATTATCATTCCCACAGCACTGCTGGGATTGGCCTTTGACGCCCTGTTCCCGATGCTCTGGTTAGCCACGTTGTGGTTATTACTGCGCCAATACTGGCGCCTGCTGCATTTTCGGCACTGGTTAAGCGATGATGATGCCCCGGCACCTAACATGCCGCCTGAAAGGCTCTGGTCAGCGTGCTATCAAACGGTCGCAAAACTCAAAAAGCGCCATAAAAAACATAAAAAGAAATTAGCCCGCCTGGTTGATCAGTTTCGCAAATCCACCGAAGCCCTGCCCGATGCCGCCGTGGTGCTGGATGAAAGCAACCACATTCAATGGTTGAACAAAACCGCAATGTCAGTGCTAGGTTTGAAAAGCACCGACAAAGGCCACAACATCCTCAATCTATTGCGTCACCCCGAGTTTGTCAGCTACCTGCCAGCCCGGCATTATCAGGATGCGGTGATCATCCCTTCACCGGAAAATATCAACTTGCTGCTGTCCGTCCGGGTCATTCCTTATGGCAAAGGCCTGCGCCTGATGTTGGCGCAAGATGTCACACAATTGAAAAAAATGGAAAACATGCGCAAGGATTTTGTCGCCAATGTATCCCATGAACTGCGCACGCCGCTCACGGTTCTGAAAGGCTACCTGGAAACCCTGAAAGACCTGGATGATGGTGATTACCCTTTGATCAGCAGTTCACTCAGCCAGATGCAGAACCAAACCGAGCGCATGCAACACATGGTTGATGATCTGCTGCTGCTGACCCGACTGGAAACACAAAAGAAAAAAAGCCGTTGCGTTGACATCCCGGAATTGCTGCGCAAAATCTGCCAGGAAGGCAATGATTCGCAAACCTTCGCGCAGCGTGTCAATCTGGCCTTGGAGTGTGACACCAAAATCGAAGGCGTGGAAGAAGACTTACGCGGCGCGATCAGCAATCTGTTGGCCAATGCCTTAAAATACTCGCCTGACAACACGCCGGTGACACTACGTTGGTGGCAAGATAACGAAGTGGTATATCTGGATGTCATCGATCAGGGCGAAGGCATTGCCAAAGCCGACATTCCCCGCGTGACCGAACGCTTTTATCGCGTCGAACGACAGCGTGACAAACGCATCCCAGGCACAGGCCTTGGCCTTGCGATTGTTAAACATGTGTTGCAAAATCACGGCGCAAAACTGGTCGTGACCAGTGAACCGGGCCAAGGCAGTTGTTTTCGCTGCCGTTTTCCAAAAATCTGTCAATGCTGATCCATGAACGACTCTAAAAACACGCTGACCCATGCTCTGGCGCTGACCTTGATCATCGCCGGCTATCTCAGTCCCATCGGCGGCGAGCTGCTCAAAACCATGGGCTTTTTCGCGCTGTCCGGCGCGGTGACCAATTGGCTGGCAGTACATATGTTGTTTGAGAAAGTGCCGCTGTTGTATGGCTCTGGCGTCATTCCCAACCGCTTTATCGAGTTCAAGGCTTCGATCAAGGACTTGCTGTTGCAGCAATTCTTCCGTCCTGAACATATCGAACGCTTCATCGAAACCGAAGAACGCCAAGGTAAAGCGGTACTGAACCTGACCCCGATTCTCGACGCCGTCGATTATGATCGCGTGTTTAACGTGCTGGTAGAGTCGGTCATGGCCTCGCAATTTGGCGCCATGCTGGGCATGATGGGCGGCGCGGAGGCGTTAGCGCCGTTAAAACCGGCGTTTACCGAGAAAATGCGTGGCATGTTTACCGAACTGACCGAATCCGAACGCTTTCAACAGGCACTGAATCAGGGCCTGGACGCCCAGAAAATCAGCCATGATCTGGTGGCTAAAATCGAAACTGTTATCGATCAACGCCTGGCCGAACTGACCCCTGAGCAAGTCAAAACCATGGTGCAAGACATCATCCGGCAACATTTGGGTTGGCTGGTAGTCTGGGGAGGTGTATTTGGCGGCTTGATCGGAGCGTTGTTTCAGGGGCTGTCATGAGTCATACCCCCCTGCCACTGAGCTGGCAAAGCTTTGGCGAACAAGGGCAACCGCCGCTGGTGATTCTGCATGGCTTTCTGGCCTCGGGACGTAACTGGCGAGGCATCGCGCAACATTTATCGGAACACTTTTGGGTGTTAGTTCCGGATTTACGCAACCATGGCGCCTCGCCCAAGCATCCGATTATGAATTACCCGGCCATGGCCGGCGACATCACCGCCTTACTCGATACCTTACATCTGCCCGACGCCCATATTCTCGGGCACAGCATGGGCGGCAAAGTCGCCATGTGGCTGGCCTTAAACCATCCTGACCGAGTTGGACGCCTGGTGGTGGCCGATATCGCGCCGAAAACATACCGGCATGATTTCAAGGCCATTTTGTCAGCGTTGCAAGGGCTGAATGTCAAGGCTTTACGCAGCCGCAAACACGCCGACACCTGTTTGGCCGACGCCATTCCCAAGCCGGCATTGCGGCAGTTTCTGCTGCAAAATCTCCAGTTGGAACAAGGTCAACTGCAATGGCGCGTCGATCTGGACATTCTGGAACGAGCCGGGCCATTGATTTCCGGCTTTCCAGAAACGACGGGCTTATATCCGTTCAGTGGCCAATGCCTGTTTGTGTTTGGCGAACATTCCGAATTTTTCGATGAGGCGGCTATTACGCCGCTGTTTCCAGGCGCCGAGCTAACGGTGATTGCCGAAGCCGGTCATTGGTTGCATGCCGAACAACCGGAGCGTTTTCTACACAGCGTGGGCGTATTTTTGGCATCATGAAAGTGACTTTTGCTAAGGCTGTGGTTACGCTATATCTATCGCCGTTCAATAACGGCATTTGCCTAGGAAAATACGGGACTGTTCGGCAAAGGCGTTGACCACATGAATGCAAGGGATCAACCCGATAAGACACGTCAATTGATACCTTGTGCTAAGTATCGCTGATCGCTGCACCCAGCCTACAATCCAGGACTACCTTTTGCAAAGGGGGATTGCGGGGGATGTGTTGACAGGAGGTTGGTGGCGGAGAGAGAGGGATTCGAACCCTCGATACGTTGCCGTATACACACTTTCCAGGCGTGCGCCTTCGACCACTCGGCCATCTCTCCGTAAAGCAGAGCATTATAACCGAATTCATCACCAACGGGGTAGTTATTCCGTAACCGTTCACAGCCTGAAAAAATCCCCCTTTTTCAAAAAAAAAGCCGGTAACCGCATTTATCGGATTGCGTGGAAACCCCCGCTGTTCAGGGCGGGGATGGATAGCGCGGACACGATAGTGTCCTGATTGTTAGTTCGGTGTCTGCTGTTGCTCGATGTATTGCCTGACAATCTCAATCGGCGCACCACCACAACTTCTGGCAAATAGGTCGAGCACAGGCACAATCCGTGACATGCCCAACACCGGCGCCGGCATTAAGCGCCCCTTTTTTCAAGCGCCTACAGACACCCCCTTTTTTCAAAGGGGGGGTTGGGGGGATTTTTCAGCAACCATGAGCGGCTGAGTCCGGTGAACGATTACTCACGGATTCATCAGGTAGTAAGCCTTGACTGTCTTAACTTGTGAATCGTCGCTAGCCGCCCTACCATCCCAAGCAGTGCGATTATCAATACTCCAATCCGAACTGGTCGTGGCCGTGCTGTTGGCCAGCGTTGATTCTCGAAAGGAACCAAAGCGTGCATCCTGGCTGCCATCGATCATGTTATCCAGCATTCGCGCTAAATCAGGCGTCAAGCGATCGAGAATCATGACATTCTTGGTTTTCACCTCATACGTTCCCGCAGGATTGATGACCGACCAGGCGACATGGGCAAAACACACTTGCGCATCTTGCGGGTTGCCGTTGCTGTCCAGATAACCATAGCGATCCTCAAAACCCGTCGCCCGCCCCGGTGGCAGTGATACCCCTGCGGCAATCATCGCGGAACGTAAATCAGCCCCACAATAAGGCGTCGGCGCATTGCTACCATTGACTTTCAAAGTCCAATTACCGCTACCATCCTGAATATCGCCGACAACATAGCCGCGATTATTGAAATGTGCCTGGTAAGCAGCCACCCAGGCATTGACAAATGTCGATGCCATACGCTGATAAGAGGCGGCACGCTGCATATTACTGCCAATCGAGACCGCGCCCAGAATCAGCCCGATGACAACCAAGACCATGATAATTTCCAGCAAGGTAAAACCACGCTGGGCCAGTGGTTGCAAATGTTTCATGGCAAATCCTGTCATTTCTCGAAAACGCCGGCATGGTCTGCGGCAATGATATTGGTTTTGATAGCGTTGTGAAGTTGTTCAATCTGGTTGATATAGGTAGTGATTTTTTCCGCATCCCCCAAACCGTCCTTGTTAGCGACACCGGCATAATGGCGCATGGTGGTTTTGAAATTCCGTATATTGTCGATTTCTATAGCTTGTTTGGCGATAAATACCGCATAAGCGGCGATAGCCACCCCGGTTGCACCAATAGCCCATGCCGCTAGCGGATTAGTGCCGGCCGTGATAATGATTTCCGCGCCAGAAATAGGAATAGTGGCGGCGGCGCCCATCATCTCGGAAATAATGGTCGCCATTTTCGCGCCGGCCGAGCGCTCTTCAATGAGTAAAAATTCGGCCGTGGTTTCCAGCACGGTTCGCTGGTCTTTCATGGCCTGCCACATAATAGCTGCGGTGCTGCCAAGATGAGGGTGGGCGTGACCGACCAAGGCGAGAAATTCGGTACAACCCAATTTATCCCATAGTTCATTGAAATAAACCACATGCACTAAGTCGTCATAGGCCTCGCTGACTGCCCGGGTGGGTTGCTCGAAAACTTTGCCCTCTCGATTGCGTCCGTCATAAAGACTGGACGGTGAGGCCTGATCCTTATCAGTCAAGCCCGCATCGGCGATAACATAGGCGATATGTTCGCGCTGTGCGTTATCACGAACTTCCACGGCATCAAATAAGCGGCTTTCGATTTGATCTTGATAAGCGGCCGAAATAGCCTGGCAAAAGTCTAAACTGTTAGCCTGAGCCGGCTCAGCGGTGCGTAAAGCGCCTTGTGGCGCGTTATTGTCAAGTTCCACGCGAAAATGTTGATAACGTTCTTTAAGAGTCGCCAAATCCGCATCGCGCATACCGCTGGCAGCATCGCTGACCCGGTATACGCCATAACGCACCGCAATGCCTTGCGGATTCAGCGGTTGTGCGGTCATTCTAAGGTCAAGATAGGGCAAAAAGCCCTCTGTCAACGCGCAATCTTCCACCCCGCTACCAACACTTTTGGCAGGGCACGGTAAACGGCCATTGGCATAAACAAAACCCAAGATGATTTCATCCAGTTGCTGAAACGATACCACCGAAGCTTTTTGGGTAAATCGTTGCGTCAATTGAGGCACCACATAGCTGATGCCGGCCACGAAAACTCCAAGCGCAACCAAGGTGACAGATAACTCGATTAAACTATAGCCTTGTTGTCGGGTCATTGTTGAAACCATCCTTTTTGATCGGTCGTCAGTGCAATGTTCAGTTGATCGGTAGCGGTCTTTTGTGCCGCATTTCTAGCGGTTTCAGCCTGTGTAGTTCGCATTTTGGCAAGATCATAGGCCGTTTGAGCATCATCCCTTTTTTTGTTGGCACTATCCAGCGCCAGAGCGGCCCCCGCGATACTAGCCGCAGCAGCGCCGACACCCAGCGCTACCATTCCGCCACTGACCGTCGGATTGCCAGCCGCTGCCGCAGCCAGAGTAGCTTGCGAAACCGCGACAACTGTCACTTCCATGGTGGCACGGGTTACCGCCGCTTTAGCCATGTCCAGATCGAGTTCGCGCAATTTCTCGGCGAATTGACGGTAATCTCGATAAAAAACCGCCAGTCGATAGGCGTCATAAGCAACCTTGGCGCTACGGGCGGAACCATTGACTTTACTCAACAGCGCAGGGCATTGTAAGCGTGCGGCCAGTTCGTTTGAGCCCTGGGCGAAAACCACATCGTCATAACGGTCGGTTTGTTTGGTTTGCGGCGATTCAAACAACACCGGGTTACCTTGCTGATTTAAGCCATCCAGAAAGCGACCATCATTATCAGCGTCGCGTTTACCCGGGTTCACCAGCAGATAAGCGGTATTAACATTATTGCTACCGATACGGACATGCGCTTGATCCGTAGCAACCGCTTGGCGCGCCAACGTGCGCAACGCCCAGCAAAAATCCACACCATTGGTTTGCAGGGATGGCGTGGCGGTGGATTGATTGTATTGTGGCGGCAGGAACGGCTGAAAGCGATTCTTGGCAACCGCCAGATCAATATCATGACTCAGATCAGCCTGGGCTGCCCGGTACACGGCATAGATAATTTTCTGGCCATCGCTATTAGTAACCGGGCTGGTGAGTCCTAAAGTCAGGTGCGGCAGCGCTCCGGCACGAATGCCATCGGCACAATCCTCAACACCGTCATTGTCGCTATCCGGACAAGGCAGACGACTGTTGGCGGTAATAAAACCAAACAACACACCACTGAAGCCTTCCAGAAAAAACTGGCTTTCTTCCTGCAGCGCTTGTTTGGCGGCTGATGAGGACACGGGTGAATTAGCCTGACGACCCGGCGTGGCCGCAAAAAAAATACCGGCGATAATGGCCAGGATCATTAATACCACCGCCAGTTCCAGCATGCTGAAACCCTGTTGCTTATTCGATAATGGTTGCCTGTTCATTCCACCAACCCCTTAACGTCGGCCTGTTTCAGCAGGCTTTCGCTGGCACCGGAAACAGATAACGCGTTTGGCGCCTGACTGGCCTGGATAGGCTCGCATTTATCGCTTCCTGCCCGGTCTGGTTTGTAAAAGAAATCACCGGGAGTCTTCGCCTTACAAACCTGGTAATTGGCTTGTTCAACCTTAGCCTTATCCCAATCTTCTTGAGCGTTGTTCATGGCCTTTTCCAGGCTCCAGGCTTTTTGATACAGCGCGATCATATTGCGATAGTTGAGCGCTTCAGTATCTTCTTTGCCATCAATGGTGAAACGAGGACCTTGCAAGTCAAAAATGGCATTGTAAAGCTCACAGCCTGTAGGTTGGGGGCTGTCAGTGCAACTGACCATGACCGGCTGCCCGGCTTGATCAAGAATTGCCTGCCCGGTCTGTGAGTCTATGGCAGGTACCATTTCGGTCAATGCTTTCGCTTCATCGAACAAGATAATGGCCGGATTGTCCGGTGCCGCTACCGGCTGCGGATTAGCGCAGGCATCACTCATTGGTATACTTGAGGAATCAGGTGGTGTCGTTTCCGTAGGTGCCGTCAATTCAGCGTTAGGATCACCTGCCGGTGGATTATTGGGGTCGAACGTGGGCATGTTCAACGACTGCGCACAGGCGTTATCTCCGGCGTCGGCACTGTCCTGACTGTCCAGAAAACTTTGTCGGTATGTGGCAGGGTCAATCGCCTCGGTGAGCTTTACTTTTGCAGTTGCATGATCCGGGTTGTTAGGATCCATAGCCGCCAATATATCAGCCCATGGACCGTTCGTATTGTCAGTCAATGCCGCAAAGGCATTGTCAGCTGCAGCTTTAGCTGCCAGATGCTCACGCACGGTTTCATTGAAGCGGTTCTGCGCGTCTGTAACCATGGTTTGATATTGAGCCTCCATATCCAGATTGACATTTTGCCCGCCAATTTCCGTCGGTGCGGTATCTGTGAACATAGTCGCCAGACTGGCTTTTAATTTATTGTACTGATCCCAAGCGATGGCATGAATAATCATCGCCGATAATGCGGACGCGGTTTGCGCGACGGAAAGTCCAAGGCCGATTTGCGCCAGGGGCAGGGCGGCCAGCCCCAAAAACAAGGGCGGCCCGGACGCCGCAGCCGCTTTCCCTATTTGGGTATTGGAAGAAAGAACCTGCTGGCCCGCCAGGCCGGTGTTGAGCAGACTCATAAACGTACCAACCACCGCACTGTCACGGGCGGACTTGATGTTCTCGAACAAAGCCAAAGACTGGGATTCGATTTCATTTTCGACATTGACCGCTTCGGCAAACATATTCAGCGAAGCCAAAACCGCTTTGCAGCGCAGGTGCGCGCCTAGTTCTTGAAAAGACACGCTCAAGGTCAAATCGTCATAATCGTCGCCACGCAGAAATTCCGGTGCATTGAAAGCCATTGCAGCCTGTTGATTGTGACCGTCAAACACGACAGCATAGGTCCCGGTGGCTAAATCGAAATCACCGGCACCCGGGTCGGCCAGAATATAGGCCTGGTGTTGTTTCTGGCCTTGCTGGTCGATACTATGCAGGTAATTAGCATTGAAAACATTGGCCGGCAAATTGGCGCGTTCCAGCGCCCAACACAAATCCAATGCATTGTTTTGGTTTGCTGCATAGTGGCCACTGTCCGCGTTATAAGGTTCGTAACGATTCTTGCTGGTAGCCAAATCAAGATCGCTCCAAAGGGGTTCATCCGGCAATGTTGTATCCAGGAACTTGTCAAGCGCATTGATTTCAGCAAACACGACACTCGCAGCAGGCAATCTTCTGAACTCATCAAGCCATTGCTGGGCCTCTGCCAGCCAATGCCGGGCAAATTCCCGGGCCTTGGCGCTATCACCGGTACCATTGCCCAGATTGGCCAGCTCGACCAGATCCTTGGCAGCTGTCCCTGATGACTCAAAATCACTGAGTTTTGGTGGCTTGGCACTTGCTAAAACGCTTTGATCGGAAAACGTGTCATTCATCTCTCCAGCTTTAGCCTGCAATACTCTATCAATTTGCAGCACCAAAGAATAAACACCCGCGCTATCAAGGTAGGCCATGATATCGGCGCTGGCTGGCGTATCGACCGCACGACGATAAACACCATATAACAAGGGCGTCTCGCCGGAACGATAAGTGCGGGTTTGCATGCCTAAAGTGCGATAAGGCAGCTGGCCTTTACCCGCGCTGGTCGCGCAGTTTTCCAAGCCATCGAAGGTGGTATCAGGGCAAGGTAAACGGCCCTGCAAGGCGGCAAAAGTCTTCAACTGATGCGACGCCTTATCCAGGCGTCGCTGCATCAATTTCTGTTCATTGTCACTGAATGTTTGATAGGTTTTACTGATTAAAACGGCTGCAAGCCCCGCACCTGCGGTAATAATCATCGCAGCCTCCAGTAAACCAAACCCCTTTTGGTTGCCAATCGTCTTCATGCAACGCCACCTCCCCCCAAACTGATCAATAGCGAGTAGTTACATCACCAATCAATTGATAAACCGGCAATAACAACACGACAATCATTAAAATAAATAAACCGCCTGCGACTAAAATAATCAACGGCTTAACTACTTCCGAAATTGAAGCAATCAAATTATCAAAACGGCGCCGATATTCTTCGGCCAGATATCGCAGCTGCTGATCCAAAGTACCGCTTTGCTCGCCAACACTGACTAATCTAATCATTAAACCTGGAAAAACCTCTGCAGTCCTCAACTCCTGGCTTAATGTATTGCCACGAGAAATGCCTTTCTTTGCCTGATTAATACGTTTTCGGTAAACCTCATTGCGTATCGAATGTTCAAGCACATCCAGGCTATCAAGCAAGTTAAACCCGGCCCCAATCAGAAGACTCAGATATTCGCTGATATAGGCAAGACTTGAAGCCCTGACTAACTTCCTGGAAATAGGTAAATAATAAGCAAGCTGAAATAACCGATAACGCACTTCACCATTGCGCCTGAACAGCAACACAAGAGTTAACAAAATCAAACATGCAACCAAGACATACAAAATAAGATGTTGGTTGATATGATTCATGCCACTCATCACCATCAAGGTCAGTTCTGGCAATTTGACATTCATCTGCCGGAACATATCAAAGACATTAGGCAATACATAGCTAATCCAGAATATCGAGGCCCCAAGCAACGTAATCAACACAAAAGCCGGATAAATCATGGCTTTTTTAACATCCTGATTGAGATGAACCATGCGTTGTAAGTGTGTACTGGCATCCAGCAATGTCCGGTCCAGGGCGCCGGATTGCTCGCCAATCCGTGTCAGGTGACGAACGGTTTCAGGAAAAACATCACGATGATCTTCAAAACTTTCAGTCAAGCTCTTAC
>JAVVEW010000006.1:0-14844 GCA_032251045.1 Methylococcales bacterium
CCGCCCGGCGGCAGCCGGAAGCTGAGATCGTTAAACAGCAATTTATCACCGAAACTTTTGCCGACGTTTTGCGCCTCGATCACCACATCACCCAGGCGTGGACCGGGTGGAATATAAATCTCCTGGGTTTCGCTACGTTGCTGAAATTCCTGGGAGGATAACTCCTCGAACCGGGCCAGACGCGCCTTGCTTTTGGCATGTCGGCCTTTGGCATTGCTGCGCACCCATTCCAGTTCCGCTTTCATGGCTTTGGCGCGGGATGCTTCCTGACGCTCTTCCTGTTCCAGACGTTTTTCTTTCTGCTCCAGCCAGGATGAATAATTGCCTTCCCACGGAATGCCCTGACCGCGGTCCAATTCCAGAATCCAGCCGGCGACATTGTCCAGGAAATAACGATCATGCGTAACCGCAACCACAGTACCGGTATATTCTTTGAGAAAGCGCTCCAGCCAAGCCACCGATTCGGCGTCCAGGTGGTTGGTCGGCTCATCCAGCAACAGCATATCCGGGTTAGACAGCAATAACCGGCACAATGCCACCCGCCGACGCTCGCCGCCGGACAGCTTGGTGACATCGGCATCCCAATCCGGCAGGCGCAAGGCATCGGCGGCAATATCCAGTCGCCGCTCCAGATTATGGCCGTCGCAGGCGTTAATGATGTCTTCCAATCGGGCCTGTTCGGCGGCCAGTTGGTCGAAATCCGCGTCCGGGTCGGCGTAGTCAGCGTAAACCTGATCGAGCTGAGCTAAAGCGTCTTTAATGTCGGCCACAGCTTCCTCGACATTGCCGCGCACGTCCTTATCAGGATCGAGCTGAGGCTCCTGTGGCAGATAGCCGACGTTAATACCTTTTTGCGGGATGGCTTCGCCTTCGATTTCCTGATCGATACCAGCCATGATGCGCAGCAGCGTTGACTTGCCCGAACCATTCAGGCCCAGCACGCCGATTTTGGCGCCGGGAAAAAACGATAAGGAAATATCTTTAAGAATGTGTTTTTTCGGCGGGACGATTTTGCCCACCCGGTTCATTGAGTAAATGTATTGAGCCATGATTGCCAGGAATGTGAGAAAGCACCGGTCGATGCGCGTCTATATCAGGTGGGGCAACTTTACCATATCCGTAAACATGGCGGCAAAGGCATGATTGGGATTAACGATGGGCTTGTATTTGGCAGAGGCGGCCATTATGGCAACAGACCGCGTCTGGCATTGTCTTAACCTGCGCCCAGATATTCGACCTTCACTTTGCCCAAGCCTTTAATACCTAGCGCCCGGGCGGCTGCGGTAGACAGATCGATGATGCGACCTTTGACGAATGGGCCACGGTCATTGACAACCACTTCGATGGAGCGCCGGGTGCTCAGACGCGTGACTCTGACTCGGCTGTTCAATGGCCATGTTTTATGCGCGGCGGTCAGGGCGGCAGGATTGAACGGTTCACCGCTGGCCGTTTTACGACCGGCAAAACGCTTGCCATAGTACGAAGCGATACCCGTTTGCACGGCGCCAATATCCGGCTGTTCCGGGTGATACCAACGCCCACGAATGCGGTACGGCTTCCCTGCTATCAGAGGCTTGGGCGTGTGCTGCTCATCCGATGACCGGGTATCTTCGACATCGGGTTCAATACCGGTCTTATTGTTGTAGGAACAATGTGTCAAAGACAACAATAAAAGCGAACTGACGGCCAGCAACCGGACATAGTTCGGTATCTTAATTAGGATATTCATGCAAACGAACTTGGTTTTTCCAGCGTAATCATGACAATACCTTGCATAGACCGCGACCTGATCGGCAGGCGGTCTATGCAAGGTATGGCTAAGCCTTTCAATTCTAACCTGTATTACCCAGACTGTCCAAGGTAAACACGAATGATTTGCACTTAAACAAGAACGTCGGATGACAGCAGCTTGTTACGGTTGGCACCAACTTAAGCCTCTACAGGCAAGGCTTTGAACATCATCTTCATGATGAATAGCCACCAACACCGGTAGCAAATCTCAACTTAGCATGTAAAAAGCACAGTGAAAATGCTCAAACTGAGAAGAGCTGCAACCGGCCGGCATTGGCGCCGCTTCCTGCTGTTGGCTTACAATAGCAAGTTTTGAGCCGTTAGGGACTTAACATGGACATTCAAGCCTATATCACCGAATTAGGGCAGGCCGCTCGCCTGGCGTCAGCCATCATCGGCAGAGCCGAAACCGCCGTCAAGAATCAAGCCTTGCTGGCGATTGCCGAAGCCTTGGCGGCAGATCGGCCACAACTGCTGGCGGAAAATGACAAGGATCTTCAAGCAGGCCGGGACAAAGGGCTGGATGCGGCGTTGCTGGATCGACTGAAGCTGGGTGATAAAGGCATTGACGGTATGATCGAGGGCCTCAAGCAGGTTGCGGCGTTGCCGGATCCGGTGGGCGCCATCAGTGATCTGGATTATCGGCCCAGCGGTATTCAGGTCGGTCAAATGCGCGTGCCTTTAGGCGTGATCGGCATTATTTACGAATCCCGGCCCAATGTCACCGTCGATGCTGCGGCGTTGTGCCTGAAAGCCGGTAATGCCTGTGTTTTACGCGGCGGTTCGGAAGCTGTGCATTCCAATCAGGCCATCGCCCGCTGTATCGAGCGCGGCTTGACCGAAGCGGGCTTGCCGGCGTCGGTGGTACAAGTGGTGGCGACCACCGACCGCGCCGCGGTCGGAGCGATGATTACCGCAAAATCGTTTATCGATGTCATCGTGCCGCGTGGCGGCAAGGGCCTGATCGAGCGCATCAGCCAAGAGGCGACCATTCCGGTGATTAAACACCTGGATGGCAATTGCCATCTGTTTGTCGATCGCGATGCCGACCTGGACATGGCCTTGGCCATTGCGGTCAATGCCAAAACCCAGCGCTATGGCGTGTGCAACGCCATGGAAAGCCTGTTGGTCGATGAGGCGGTGGCGGCGGCCTGGCTGCCTAAGCTTGCGGCAAAACTTGAAGCACTGGGCGTGGAACTGCGCGGCTGTTTGAAAACCTGTTCGCTGTTGCCGCATTGTCGGCGCGCCGATGATAACGACTGGGCGATGGAGTATTTAGGGCCGGTGTTGTCGATCAAGGTGGTCGAGGGTCTGAATCAGGCGATTGCTCATATCAACCGCTACGGTTCCGGTCATACCGACGTCATTGTTACCCGTGACTACGGCAAGGCCCGACGTTTTTTACGCGAAGTCGATTCCAGTTCGGTGATGGTCAATGCCTCGACCCGATTTGCCGATGGCTTTGAATATGGCTTGGGCGCGGAAATCGGCATCAGCACCGACAAACTGCATGCCCGCGGTCCGGTAGGCTTGGTCGGCTTGACCACGTTGAAATACATCGTGCTCGGTAGCGGTCAGATTCGCGGATGATCGGCGTTTATGGCGGCACCTTTGATCCAGTGCATTTCGGGCATTTGCGTACCGCGCTGGAAGTGTTTCAGGATTTTTGTCTGGAGGAATTAAAACTGATTCCTTGCCGGCTGCCGGCGCACCGCGACCAACCCGGTGCGTCAGCGGAACATCGCTGCGCCATGTTGACGCTGGCGATTACCGATTGCTCGGGGCTTGCCGTGGACCGGCGCGAGCTGGAGCGCGATGGCCCCTCATACATGGTCGATACCCTGGCGTCGATTCGCGCTGAAATCGGCGACCAGCCATTGGCTTTGTTTATCGGCGGCGATGCGTTTTTAAGCCTGACCTATTGGCACCGGTGGCGTGCGTTATTCGATTACGCCCATATTATCGTGATGACCCGACCGGGCTACAGCGAGCCGGAACTGAATCATTTTTTTTACTCACGTCGATGTACCGATGTCCAGCGCTTAACCACTCAGCCATCTGGCCAGCTTTGTTTTCATCCGGTCACCGCACTGGATATTTCTGCCTCGAAAATCCGCGAAGCGATTGCCAAAGGCCAAAATCCTAAGTTCCTGACAGCGGATAAAGTCCTGGCCTATATCGACGAACAGGCACTGTACCGCTATGCACAGGCCGGCCAGAATCCAGCTTGAGCGTTTTGCTGAATCCAACAGCACAAATGTGTCATTTTTCAGACCCTAAAGGTACTCATGAACACAACGTTACTAGCCGGCATCTTGGCACTGGCTACCGCCTCCGGAACAGCTCACGCCCAGAATGACGAAGCAGCGCTGATTGATGTCGATCAGCTACGCTCTCTCCTCCCCGCACAGGCTGGCGGCCCCGTAAGCTTCACCGACGGCCTGCTGACGGTGCCGCGCATCGACACACCCGAACAGGCTGGGCTGTTTCAGGACGCCCGACTGCAATTCGACCCACAAACCGGCCAGTGGCGCTTGCTGTCGTTCAAAACTCGGCCCCAGAAAAGCTTTCGGGTTTTTTCGCCGGAAAATGTCGAACTGATCGTAACCGAAACCCGGCCGATACAGGTGTTTCTGCGTGTACGCGACGACCTGTCCAATGGCTGCCAGCGCCTGGGACAGATCAATCAGCGCCTGATCGACAACCGGTTTGAAGTCGTCATCAGCTATTCCAGCATCACACAAGCCAATCCCGAGGTCATCGCCTGCACACAAGCGCTGGTACCGTTTGAGACCGTGATTGCGCTACCCGTGTTCGGACTGCCTGCCGGCAGCTATGACTACAGCGTCAACGGTCAACCGATCGGCCGCTTTACGCTGAATGAGGACAACGGACTTTAAGTACAAAATATCACGCCAGCTGCTTTCATCACCACACTGCAGGAGGGTAAGCTAGCAAAAACTGGCGCCGTTATTTCCTGAAGCTGTCCACAAACATCAAAAACACGCCGACACTGATCGCGCTATCGGCGATATTGAATGCCGGCCAATGCCATGTTCGGTAATAGACATCCAAAAAATCAATCACATAACCATAGCACAGGCGATCTATCAAATTACCTACTGCCCCACCTAAAACCAACGCTATCGACCAACGCAACAAGCGCTGCTGCACCGGTAAGCGTGCCAAATATATAACCAGTCCAATGCTGACCCCTATAGCCAAACCGGAGAACAGCCATTTCTGCCAACCGCCGGCCTCGCTGAGTAAACTGAACGCGGCGCCGGTATTGCGCAGATAGGTCAGGTTAAAAAACGGCATCACTGGAATGGATTGATACAAATCGAAATTATGCACCACCCATTGCTTGCTGAGTTGGTCAAAAACCAACACCATCAACGCAATCATCAAGCCGCCTTTGGCTTGATGCCAGGCGCAGTCTAAACCCGTTACAAACTTAGGCATAAAGACGCACTTCACCCGAACCTGCAACATTATCCACGCAACGTCCGCATAATTCCGGATGCTCGGCATGGCTACCCACATCCGAGCGCTGATGCCAACAACGCACGCATTTTGGCTGACTAGAGGGCGTAACATCAACCCACAAGCCACGCATCTCAGACTCTACCGCCTGGTCGGTACGGTCGGCGGCAGCATGAATGCTGACTTTAGAGACTAACAATACAAAATGCAGTTCCGAGGCAATTTTCTGCATGATCGACAAATGCGGCTCGTGCGCATACAGTGCAATTTCCGCCGTCAAAGAGCCACCTATTTCATTACGTGACCGCGCCGTCTCCAGCTGCTTACTGACGGCACCGCGGATAGCCATGATTTGCGCCCAGAAAGCCGCATTCAAGGCACTATCCTCGGGCAAAGGCTGAAGCTTCTCATACCACTCGGTAACAAAGACGGATGTCTCACGCTCCCCTGGCAAATATCGCCAAACTTCCTCGGCCGTGAAGCTTAATATAGGCGCAAGCCAACGCACCAAGGCCTCAACAACGTGGTAAATGGCTGTTTGCGCGGAACGGCGCGGCAAGCTATCCGCTTTTGTGGTGTATTGCCTATCCTTGATAATATCCAGATAAAAACCACCCAAATCCACCACGCAGAATTGATGAATTTTCTGATAAACCAAATGAAATTGATAAGTTTCATATGCGCTGCGGATGTCTTGCTGCAAACGATAAGCGCGGTCAACAACCCAAGCATCCAATGCCAGTAAGCGGTCAGCATCAACCACATCACTGCCAGGATTAAACCCATCCAGATTGGAAAGTAAAAAGCGTGCGGTATTACGCAAGCGTCGATAAACATCGGCAGTGCGGTCCAGAATCTCCTGCGAAACATGCATTTCCGCTCGATAATCGGTTCCGGCGACCCATAACCGCAGTACATCTGCCCCTAATGAGTTTACAATCGCTTGAGGGGCAACCACATTACCGCTGGATTTTGACATCTTCTTGCCTTGCGCATCCACGGTAAAACCATGTGTCAATACGGTTTTATAAGGTGCGCGCCCGTGCATGGCCACTGAAGACAGCAATGATGACTGAAACCAGCCGCGATGTTGGTCGGAACCTTCAAGATATAAATCTGCCGGCTCATGCAACACGTCGCGCACCGCTAAAACACAAGCATGAGTAACCCCGGAATCAAACCAGACATCCAGCACATCGCCTACTTTTTCATAGCGTTCGGCATCGACTCCAAGCAACTCTGTGGCGTCCAGATCAAACCAGGCCTCAATGCCCTGCTGCTCAATGCGTAAGGCAACCTGTTCAATCAATTGCTGTGTATCAGGATGAAGCTCGCCCGTGTCCTTGTCTACAAATAAAGTAATCGGTACACCCCATTTTCGCTGCCTTGAAATACACCAATCTGGCCGCCCGGTAACCATGCTTTCAATACGTTGCTGCCCCCAGTCCGGAATCCAGCTTACCTGATCAATTTCCGCCAAGGCCGAATCTCGCAAGCCGTTTTTATCCATGGCAATAAACCATTGTGGCGTAGCGCGAAAAATAACCGGCGTTTTATGGCGCCAACAATGTGGGTAGCTATGCGTAAATACTTCGCTGCGCAGCAAAGCGCCACGCTGAGCCAATTCTGTTAAAACCGCTTGATTGGCATTAAACACATGCTGTCCGGCAAAAAGCTCCGTGGATTCAATAAAAACACCTTGATCATTGACGGGATTATCCACGGGTAAATCATACTTGAGCCCTACAACATAATCCTCCAAGCCATGCCCTGGCGCGGTGTGTACCGCGCCCGTTCCCGCATCCAGAGTGACATGCTCACCTAATATAATCGGTACATTACGATTATAAAAAGGATGTTTAAGCCACTGCCCTTCCAGATCTATTCCCTGGCAATAGGCAAGCACATGATAATCCTGGTACTGATAGCGATCCATCACGTCTTTGAGCAACTGCTCTGCGACGATCAAACGCTCTTCTACCTCATTATTCCGACATTGCACCATGACATATTCCAGCTCAGGGTTCAGAGCCACCGCCTGGTTGGCGGGCAGTGTCCAGGGTGTGGTTGTCCAGATCACGACGGATAATGGCCCCGAGCCGGTATGTTCCGGCACATGATGAAAACTGGCAACCAGTGCAGCCTCATCTAACGCCTGAAATCTGACATCGATTGCCGTGGATTGTTTATCCTGATATTCCACTTCCGCTTCCGCCAGCGCCGAACGGCAATCGGTACACCAATGCACCGGTTTGTAACCCTTGGAGATATGATTTTTCGCGACGATTTGGCCTAATGCTCGAACAATATCCGCCTCATATTGATAGTCCATCGTTAAGTAAGGCTGGTCCCATTCGCCTAGCACTCCAAGTCGAATAAAATCCTGCTTTTGCAATTCCACCTGTTTTTTCGCATAGTCACGACATTGCTGACGGAATAGCTTGGCATCGATACTAGCGCTTTTCTTACCGTGCTTTTTTTCAACCATTAACTCGATTGGCAAACCATGACAATCCCAACCTGGAACGTATGGCGCATCAAAACCGCTGAGTCCTTTTTCCTTGATTATGATGTCCTTAAGAATTTTATTGACAGCATGGCCGATATGAATGTTGCCATTCGCATAAGGCGGGCCATCATGCAAAATAAATTTAGGGCGTCCCGCCTGATAGTCCCTTATTTTTTGATTGAGCGCATTATTTTGCCAAGTTTTAAGTTGTTCTGGCTCTTTATTCGGTAAATTTCCTCGCATCGGAAACTTTGTATTTGGCAAATTTAATGTTTTCTTATAATCCATAACAATCACTGACGGTTAAAATCGAAAAGGTCCATTCTCCGGCATGCATCGCCAAGCAATAGCCTTGGTTGTGGCAGCCAATAAACAATAGTTATCTCTTTCTATAACACACAATATTCGAGCCAAGATGACTGAATCTTGCCTGTAAGCGCTAAGACCTAAGCACAGCATTTTCTCTGGGCAGCGTTTACTTGCTTAGTTATTGAATCATCGTTGTCATAGCTGAACCTGCCTTATCGAACAAGCAGCCATGCTGAATTTGAAATCATAAAAAGCGGGGTAAGCGAAGATTACATCCATGCGGCGCATACTATGGCCCTATACACCAGCGACCGCAAGGGCGGCACCCAGCCTTGCAACATCATCACGAATCTGTGCGCGTAATAAGTCTAAATCAGCAAACTTGATTTCATCACGCAGTTTATCAATGATACTGATTTGCAGATATTTTCCATAAAGATCACTGCTATAACCTGGAATATGTACTTCTAATATTTTTTTGCCCGCAGCTGACATAATGGTTGGCTTAGTACCTACATTAGCAATGGCAGGATACACGGCGCCATCGACATTGACTTGCACCGCATATACGCCATGCAAAGGCACATGTTTGCCAAAGTATTCAATATTTGCGGTTGGAAAACCTAATTCACGACCTAGTTGACGCCCTTTAACCACTCTGCCTGAAATCGTGTAAGACCTTGAAAGCAATTTCCTGACCAAATCATACCGCTCTGCCAGCAAAGCTTCTCTTACCCAGCTGCTACTGATGCGCTGGCCACCATAGGTCTCAGCGGGAAGGTTATCAATGGTAAAACTATACGTCTTTTGGTGACGCAACAAATAAGCTAAATTTCCTTCTCTATCTTTACCAAAATGAAAATCATCACCCAGCACTAAATGCTTGGCCCGCAAAAATTGCAGCAAAACCATTTTGATGAATTGCTCGGCACTAATTGATGCTAACGTTTCATTAAAGCGCAATACTACAACAGCATCAATGTCAGTTGCTTGCAGTACCGACAGAAACTCCTTCAAACGCATTAACCTGAACCGGCTTTCTCTAGCAAAGAATTGCCAAGGCTTTGGCTCAAAAGTCAATAAAACCGACGTCAAGCCTTGCTCTTTGGCAATGGATACAACTTTATCGATCAAAGCAACGTGGCCACTATGTAAACCATCGAAATTGCCAACGGTCACAACACTACCATGCTTGAATAATGGATTAGCTGTCAATCCTCTTATTAACTTCATTAACCTTTTTTCAACATTCTAACGATTAAGCAGCAACAAATTATTGGCGATTCATTATGAAACATGCCCTATACACGATGACTATCATGCCTGAACTTTGGCAGACATATTCTGTGCGCATTGATCAAAATGCTTTGCCAGTCAAATTTCGGCACCGGAGTTTCCTTCAAAGGACACTGTAAATACATCCATATAGACACCATGACAGCATTTCATGCTGAAGATATTTTACCGCAAATCTAAATTGGGGAAGTCAGGAGTACATTGACACATGCCTCCTGAAAAGAAATCAACCAGGACAAGATGGTATAAAACTCAGGATAAGATCTGAGTCATCTAAAGCAATCATCTACACACATGATGCACATAAAAAACCCCTGCCCATTGCTGGACAGGGGTTAGTTAGTTCAAATAATAAGAACTAGACTTGTATTGCTTAGATGAATGTTGGGATCAACGGAGCATCTACAGTAGTCAGATGACGGTTGCCACTTTCATCTACGAAGAACAGCAAGCCAGCGAAGCGGCTATCTGGATCGTAGATCAAGTCAGCCAGACGATATACTTCCCAAGCAGCATCAGAAGCCGTTACTTCGATGGTGCGAGTTTCGCCTGGAGCCAGTGGGCTGTTATCGCTAACAGTCAAGCCATCTTCAGCCAACAGATCATCTGGGTAGTCAGTTTGATCTTCCCAAACGTCCGCATCCAAGAAACGAACTGATGCAGTGTTGAATTCACCCAAACGAACGGCTGAATCACCATTGTTGGTTACTTTCAACGTCATTTGCATCGCACGACCTGGCACACGGTATGAAGCGTCAATAACGTCAACGCTAATTGGAGAAATTTGCTTCTCCATTGGCTTGATGCCACGCAGCAGACCAGCCTGCAAAGGCGTGGTGACTGGGTATTTTTCGTTAGCAGCACCCATTGCGAAAGCAACGATTGCAACAGTACCCGCACCGAAAGCCATAGCAACTTTACGGTCAGTTGGAGTGATCAGGCTGTCGCCTTTGCCAGCTTCCATCGCCAGTTGACGAGGAATGAAGTTTGGCTTACGCAACCAGTAAACCAACCAAGCCAGACCCAACAGATACCAGAAACCATGCCAGAAGTAGACATTATCCAGACCATAAGTTTCCAGATCGATGGTTTCGCCAGTCAGCGTGGTAACAGGGTTTTTGAAATCGCTCATTGAGCCATAGATAGATACCCATTTACCTGGACCGATGATCGGACCACCACCTTCAACGTTCAACATGGTGTGAACGTGCCAGTCACCTGGACGACGTGCTTTCAACAGTACTTTGAATTCGTAAATTTCACCCAATTCCAAAGATACTGAACGTGGCACCAGCTGGTCGCCGATCCAAGAACCGTGACGAACAAATACTGGACCTGGGATACCGATGTTCAAGAAAGCACTTTCGGGCTTGTCAACAGTCTCAGGCCAGCCTTCGAAAACATAAAACTTTCCGGAGATGGTCATGTTTTCGTTGACGTCGACCTGGTCTTTTGACCAGTTCAGGTCATACCAGTGAATAGTACGCATACGCATGAAGGCAGCCTGTGATTTCTCACCGTGTGCTGATGCTGCTGGTGCGTAGAAGATGGATGCTGCCAAAGAAACAAACAGAGCAGCAAAGGATAGCTTAGCGATCCCGTTTTTCATTAATTTCATATATCCTCCTCTATGGACTAGAGAACTTGTTGTTTTTAGATCGATAGACGACGCACAAAGTATTTCGTGCAATTTACAAGCAAAATCAAGCTGCTTTTACGAAATCGGTCTTACCGAACCATTTACCGAAGAAGTGCCACAGGAAGTAGATCAGGATACTCATGAACGCTGAGAAGAAAGCAGATACAGGAGCAACGTCTTTACCAAACGTTCTCAAAGTACCTTTTTCAACCATACGAATGTACTCAGGAGTACCTGTTCTTACATAGTGGTAACCTTGCAAGTCAGCCAGAGTCAGCATCATGCCATTCCATTCAACTGGAACGTGCAGAGGCGCGATGATCGGCCAGTTGCTTGGGTAGAACAACAAACCCCAACCCATTGCACCAACAACAGCTGTGAAAGTCATGCTGTTAGAAAGCATCAGCACAACATCCAGGAAGATAGCGCCTGGGATCAGCATAGATGGGAACACGAAGTTAACTGGGAAGTAAGTCCAGCCCCAGAAGTTCAGGTAGCGGTTAACCCATTCACCCAACAATAAGCCCAGCACAGACAAGATAGCGCCATAAGGCAGTTTATATCTGTACCAAAGAACGGCCTGAACAGCAGCAGGGAAGGTAATGGAAACGATTGGAGCAACCGTTACCCACAGACGACGGTCTTTCCAGTCAGTCCAGAAATCCCAGTCACCACCAGTCAACATGTAGTGGATATGGTAACCACCGAGGATAATGAAAAACAAAGTAAAGTAGATCATGTAGTCAAACGTACGGGAAACTTTAACCGCTTCCGCACGAGAACGTACAGCTGATTGAGATGCGCTCATTCGCATACCTCCTAAAAGATGATTTATTTTTATACCCTGAAACCGTCTCACCTGCTCTTTCATTGAACAGGCAAGACAGCCAGGAGATAGTTTTTACTACATTAGCAGCTGATAACAGCTACAACTTCGCCTTATGCCAGGTCTTTTTTCAGCAGTTTAGCGATAGCTTGTACTTCAGTGTTCAATACACCCAATACACCCAGAGCCGCCCATCCGAAGAAGACGAAACCATAGTGCAGAGGCGCAACGAACAACTCTTCCATGAACCAGAAAGTGTGACCCCACTCATTCAGACCAACGTTTGGCAGAATCATGAAAGGACCAATTACCGCTACCATGTATTGCAAGGACAGACCTTGTTGGTAGGTAGGCAGTCTGGTTTTAGCATACAGGAATGAAGCGAAACCAGTGATAATGTAGATTGGATAGCTCAGGTAGAACTCAATGATGTGACTTGGAGTGAAGTCGGTATCACGAACGATGGTTTGGTGCCAAGTACCATCTTGCTCGGTGAAGTAACTTGCACCGTAGTAGATAGCTGTACCGTAGCAAACCAACCAAGTCCAGTGAGTGAAGTGTCTACGCAACTCTTCACGAGGTGTGATGGACATAACTTTGCGGTCACGGGTTTTCCAGATATAACCCCACAAGATCGAGGCTACAATAACTTCCAACACCATTTCGATGTACAGGAAGTTCATCCAGTAAGTTTCGAATTCTGGAGCAAAAGAATCCAGACCCGCAGACCAACCATAAACACCTTCATACCAACGTACCCAGCCGTAGAAAACTACGTACAGGAGTACACCAGCAATCATGTTTCTTTTGTTCAAAAGGGGTGCTTCTGCAGCATCAGCTTTAACTGATTCAGTTGTAGCAGCCATTTCTACCTCCTAAAAATTAAAAAAAAACCTCACGTACGTGAGAATTGTCCTTAAAGTTAAATGCAGCCTGCTATAACAGGTCTGCAGCGCCTTCCCAGTTCTGGCACAGTGGGAATGTTACCAGTTACGGAAGGCTTGTCAAGAATCGGTAGCGACTTTGTTTCACAAACAACCCTGAATGCATTCTGGATTTGGCAACCCCGCAACACCAGGCATGAACAACCAAGCCCATCTTGCTTTTTTACTAACTTTTGACAAGATAGGCTAATCAGAACGCATCATGCCACTCACAAACGGCGACCGTACCCACAACCATCTCAAGGAAAAAAATGAAAAAAAATTCCCTTCTCTTTCTAATGATTGGCGCTGGCATACTCTTGCTTGTCCAGGTCAAAGTTGTCATGCCACTAATGACCAAGGCTGCAACCTCTGATCTGTTCCTGGAAGACACCGACGATCCTGGCAGCCAATATGAAATTGCCACCCCTGCAACCCAGATGGCTTTTGAACAGTGCAACCGATCCATAAAGGAAAAACTGGAGCCTGAATATTTCGTAAACTTTAATGCCGAACCTCGGCATTCGTGGGATTATGGCAACTATCAGTATCTGATCAACGCAGACATCGAAATCTCATCACCTCAAAGTGAAGCGCAGGTACGCCGCTATGCCTGTAAGCTTCGGTATGACCTCGGGAACGACACCAGCGGCCTACCTGATCCGCAAAACTGGGACATCAGCGCCATATCCGGCATTCCTGAACTCTGAGCCCTTGCCCCCTTAGACTGGCGCCTTTTTGCGCCAGTCACCTCAACCACTGGACAGCACCGACTCTAAACGGCAACCTCTGCCTTCAGCGCTGCATCAGGTTGATACCCCTGCAAACTAAAATCTTCGTAACGATAGTCAAAAAGTGTCGCTGGACGCCTGTTAATCAGTAGCGTGGGCAAGGGCTTAGGGCTACGCTGCAACTGTTGCCGCGCCTGTGTTAGATGTGGTTTATATAAGTGGACATCGCCCCCCGTCCAAATCAAATCACCCGGCTGCATATCAACCTGGTCGGCGACGATATGGGTAAGCAAGGCGTAGCTGGCGAGGTTAAACGGCAGCCCGAGGAACACATCACAACTGCGCTGGTACACCTGACACGATAACACCCCGCCAGCCGCGTAGAACTGAAACAACACATGACACGGAGCTAAAGCCATCTTGCCATTGTGGACATTCTGCTGAGGTGAAAGGGTCTCATCCGGCAAATCTGCTACGTTCCAGGCAGACACTACCATGCGCCGACTGTCAGGACGGGTTCTCAGCGTCGATATAATCTGTTGCAACTGATCGATAACCTGGCCGTCAGGCCCGCGCCAAGACCGCCACTGCTGGCCATATATAGGACCTAATGACCCTTGTTCATCGGCCCACTCATCCCAGATCGTTACGCCCTGATCGTTGAGATACCGGATATGGGTATCTCCTTGCAAAAACCAGAGCAGCTCATGGACAACGGATTTGAAGTGAACTTTCTTGGTCGTGAGCAGGGGAAACCCTTCGTTCAAATTGATACGCAACTGATGACCAAAAATGGCAAATGTCCCCCAACCGGTTCGATCCGACTTTTCCTCACCTGCTTCAATCAATTTAGCCAGCAAATCCAGATAGACCTTCATGACGCCTTCCTATATGCCCAAACCACCAAGCCCGCACCGATGATAATCATAGGCAGCGATAAAATTTGCCCCATACTCATCCAATCAAACAAAACAAACCCCAGGTGCGCATCAGGCATACGCACAAATTCAACGATAAAACGAAACAATCCATACAGACACAACGCCAATCCCGTAGGTGCCATGGTCGGACGTTGTTTACGCACATAAAACTGCATGATGACAAACAAAACCACCCCCTCAAGCAGCGCCTCATAAAGCTGCGATGGATGCCGCGCCTGTGGCCCGGCACCGGGAAAAACCATAGCCCAGGGCACATCCGTCACCCGCCCCCACAGCTCGCCATTGATAAAATTACCCAGACGTCCCGCGCCCAGACCAATCGGCGCCAACGGTGCGACAATATCGGTCAACTGAAACATCGTACACTTTTGCCGACGCGCAAAAAGCCACATA
>JAVVEW010000006.1:14854-67165 GCA_032251045.1 Methylococcales bacterium
AAAAACGCCCAGCATACCGCCATGAAAAGCCATGCCGCCCTGCCAAACCTGATAAATCATGCTCGGGTTAGCAATAAAATGATTGAAATCATAAAACAGCACATACCCCAGACGCCCGCCAAGAATCACCCCAAATGCACCATAAGTGACCAGATCCTCAATGGCCTCCGGCTTAATCGGCGACCAAGAACGCCGGGCATAACGCTTGCCAAGAATCCATACGCCCGCAAAACCAATCAGATACATCAAGCCGTACCAATGAATTTTAAGCGGCCCAAGCGCCAGTGCCACTGGATCGATGGCAGGATAGGTCAACATAGTGCTATTCCTCGGATTTATAGCAGATAGCAGAAAATTTACCGGCGCTCAGCCTCGCGCCCCGAACAAGGCTGTACCCACCCTGACGATGGTCGCCCCACACGCCACCGCAACTTCCAAATCAGCACTCATACCCATCGACAAAGTATCCATGAACGGCTTGCCTTGTGTTTGTACAACAGCGGCCATCGTCCGATAGGCCGCGCTCACTTCCGTGTCGCTAAGTCCGGGTGCTGGAATGGCCATCACGCCGCGCAACCGAAGCCGTGGCAATACCGCAATCGCATCAACCAATGCCGGCAGTTCGGCAAGCGCCACGCCTGACTTGGTAGCTTCGTGACTGATGTTGACCTGAATACAGACATTCAAAGGGGGCAATGTCGCTGGACGCTGAGCACTCAAACGCTCGGCAATACGCAGCCGATCGACGCTGTGAACCCAATTGAACGACATGGCTATCGGACGGGTTTTATTAGACTGCAAGGGTCCGATAAAATGCCAATCAATTGCAAATGCGGACAATTCGGCTTGCTTGCGCAATGCCTCCTGCAGGTAATTCTCGCCAAAATGCCGCTGACCTAAATGGTACAAACGAGCGAGACTGCTGGCAGGCTTGGTTTTGCTAACCGCTAACAAGGTTACCGAACCTGGCGCACGCCCGATCTGGCGCTCAGCAACAGCAATCTGCCCGCGCACATTCTGGTAACATTTTGCTAATTCATCCATATTCAAAGCGACAAAATCTCATTAGACTATAAGCTATGCTATAAAAAAGCAAAATGACGACACCCCATTCACCTCAGACCATTACCAGGTAGCGCCTATGGATATCGCAGAATTGCTCAACTTTTCCGTCAAAAACAACGCCTCTGACTTGCACTTGTCTGCTGGCCTGCCCCCGATGATTCGGGTTGACGGCGATATTCGCCGCATCAATGTCCCCTCGCTGGAACACAAAGAAGTCCATGCGCTGATTTACGACATCATGAATGACAAACAGCGCCGTGACTATGAGGAATTTCTGGAGACCGATTTTTCTTTCGCGCTTCCCGGTGTCGCGCGTTTCAGGGTCAATGCCTTCAACCAGGAACGCGGCGCCAGCGCGGTATTTCGTACTATTCCATCCAAGGTTCTCACCCTTGAAAATCTTAACGCACCCAAACTGTTTCAGGAAATCACCACCCGGCCACGCGGTTTGATTCTGGTGACCGGCCCAACCGGTTCAGGTAAATCCACCACACTGGCAGCGATGATCGATTACATCAATGCCAATATGTACTCGCACATTCTGACAATCGAAGATCCGATTGAATTTGTGCATGAAAGCCAGAAATCGCTGATCAATCAACGTGAACTACACCGCGACACCTTAGGTTTCAGTGAAGCCTTGCGCTCGGCGCTGCGCGAAGACCCCGACATCATCCTGGTAGGCGAAATGCGCGATTTGGAAACCATCCGCCTGGCGCTGACGGCTGCTGAAACCGGCCACCTGGTATTTGGCACCTTGCACACCACCTCGGCCGCCAAAACTATCGACCGTATTATCGATGTCTTTCCGGCTGCGGAAAAAGACATGATACGCTCGATGCTATCTGAATCCTTACAGGCCGTTATTTCCCAGACATTGCTGAAAAAAAATGGCGGCGGACGCATTGCCGCGCACGAAATCATGGTTGGCACCCCTGCCATTCGCAACCTGATACGCGAAGCGAAAGTGGCACAAATGTACTCCGCCATTCAAACCGGTCGTAAAGATGGCATGCAAACACTGGATCAATGCCTGAAAGAACTGGTCGAACAAGGCCTTATTACCTCCAAAGCCGCACAAACCAAAGCGGTCAATAAGGACATGTTCCGTTAACTTTACTGGAATCTGCTATGGACTTCAAAGCACTGCTCAGCCTGATGGTTGAACAAAAAGCCTCGGATCTCTTCATCACCGCCGGTCGAGCGCCCACCATGAAAGCCAACGGCAAACTGGTTGAAGTCAGCAAAACCGTACTCAGCCAGGATCAAGCCCATGCCATTGTCACCGGCATCATGGATCAACGTCAAAAGGATGAATTTGATAATACCAAAGAATGCCAGTTTGCCTTAAGCGCTTCTAAACTGGGCCGATTCCGGGTCAGCGCCTTCACGCAACGCGGTGCCTCCGGCATGGTACTAAGACGGATTGAAACCGAAATCCCCGACTATCAAAGCCTGAATCTGCCTAAAGTGCTGACGGAATTGATCATGGCCAAACGCGGCCTGATTTTATTCGTCGGTGGTACTGGTACCGGTAAATCCACCTCACTGGCCTCGTTGATGAAATACCTGAACGAAAATTCCTCAGGCCACATCATCACCATCGAAGATCCTCTGGAATTCATCCACCCGCACCTAGGCTGTATCGTGACACAGCGAGAAGTGGGCATGGACACAGAATCTTATGAAGTGGCGTTGAAGAACACCTTACGGCAAGCGCCGGATATTATTTTGATTGGTGAAATTCGCACCCGGGAGACCATGCAAAACGCCGTGACTTTTGCTGAAACCGGACATTTATGCATTTCCACTTTACATGCCAACAACGCCAACCAGGCACTGGATCGCATTCTGCATTTTTTCCCGGAAGACATGCACAGCCAGTTGTTCATGGACTTATCCTTAAACCTGCGCGGCATTATCGCCCAGCAGTTGATTGCCCGCGCCGACGGCAAAGGCCGTTATCCCGCGCTGGAAATCCTGATCAACACACCCTTGGTTTCCGACCTGATCCGCAAGGGCGAAATCCACAAACTCAAGGAGTTGATGAAAAACTCACGCGAACATGGCATGCAAACTTTTGACCAGGCTCTGTATGACCTTTACACGGCTGGCAAGATCAGCTATGAAGACGCGCTCAGCGCCGCCGACTCCCGCAACGAGGTGCGCTTGATGATCAAACTCGGTGGAGACAACGCCCATGGTTTTGACAACAACGAAATCACCTTGGATGAAGAAGACACCAATGCTAACACTTTTTAATTAGGCTTTTACCCAATGACCTCGCCCTTATCGCTTTATCACAGCCATTTACCCAAGCATCGCCTGATTGCTCGCGGCAAGGTTCGCGACATCTACGAACTGGATGATCAACACCTGCTGATGGTCACCACCGACCGACTTTCCGCCTTCGATGTGGTGCTTCCCGACCCTATTCCCGGCAAAGGTGAAGTCTTGACGCAAATCAGCCTATTCTGGTTTAAGCGCTTTCAAGATGTAATTCCCAATCACCTGACCTGTCGCGACATCACCGAAATCAGCACTGACCCGGCACTGGCCCAGCGCGCCGTGATTGTTAAAAAGCTCAAGCCGCTCCCGATTGAAGCCATTGTGCGCGGCTATTTAATTGGTTCAGGCTGGAAAGACTATCAAGCGACGGGCAAAGTCTGCGGCATTGACTTACCCAAGGGCTTAGTGCTGGCCTCGCCCCTGCCAGAGCCATTGTTCACGCCCTCGACCAAAGCTCTGGAGGGCAGTCATGATGAAAACATCGACTTTGCTCAAGCCACCGCCCTATTAGGCGAGACACTGGCCAGCCAGGTCCGCGACATCAGCCTAACGCTATACCGGCAAGCCACCGACTATGCGCTGGCCCGCGGCATCATCATCGCCGATACCAAATTTGAATTCGGCCTAGATGACAACGGCCACCTGCATTTAATCGACGAAGTGCTAACCCCCGACTCCTCGCGATTCTGGCCCCAGGACGCGTATCGAGCTGGACACAATCCACCCAGCTTCGACAAGCAATTCGTTCGAGACTATCTGGAAACCCTGGATTGGAATAAACAAGCGCCCGGGCCGACATTGCCACCAATTATTATCGAACAAACCGCGCAACGATATCGGGAAGCGCAACGTCGACTGACAGGAAATAGTTAGAGCCTTAGCCGCTTTAACCGAGGCTCACAACAAACCCTGCTCGGCAAACGAAAACGGACGGCCATCACCGACAATAAAATGATCCAGCACTCTAACGTCAAATAAGTCCAATGCCTGCTGCAAACGGCGCGTGATGTCACGATCCGCGCTGCTGGGTTCGGCAATACCGGATGGATGGTTATGAGCAAAGATCACTGCTGCCGCATTATGCAACAAAGCCCGTCTGACCACCTCACGCGGATATACCGCCGCGCCATCGATGGTGCCGCGAAACAACTCCTCGAAACGAATCACCCGATGCCGATTATCCAAAAACAGGCAAGCAAACACCTCGTAAGGATGACCACGCAACCGGGCGCTCAAATACGCCTCGGTCAGCGCCGGACTGGTCAGCGCCTCGCCCAGATCGAGCAGCTCCTCAAAGTGACGCCGCGCCATTTCCAAAATCGCCTGTAACTGCGCGTATTTCGCCTCACCCAAACCACGCAACTGACAAAATCGCTGTTTGTCAGCGGCCAACAAAGCCTTCAAGGAACCAAATTCGGTCAACAGCTCACGCGCCAACTCAACCGCCGACTTACCCTTCACCCCCACCCGTAAAAAAATCGCCAACAGCTCGGCATCGGTCAACGCCTCCGGGCCTTTTTGCAGCAACTTCTCCCGGGGACGCTCATCCGCCGGCCATTCGTTAATCCCCATCCACGCCTCCTGATTTTCGGTATACTTAGCGCCTTGACAGCGCATCACCAAGACTGTTTGTTTGAGGGGAAAATTATACCTATCACACTGCCCGCCGTGATATCTGGTAGCGCCGAAAGGCAACTATCGAGTCTCGTGACCAGCCTTGCCAACCCGTACTTCTATCAAAACGCCATGACCCAGCATAACATCCTGTTAGCGATAGGCGGCGGCATTGCCGCTTACAAATGCTGTGAACTGACGCGCCTGCTGCGTCAGCAAGATCACGCCGTCAAGGTCATTATGACCGAAGCCGCCACCCGCTTTATCACACCCCTGACCCTGCAAGCCCTGTCCGGCCAGCCGGTCGGCCATGACTTATTCGCGGACGAACAAAGTCACGGCATGGGGCATATCAAGCTGGCACGCTGGGCAGATGTATTGGTGGTTGCCCCTGCCACCTGTGATTTATTAGCCAAATTCAGCCATGGACTTGCCGATGACCTGGTCAGCACTCTTTATCTGGCCTGTCAGGCGCCGGTCATCCTGGCACCCGCCATGAACCAGGCCATGTGGCAACACCCTGCCACGCAAGCGAATATCGAACGCCTAAAAAGCTACGGCGCGGCCCTGGTTGGCCCGGAGTCTGGTGAGCAAGCCTGTGGCGAACAAGGTGCTGGACGCATGGCAGAGCCGACCAATCTGGCCGCTGCGATACAGCGCCAACTGCTACCTAAGCCGCTGGCCGGGCAACGCGTAATGATTACCGCAGGCCCCACCCGCGAGCCATTAGACCCTGTGCGCTTCATCAGCAACTTAAGTTCAGGCAAAATGGGCTATGCACTGGCACAGGCCGCGCTGGATTATGGCGCCCAGGTTGACCTGGTTTCCGGCCCGGTAGCGATCACGCCGCCCCCCGGCATTCAGCTCTGGCCGGCGCAAACCGCTCAAGACATGCTGCAACACGTCACCACGCTGGCGCCACAATGTGACCTTTTCATCGCCGCAGCGGCCGTTGCCGATTACACGCCGGCACACCGCGCCAGCCAAAAAATCAAAAAACACGCCACTGAGCTAAACTTAACCTTAACGAAAACCGTGGACATTGTCGCCCATGTCGCGCAAATGCCAACCCGGCGCCCATTCACTGTGGGTTTTGCCGCAGAAACCGAACACCTGGAAGACTACGCCTTGAACAAACTCAACAGCAAAAAACTGGACATGATCATCGCCAATCACGTCGGCGGCAGGCACGGCGGCTTTGAGCGCGACGACAATGCCGCCACCGTTTACTGGCATCATGGCCAACGCCACTTCGAACTGCAAAGCAAACAATTACTGGCCTATCAACTACTCACCCTGATCACTGAACATCATGCACGCCATTCAACTTAAAATCCTCGACCCCCGCCTGGGCGAAAGCCTGCCACTGCCTGAATACGGCTCCCCCGGTGCTGCCGGCCTTGACCTGCGCGCCTGTTTAAGTGCGCCGTTAACGCTGCAACCGGGCGACTGTGAACTGATCGCCACAGGCCTCGCCCTGCACATTCAAGATCCCGGCCTGGCCGCGGTATTACTGCCACGCTCCGGTCTTGGCCACAAACACGGCCTGGTGCTGGGCAACCTGGTCGGCTTAATTGATTCGGATTATCAAGGCGAGATCATGATCTCCTGTTGGAATCGCGGCCAGCAAGCCTACACCATAGACATCGGCGAACGCATCGCACAAATGGTTTTTGTACCGATCGCGCCCGTCACGTTTGTCCAGGTCGAGGAGTTTTCACCTACTGAACGTGGCGCCGGCGGTTTTGGCCACACCGGCCAGCACTAAAGCATTCATGACCTGAGTCATGACTCAGCAACGCTATCTTCCGAGGTCTTGACCATGCAGCGAATTTTTTTAACGCTCACGCTGATCGCCACCGCACTGATCGCCCTATCTGGCCTGACCACCTACTGGCTGCATCACGGCCAGATCGAAGACGCACGCAGCACGCAAAATCAGCAACTCGGCCAGCAAAGCGCACGCCTTATGGGCCATGAAATTCAGCTTTATCGCCAGCTGATCAGCCGCATCGCCCAAACAACGGAACTCAAAAACGCCGTGGCCAACCATGCGCAAGCAGCATTTGCCGCAACCGAACAGCGCCTGCGGACGATCATTCCCAACGTCGTACAGGTGCGCATCCTCACACCTGAAGATTTAGCACCCTCCGAGCATCCTGATTTAAGCCTTGCCGATTTGGCCATGGTACGGCAGAGTTTCCAGACAGCCACTTTGCCCGCCATTCATGGTGCCGACCATGAGCCACGCCATCTGGCGATCAGTGAACGCATCGATGACAACCAAGGTCAAGCTGTGGCGGTACTGCTGGTCACGCTCACCGCACAACACCTGACCGACCTGTTCCGCCAATCACTGACTCCCGCTCCCGGCGGTCTGCAACGGCTGGCTCAAGGTCAACTGGTGCTGGCCCAGCAAGGCAACAATCAATTAGCCAGCAACGCCCCTCAGCACAGCATTCCTATAACGCAAAGCCATCTTGCGGTTGAGCTCTGGCCCGAGCACAACGGCCAGACCGAGTCACTGACAACCACCGCAATCATTATCGGCGCCACCTGCCTGCTATTTATGTTATTTGTGTTTCTCACCCATCGCCGCCTGGCCACCATGTTGGCAGAAGATCAAAACAGCCTGATTAAAGCGGTGCAAGACTTGATGCAGGACAAATTGCAAGACAGTTACCCGGCACACTTCAGTGAAATGAACAGCGTCATCAATAGCCTGATTCAATTCAAACGTATCCGGGCGCACGGCGATACCACAGTGTCAGGCGCCACACCAGGCAGCGGCGCTGATGATTTTGACAGCCTGTTTTCTGAAACATCGTTTACTCTGGACGAGCTGCTAACACCCTCGATACCCGACGTCTCACAACCGGAAACGCCCGACACCCACGGCGCTCCTCCAATCAAGTCTACGCCCAGAAAACCCTCATAATTCATGATTCACACGCCTGATATTTTCCACGATACTCCTGAAAACAGTGCGCCACCAAAACCCTTATCGCCCTGTCTAACATAACCTTGATGGCATATTTCAAGTACAATTGTCCATATACATTGAGGGTTAATCGTTTTTTTGCCTAACCAACGCTTAAACTTTGCCTATGAGACCTAACATCACACCCAATAACCACGAAAAGCAACTGGCGGCTGAAGATTTTATCGTATCCAAAACCGACACTACCGGCCGGATCACCTATGCCAACCGGATTTTCATGGACATTGCCGGCTATCGAGAAAACGCCTTGCTGGGCATACAACACAACATTATCCGGCACCCTGACATGCCAAGGGGGGTGTACCGCTTCATGTGGGATACCCTGAAACAAGGCGAAGAATTTTTTGGTTTTGTCAAAAATCTCTCTGCCGACGGCAGCTTTTATTGGGTGCTCGCCAATGTCACACCCGACTACAATCGTCACGGCGAACTCATGGGCTATTACTCGGTACGACGCAAACCGCCGCAATCTGCGATCAACACCGTGACCCGCATTTATCAGCAAATGCTCAGCATCGAACAACAAAGCCCAAGTAAAAAAGAAGCCCCTAACCGTTCCATGCAATACCTGGAAGACACCATTAAACAGCTCGGTGTTAAGAGCTATACGCACCTGATTCTGGATCTGTACGGAGCCTGAGAGGACTATCGTGATGACAAATCAAGCATCCGCGCACAGCAGCGCCAACATTCCTTTTCTGAAAAGCAAGGTTAAAGCACTATCACTGAGCATCGCCCTGGTTGCCGGTATTGAGCTTGGCTACGAGCTGGTCGTACATAACTTTTCCTGGCTAACACTGCTCTTGATGTCAGTATTGATCGGCCTTGCCATTACCCTGTTTCGTGAAGCCAATCAGGCCATCACTGTACTTGACAGCATTCAAGGCACTCTGGTCAAAGCCAACCGGGGCGAACTGTACCACCGTATCACCGGGCTCAAAGGCATGGGCGAGTTAGGCAAAACGGCTTGGGAACTCAACGAACTACTGGACCTGATAGAGGCCTATTTCAAGGAAATCACCACCAGCTTCAAATGCACCGAACGCGGCGACTTCGAACGTCACACGCTAAGCGCAGGCTTCCCCGGCATGTTAAAAACCTCGGCGGAATCGATCAATCATGCCCTGAAAGTCATGACCGATAACGCACGACTGCTTTCTAAAAACAACCTTTCCGCCGCCCTGCATGAGCTAAACACCCGCAACCTGCTGACCAATCTGAAAACCAGCCAGCAAGACCTGCTGTCGATTAACGAGGAAATGAAAAAACTGAAAACCATTGCCGAAACCACAGGCTCCAACGCCGACGCCAGCCTCACGCAAGTCACCGACATCAGTCATGCCTTAGCAGACATCAACAGCAACATTCATGCCTTGACCCAGGTGATCGACAACCTGCTACGCGACACGCACAAAATCAACGACTCACTATCGATGATTACCGGCATTGCCGAACAAACCAACCTGTTAGCGCTTAACGCATCCATCGAGGCAGCCCGGGCCGGTGATCATGGGCGTGGTTTTGCCGTGGTGGCCGAAGAAGTCAAAAACCTCTCCGAGCACACCAAAGACGCCGCCCAGGAAGTGGCAAAAATCTTGAACACCTTCAACAAAAGTGTTTCCAACATGCAAAGTCAGGCCAATGACTCCGCCGACCTGTCGGAACAAATCACCGCCAATGTCAGCGACTTTCATCGCCAGTTCAGCACCCTGTCAGACAATGCACAAACCTCGATCCAGCACATTTCTTATGCCACCGACCGATCTTTTGCCCTGTTAACTAAAGTCGATCATGTGCTGTATAAACAAAACGCCTACCTGGCCATTCAGCAAAACCAGCCCGGCCCGGCAGCCGATGCCATCATGGTAGATCACCACAGCTGCCGATTAGGCAAGTGGTATGAACAAGGCTTAGGCTACGAACAGTTCCGTACCGTACCTGCCTACAGTCAACTGAAAGGACCGCACGCCCAGGTACACGACTACACCCACGCCGCTTACCAGGCCTCACGACAAGACTGGCAAAATCAATCGGCATTCATTGCCGACATTGTCGACAAAATGCAGCAATGCGAAGAGGCCAGCGGCGCGGTCATGAGCCTGATCGACCGTATGGTTGAACAAAAACATCAACACTAATCTCACCTGACTTAACTTATGGATATTGTTTATTTTCGCGGCTTGAAAGTCGCCACGGTTATTGGCATTTACGACTGGGAACGCGAGCAAAAGCAAACCTTGATTTTTGACATTGAAATGGGCACCGACACCCGCCAGGCCGCCGCCAGTGACGCCATCGAACACGCCCTAGACTATAAAGCCATCTCCGACCGAGTGATTGACTTCGTCGCCCAAAGCGACTGCTATCTGGTTGAGCGCTTGATTGAAGAAGTCGCCCAACTCATTCAACGTGAATTTTCCGTACCCTGGGTTCGCATTAACCTGAACAAACAAGGCGCCATCGGCCCTGGCATCGATGTAGGCGTCACCATCACACGCGGACAATGGCAAAGCTGAACACAGTTTTTC
Source organism: Methylococcales bacterium (assembly GCA_032251045.1). GTDB lineage: Bacteria > Pseudomonadota > Gammaproteobacteria > Methylococcales > Methylomonadaceae > JAVVEW01. Next base: position 25,352 of record JAVVEW010000006.1, read on the forward strand.
TGGGGCTGGGCAGCAATCTCAAGCGCGCCCCGTCCCTGCGCGCGGGACTACGCTTTTTAACGCAGCACTTCGGCCCGTTAACCGTGTCCAGTGTATACGAATCACCCGCCTCCGGTTATCAAGGGCCTTGCTATTACAACCTGGCGGTTGGCCTGACCACACCACTGGATGTCTGGACACTGGCGCGCCGCCTCAAACAAAGTGAATTTGCCCTAGGCCGCCCCGCCAACAGCCGCAAATTCAGCCCGCGTGCGCTGGATATTGACCTGCTGCTTTATGAACAGCACATGATCGACAGTCACGCGCTCACCCTGCCCCGCGCCGATGTTCTGCGTGACGCCTTCGTGCTGGCACCGCTGGCTGAAATTGCCCCTGATTATCAGCACCCGCTGACACAGCGCGCCCTCGCAGAACACTGGCAAGACTGGCCTAAGCCTGTGACCTGCCAACGCTTGCCACTCAGCATCATTGGCTGGCCGCTTGCCAAAACAACCGTTAAGGATAAACTGACCGCTTGACGGACACAGCCTCATCACCACTCAACTGACGAACCAGCATCTGGACGCAAACCTTGGCCGACTTCTCACTCAACCCCACGCCAGCCAACATCTAACGCCATGTCCGATTCCATTCACAGCGTCATCCTTGGCTCCGGCCCCGCCGGTTTGAATTGTGCGTTATGGCTGCGTCAGCTGGGGCTGACACCGCTGATTGTGGACTCAGCGCCTGCGCCCGGTGGTAGCCTGGCCAACATGCATCGTGTCAATCGCTGGATTCTTGGCTTTCCCGACCAAACCAGCCACCAACTGGCACATGACTATCTCGACCATATTCGCCGCGAACAAATCCGCTTGCACAGCGACTGCCAACTGAAGCGCTGCCAACTTCAGCCTGACGGCAGTTTCGCCCTGTGGCTGGATTCGCCTCAACAACAACTTAGCTGCCGTAACCTGGTTATTGCCACCGGCATCCGCCCCATCGGCGCGGAAGCACTATTGGAATGCACCGGTCACGCACTGCTGAGCCAGCGCCCGGAGGTGCATTTTCACCCCTTGTCTCACCTTAACGCCGCACCGCTCAACCCCGGCCAAACCGCTGTGGTGCTCGGTGGCGGTGACAATGCCTGTTACACCACTGCCGACTTGGTCAACGCAGGTCTTACGGTGCATTTAGTGATACGTGGCAAGCTCAACGCACGCCCCGCCATTCGCAGACAAATTGAAACCTGGCATAGCAACCGGCGCATCATTCTGCATCGACCTGCGCATCTCAGCGCACTACGGCTGCTTGACCGGCAACTGGCCATTGACCTAAGCGACCAAAGTACGGTGATCACCGACTGGCTGTTCCCCAGGCTGGGCTATACACCGAACAGTGCCTTTCTGCACCAACTAGGTCTCAATCTGGCGCAAAACGCGCAAGGCTATCTGACCACCAACCACCGACAGCAAACCTCGCACCCCAATATCTATGCCATCGGTGATATCACCAGCCCCTGGCATCAATCCGTCCCCAATGCTCTTGCCCAAGGGGCCATAGCTGCACAGGCCATTAGTGAACAGTCATGAGCGTCACCCCACAGACCTGGATCGTCGATAGCGACTACACTGGCGAACTGCGCGCCCGCCAAGGTTTGGCGCAACGCCTGAACTTTCCTGTACACACCATCCCAAGACCCGATGCGTTAACACGCGCTTACCTTCAAGCGCGGCTTGAACACTGCCACGACAGCCAGCCCAGCCACATCATTCTCATCAATGGTACCGGTGAAGAAACCACCGCCGCCGTTGCCGAGCTGGCGACCAGCCTTCCCGTCCCGGTATGCAGCGTATTTCTGGCCTCCATTTTGCCCGATACTCCACACCCACGGCTGTGGGATTACCACCTCATCGCCTCCCCACAACTACACGGCAAAGGCATCATTCATCTTCCCTGCGTGCCACACACCATGACTGACGCCCGTCTGCAACACGCCCGCGCCCGCCATGCCGCTGACTTTGCCAACCTGCCCCGACCACTCACTGCGGTGTTGATTGGCGGCAACACCCGCTATTGCTTTGGCTTCGACCGGCAGCACGCCCACGCGCTCGCCGCCCGGCTACGTCAATTCTGGCAACAATTTGGCGGTAGCTTATGGTTGAGCGACAGCCGCCGCACCCCGCCTGAAGCCTGGCAGACCTTGCTCGACGACCTATCCGACCTGCCGCTTAGCGCACAACACTGGCAACATGCCGACGCAGATCACTACCCAGCACTGCTAGCTCATGCCGATTATTGCATCGTCACCGGCGACTCCTTATCCATGTGTTCCGAGGCCACCTTCACCGGCAAGCCGGTGTGGGTGGATTTGACCGAAACCACCACTGAAAGCTATCACCGGGCCATTATCGGCAACATGCAGCATCATGGCTTGATCCAACCACTTAGACCGCCCTACCATCCCTATCATTACCCGCGCCCCGACCCCACCGAACAAGTCGCGCAAGCCGTACTGGCCTATCTGACAAGTGCATGAATACGTCAGCCACCATTTGACCGAAAAGCGCCTGCTTGACCGGCTTCATTCTTTTTCAAAAGGGGATTGAGGGAAATTCTTCAGGCGGCAAACACCAACCTAATGTTAGCTCACGAAGCGGGCTTCGATTGCCTCTGCTGTCTCACAAAAGCCTCAATCTGCTCTGCGGACATGGGTTTGGCAAACCAATACCCTTGCGCTTGCTGACAGCCTAGTGACTGCAAAAAGGTTGCCTGGGATTCGGTTTCAACGCCCTCGGCAATACATTGCATGGCGAGATTGTTGGACAGATTGATGATGGTTTCCACAATGGCCACGTTTTCACTGTCCGAAGGCACATCCATAACAAACGACTGATCAATTTTAAGCTTATCAACGGCAAAACGCTTCAAATAGCTCAAGCTGGAATAACCGGTACCGAAATCATCCACGGCAAATCTCACACCTTGTCGTTGCAGGCCCTGCACCACGTCCAGCACCTTATCCGGGTCTGCGGCCAGAATGGATTCGGTTAGCTCCAGCTCCAGATAATGCGGCGGCAGACCGCTCTCTTGCAAACAATGCTCGATCACAGGCCGCAAATCGACGCGATTGAATTGCACATAAGAGACGTTGACCGCCATCGTCAATGGCACGCCCAAGTCAAGCCACAACCGCGCCTGCCGACAAGCGCAACGCAAAACAAACTCGCCCAGCTCGATAATAAATCCGCTGTCTTCGGCCACGCCGATAAATTCCGCCGGCCCCACCTGTCCCAGCTTGGGATGGTGCCAACGCAATAACGCCTCCACGCCCAATACATCGCCCGTGGCCAACTCAATCTGCGGCTGATAAGCCAGATAAAACTGTCCCAGGTCCAGCCCCTGGCGCATGTAACTATCCAAACGCATCTGCCGCGCCAGGCGTTGATTCATTTCGTCGGTAAAAAACTGATAATTATTGCGGCCGCGATTTTTAGCTTGATATAACGCGGTATCGGCTTTTTGCAACAGTGAATCGAAATCCTCGCCATCATCAGGGTAAATACTGATCCCCATACTGCATGACACGGTAAATTGATTGAATTCCAGCTCATACGGCTGCGCCAAGGCGTGCAGAATTTTGCCGGCGATTTCAATCAGATTGGCTTCACTGTGCAGGTGACTTAACAATACAATAAACTCATCACCGCCAATCCTGCTCACCGTGTCACTGCTGCGGATACAGCCGCGTAACCGTTGCGCCGTTTCAAGCAACAAGCGATCCCCTGCAGGATGGCCCATGGTATCGTTGATATTTTTGAAATGATCCAGGTCCAGATATAACAGGCCGGTTATGCCATTATGACGTTTAGCGTGGGCGATGGTTTGCTGAAAACGGTCACGCAGCAACAAGCGGTTAGGCAGGCCGGTCAATGGATCATGATGCGCCAAATGCTCGATGCGCTGCTGTGCGTTCTTGTAATCACTGATATCGCTGAACACCGCGATATATTCGGTAATCTTGCCGTTCTTGTCATGGATAACACTGATACCCAACCATTCCGGGTACAGACGGCCATCCTTGCGCCGGTTCCAGATTTCACCCTGCCAATACCCGCTTTCCTCAAGCTGTTGCCACATGGTCTGGTAAAAAGCCGCTGAATGCTGGCCAGATTTCAGTAGGCGTGGGTCTTTGCCCAGCACTTCCTCGGCACGGTAACCGGTGATTTTGGTAAACGCCTCATTGACGGAAATAATACGCCGATCGGCATCGGTAATCATCACCGCTTCCTGGCTTTGCCGAAACACCTGCGAATGCAGTTCCAGCAAGCGTTGCGAGCGATTGCGCTGCAACAGCGCCCAGGTGTTGTTGGCCAGCATTTCCAGCAGCACCTTATCGCCATCGTTGTAAGGCTCCACCTTATTGCCAACCCCCATGATCATAAACACCCGCTCGTGATCCAGCACCGGCGTGCTGATATGTCGGCTCAGCGGCACATGACCTTCCGGCAAGCCTTTTTTATTGGCCAATTTGTGGTAGTCATTATGAATAACGGTTTGCCGCTGGCGCACGCAATCCGCCCACACGCCAGCTTCCGACAAGGGGTAATGACTATCACTGACCACCTGACATTGCGCCAATGTCTGTTGCGACCAAACACCTAACGTCAAGGTTTCTTGATCATCATTAACAAAATGCACATACGCAATACCACTACGGGTTAAGCGCTCGGCTTGCTGCAAGGCAAAACGCAGCAATTCAACTTCTGTCTGGCCGGGGGCCTGCGTGGTCAGCTGCAATAAAGCCTGATTACGTTCAATCAACAAGTCGCGCTCACGCTCAACACGCTTGCGTTGTGAAATATCCTCCACAATCTTGATCAGATAATCCAGATGACCTTCCGCCGTTCTGACCGCAGCCACGGCGACATGCGCCTCCAGCAGCGAGCCATCGCTGCGCACAAAACGTTTATCGAGCTGGTAGTCTTCGCGCTGATAGCGCATCACCTGCTGATAGGTTTTAAGCTCTCTGGAGCGGTCCATAGGATGCGTAACATCCAGCCAGGTCAAACCGCGCAGTTCGGCTTGATTGTAGCCCAGCAGTTCGCACAGTTTGTCATTGGCCTCCAGCCAGGTTTTATCCAGATCCACAGTGGCCATGCCCACCGGTGCTTCGGTAAAATAGGCCTGAAACTTACGCCGCCCCGCATCCAGCGCACTGCGCTGCGCCATCTGCTCGGTTTGATCGAGAATCGTGACAATCAATTGCGGTGGCTCATCCGGCCCGACCGTCAACAGTTGAGCGTGCGCATTGGCAAAAAACACCTGCCGGTCGGCGCTTAACATGCCGATTTGGTGAATCATCCCAAGTCCATCCGCAAATGCCAAACCGATAAAGCTGCTTAACCGTGCATGATCCTGCTTATGCACCAATCGTGGCAGAAAATGCGAGCGCAACTCATAGCGACGCAACCCGAAACGCCGCTCCGCCTCCAGGTTAGATTCCTGAATCACGCCCTGCTTGTCGATGACCAAAGCAGGCTGCGGCAATGCCATGAACAAATCACTGAAACGACGCCTCACTTGCTCCAGACGCACTTGACTCTCGCGCAGCTCTTCGTTTTGTATTTCCAGTTCAGCTTGATAGATTTTCAGATCTTCAACCATCTCGCCGATACTGGCCTCACCGCATTGAATGGCTGTTAGGGCAAAATCAAAATCACCGCTGCGCAAGGCCTCTAAAGCACGCTGACGCTGTTCTTCGGTCGTCATGGTTGTGGTCAATTTCTTATGCTCTGGGTGTGTCATCCGCCTCACCTTGATCCCAATCAGTAATGTTAATGTGACTTATCACCACCCCTTTGTTTACATGCCGAACCTGCGCCGCATACATCAAAAACCAGCGCTGTTGATCAGCGCTATGACAGGAGTATTTGATTGAAAAACTGTCTTGCTGGCCTTTGAGGATGTTACGAATGCCACTTTGCACTTGATGGGCAACATCCACATCAAGGCCCTCGCCTCCCTGACATACCTCCAGATAGTTCTCGCCCGGCCCGCTGCGCGCCAGACCACGGCCACCATTGTGCTCAACAAAATAGCGCCAAGCCTCATTGACCAAGGTGATACGTCCTGTGTTATCCAACACCGCGACATGCTCGGGCAAGGAGTCCACAATACTTTGCAAATGCTGCATATCCTTAAGATAGGTCATATCAAACAGCGTAATCACCAAGCCACGGATATTATGTGGCCTATCGATATAGGGCAAAGCACGCAACAAATACCAATGACCATCGTGCGTTTTGACTTCGCGCTCCATCAACGAAGCGTTGCTCATAACCCGATGCAAATCATTGATAAAACCCGGATAATCCATTTGATGGGAAAAATCGTCAAGAGGCCGACCCACATCACCCTCGCGAATACGGAAAACTTTGCTGGCCTCGGGTGTGAAGCGCGTTAATTTCAACTCCTGATCGACAAACAAGGTTGGAATCAGCGCCGCTTGGGTCATGTTTTCCAAATCCGCGTTCAAACGATTGAGAATATCGATTTTTTCCTGGTTTTCGGCGTTAACGGTGTAAAGCTCCTCGTTGACCGACTGCAATTCTTCATTAGTGCTTTGCAATTCCTCATTGGAGGCCATCAATTCTTCATTGGTGGCCTGCAATTCTTCATTGGAGGTTTCCAGCTCTTCGATGGTGGCCTGCAAGCTGTCGCGCGTTACCGATAAATCCCGCTCCAGGCTATGAATGCGCTCATTGGCCACGGCGCTGACGTCGATAGCATCCGCAGTGACCGGCGAGCTGGCGTTGGTCTGCGCTTCAAACACCATTAAAAAATGCCGGGTGGGCGTGGTTTTATCGGCCACCGGCCGCACCATTACCCGCACCATCTCGTGCGCATGGGTGGCTGGATTGAAAATCTGCAGCTCCGAACGCAGCGGCACATTGTCCTTGGTCACTTTATGCAGCAAGGCGATACCCACCGGCGCCAGCTTGCCCACCAGCAGTTTAGAAATCTCAAGACTTGCCGCACCTTCGGGAATGCGCATGTAACGCTGCGCATCGCCATAGACGTGGATCAACTCGCGATCTTCGTTGATCAACAAAGCGGGCGGCGCATAACCGCGCAACAACTCGGCCAGACCGCTATCAACCAAACCGCCTTCCGGCGTCCAGCGGCTTTCATGCGGCAAAGTGCTGACCCGTAGCCGGCTGACATCGCGCTTAGGGCCGTTTTTGAAGTCCATCGGCAAGTTAACCGGGCGCAGCAAGCGATAGATTTTGTGCTTGGCACTGATCACAGCAAAATCTTTATGCACCATGCCTAAGGATTCACTGGAGCCTAAAAACAAAAAACCGTTATGCTTCAAGGCATATTGAAAACGCAGCAAGACCTTGTCCTGAGCTTGCGACTCAAAATAGATCAAAGTGTTACGGCAACTGACCAAATCCATCCGGGTGAATGGCGGGTCTTCAAGAACATTATGGCGGGCAAAAACAATATGCTGTCGAATATCGCTTTTAATGACGAATTGATTGCCGTTGCGGGTAAAAAAACGCTCCAAGCGGTGCGGGGTAATTTCGTTGACAATGCCTTCGGCATACACTCCAGCGCTGGCAAAGTCGATATATTGCTGCTCCACATCGGTGGCGAATATTTTCAATTGCGGCCAGCGTTTATGGCGTTCACAGGCGTCGGCGAACAACATCGCCAGGCTGTAAGGCTCTTCACCGGTGGAGCAACCGGCCACCCAGAAACGAATCGGTTGACCATCGCTGTGCTCTTTGACCAGACGATCCATCACCTCCTCTTGCAGAACTTTGAAGCTCTCCTGGTCGCGGAAAAAATTGGTGACGGTAATCAGCGTATCGCGTTTTAAGGTATGCAGCTCAGTACGATCATTTTCCAGCAAAGTCAGATAATCGGACAGCTCACGCACATGCCGCACCTGCATCCGGCGCTCGATACGACGCATCACAGTGGTCGGCTTGTAATCCTTAAAGTTGATGCCGCCGATTTGATAGAGCAAATGAAAAATCCCTTCCATAGGATTTTCGGTGCTGTCTTCATCGTCGTCAGTCACGACTTTGACTTTTAGCGGATGCGTATTGTTGATATGCGAGGCGACTCGACTGGCCAACAGCTCAGGCGGCAGCACTTCGTCAACAAAACCGGTAGCGATAATACTGCGCGGCATACCATCAAATTTGGCCGACTCCGGCGTTTGCGCCAACAAGAACCCACCGGCATCGTTAATCGCCACACCGCCGCGCGTGCCATCGGAACCGGTGCCGGACAAAATCACCGCCACGCAGCGATTGCGACGCACTTTTGCCAATGATGACAAAAACAAATCAATGGGTAAACTGAGGCCGTGCGGCGTTTTCGGAACCAGGCACAACTCCGAACCTGCAATGGTCATGTTCTTGCCCGGCGGAATCAGATACACATGATTGGCCTGGATGGATATGCCATTTTCAGCCATGGACACTGGCATTTGCGTATGCCGCGCCAGCAAGTTATCCATCATGCTTTTGTGGTCGGGCGAAAGATGCTGAATCACTACGATGGCCGCGCCCGTATTGGCCGGCAATTCGTCAAAAAAGCGCTCTAAGGCATCTAAACCGCCTGCAGAAGCGCCTAACGCGACCACATAGCCGTCAAAGTGGTCGGGGGCAGACGTGTGAGTAGCCGCATCGGCCTGTTCAGTAGCCGCTGGGACTAATGCTTTTGAGTTTCGCGCCATAATGCGAAGAAACCTCCGGAATGAAACTAACCGTCATGAATGTACTTTTCCAGCACATTCGAGTCTAAATCACCGCACAAGGCGGCAGGTTGCGTTGTTTTAATCTAATTCATAGTGCATGCGGATATAAAGATGAAAAGCCCTGAGGGGAGGAGTGGACATGGATTTAGCCGTTCTGTGCCAGCAAATTATCCGCCTTTAACCGGCAAATGCAAAGCAATCCGCCTGCCTCTCCCCCTCACTCCTTTTTTTCAAAGGGGGGGCATTTTCAGGGCGCCTTCGACAGCGCGTCTTTTAGGCGTGAACGCTGACGCCAGAAAATGCCGTCAAACTGTCATGATTCAGACCCCTGGAGCATTGTCCAGCGGGCGCAGCCATTCTGGCCGCGCTCAGTGCGGGCGAGGCGCCTAGGCGGATTGCTCAAGGAGGGTTGGGGGATAGATGCTTGCCTTCGACGTGCTTGGCTTTGCATATCGCAAAAACCCATTCCGCCTTAGTGCCGAAGCTTGGCACCGGCTAAGGTAAATTGCTCGCGGCACGGCGGACACAAGCCATAAACTACCGACCACTGGGAACCGCGCTGCCGTTTGGCAAACTCATCGGCCTCCAGCCATTGACCATGATGCTGAATACCATTGCACTGGCTACAGCGCAACAAGGTATGCCGGGAACGCTGCTTGGCAGTGTGAAAGAATAAAGGCCGTGGCCGGCGCTCGGTCAGCACACAAGTGGATATCAAGCGCAGCTTATCCTCGGCTTCCGGCTGTAAAGTCATGCGAAAAATACGCTTTTCATACGGCGAATCACAGCGATAATTCAGCGCGACCGGTTTTTTGACCGTTCGAATCAGAACAAACAAGTCCAGCCAGTATTGCCGGGTCACGCGGCCACTGATAAAGTCGGTAAAAGTGCTGCCAATGACATTTTTCGCAAACACTGCATAACCATCGTTGTGTGCGGCAAAGCCATCCCAGGCGCCGCCAATTTCAATAATGATGTTTGCGGCATCGAGTACATATATCAGAGTGTCAGGGGGAAGTTTTTGCGCCTTGTCGAACGTGACCGACCAGTCCAGGCCCAGACGGGGCGGTGATTTTTTTGAATAAGCAAGTTCCACAAGCGTTTGTTCTTATACAGCAGTAGTTATCTTGTGGTTATTGTAACGAAAAGCCAGCGTTACCGCCTTGTTTTAGCCTAGGCTAGTATAACTGCCAACACATAACCGCCTTATTACCCATTGCAAATAGCCAGCGCGGCCTGAAGATCTGGCCAAACGCCAAACGCCAAACGCCAAACGCCAAACAGTAACGTAAGCGCTCTGGCAGCAAGCCGTTCAGGGCATTTCTGAACGGCCCGATTCGATGAAAAAATTCAACGTATGTCAATCGGCGGCGAAACAGTAAAACAAGCCCGCACCGCCGGTGCTGACCAGATTGTCCTGACTGCAACCCCGGCTGTCGTGGGTGGAATTCCAGGATACATTGCCGCCGGTTCGCCCACCGTTGGTCCGGTCGTGATGGCCGACCCGTACAGTACCCTCACCGTTACTGCTGTAGTTTTGACAGCTGTGGTCGGCGGCATCGGTGTAAGCCGTGCCATCCGGCTTGGAGCCTGTGATAATGTCGTGCTGGTTAGGCTTGTCGCCGACGCCGTTGACCGGCTCGCCTGTTTCCGTTAAAACGGTGCGCCGGTGCAGGTTATTGCCCAGTTGCGCCAGTTCCAGCGTGTCGCCATGCAGATGCGCGACATCGTTGGCGATAATCACGCCGGCGGCATTGGCCCACGGGCCGTTGCCGATTCGATCCCGTGCATTGACCGCCGGTTGGTCGCCAATCGCCTGCGTGCTCAGATAGGCGCGCCAAGTGCGATTGCCGGCGCCGACCGCGGCCGCCAGTTGCTGGCAATGGGCGTCGGCGCCGATCAAACCGCCCAGTTTGGCGCCATCGCCCGGCCCCTTGCTGGTGACAAAAAAGCCCAGCGGCGGTTTGGGCGCATCGACCGGCACTTGTTGCGCCTGTGTAGATCCTGCGGCCAGCAACAAAGCGGTGAACGTCAGTACGTGTTTTTGCATGGGGCATCCTCATAAAGTAATGGACGGTAAAAAAGACTTTGCTAATCCAGCTCCGGGGTCGCGGCATCGGCGGCTGGCCGCGAGTCGCGGGCGCGCAAACCGGTCACGTCATCGATCAGCAGATACAACGCCGGAATCAACACCAGGGTAATGACGGTCGCGAACAAAATGCCAAAGCCAATCGAGATGGCCATGGGAATCAGGAACTTGGCTTGCTTGGAGGTTTCCAGAATCATCGGCATGACGCCGAAAAAGGTGGTCAGGGAAGTCAGTACAATGGGCCGAAAACGCTGAATGGCGGCGATTTTGATCACCGCCAGGGCGGTTATGTCTGGATTTTTGTGACGGCGTTCGGTGGCGTATTCGATCAACACCAACGAATCGTTGATGACAATGCCGGACAGGGCGACAATGCCCAGCACGCTGATGATGCTAATGTCATACCCCATCAATAAATGGCCGAAAATCGCGCCGATCGCGCCGAACGGTATGGTGACGATCACGATCAAAGGCAATGTGTAACTTTTGAACGGAATGGCCAGCAAGCCATAGATAACCAGCAAGGCCAACAGGAAACTGAGCTTCAGGCTGTTCATGCTTTTCGCCATTTCCGCCTGCTTGCCCTGAAAACTGGTTTGCAGACCGGGGAACTGCGCCGCCAGCTTGGGTAATTCGGAAATTTTCAGGTCATTGATAATATCGCCAACGCGCCCGCTCGGACCGACATCGGCGCTGACCCGGATAATGCGGCGGCCATCGCGGCGGTTGATCTGGGTATAGGCCCGGCCGCGCTCGATCCTGACCAGCTCTTTCAGCGGAATTTCGTTTCTGGCCTCCGTCCACAACAGCAAGCCATCGACATGGTTCAGGGAAACCCGCTCCTGTTCCGGCAACCGAACCATGACTTTCACTTCATTGCGCCCGCGTTGCTGACGCAATACTTCCGCGCCGTAAAACGCATCGCGCACCTGGCGGGCGATCGTTTGCGCGCTCAGTCCCAGACTGCGGGCTTCCGGCAGCAAGGTGAAATCCAGCTGTTCCTTACCGGCGCTGAATTCATTGCGGACATTGACCGTGGCCGGGTAAGACTCAAGTAGCTCGACCAGTTGCTGACTGGCCGCGCTCAAGGTGTCGCTGTCACGGTGATTGAGCTCCACGGTAATGCCCGCGCCCGCGCCGGGGCCGCCGAAATCCGATTCGAACACCACCGATTCCGCGCCAATGATTTCGCCCACGGCCTGACGCCAGCGGCGGGCGAATTCATCGGTACTCATAATTTTTTCGCGCACATCGGGCGGTGCGAGATAGGCACGGACATTGGCGATATGGCCGCCAGCGAGCGTGCCCGGGCTGCTGGAGCCGATTTCCGCGAATACGCCGATCAGCAGCCGGTCGCCGCCGGGAATCGATTCGGCGATCTGGTAGGCGGCGGCAGTCAAGGTTTGTACGGCGACTTCGGTTTTCGCCACCGGCGTGCCGAATGGCATGGCCAGCGACACCCGCGCGAAATCAGCCTCGGTTTTCGGAAACGCGGTGATACCAACTCGGCCACTGGCGACGTAAGCAAAGGTCGCCATCAACAGCGCCGTCGCCAGCGTTGCAATCAGCCCGCGATGCGCCAGCGCCCAATCGAGAAAACCGCCATAACGGTGCTTGACCCAATCCCGAAACACATGGCTGAACGCTTGTTGACGCTGATGAATCCAGGCTTCCAGGCCATGAGCCTTGGGTTTGCCGACATGACTGAGATGATTGGGCAGAATGAACAGGCTTTCCACCAACGACAACAGGAACACGGTGATCACCACCAGCGGAATCATCATGAATAGCTTGCCGGTCATGCCGGGAATGAACAGAACCGGCATGAACGCGGCGATATTGGTCAGAATGCTGAACGTCACCGGCACCGCCATGTCGCCAGCGCCTTTGATCGCCGCGTCCATGGGCTTGAGCCCTTCCTGAAGATAGTGATAGATATTTTCACCGATGATGATAGCGTCATCGACGACAATGCCCAGGGCGATGATAAAAGCGAACAGCGACACCATGTTCAAGGTGACGCCGATGCTTGGCAACAGCAGAAAACTGCCTATAAAGGCGATGGGAATGCCGGTCATCACCCAAAAGGCCAGACGCAGTTCCAGAAACACCGCCAAGGTGACCAGTACCAGCACCAACCCCATAGCGCTGTTGCGCAGCAGTAAATCGATGCGCTGCTGGTAATCGTCGGAGGAATCGCGACGAATTTTGACCGTGAGTCCTGCGGGAATTTCCGGGCGCAACGCGGCCAGAACGCGCTTGACCGAATCGGACACTTCGGTCGGCGTCTGGTCGCCGACGTTGTACAGCTGAATCATCACCGCCGGCTTGCCGTCATAAACGGCATAATAATCGCTTTGATCGTAGCCGTCTTTGATGGTGGCGATATCGCCCAGATAAACCTGGCTGCCCGCACCGGTGGTGACAATCGGAATGCGGGCGAATTGCTGGCCATAGTCGCGCCGCTCTTTCATGCGGATCAGAATTTCCCCGGCTTCGGTTTTGATGCTGCCGGTAGGCAGATCGATACTGGCGGCGGCGATTCTTCTGGCAATATCGCCCAGCGACAAACGGTAACGGCGCAGATTTTCCTGGCTGACTTCGATGCTGATTTCCAACGGCTTGATGCCGCTCAGTTCCGCCTGGGAAATGCTGGGATCTTGCAACAGCCGGTCACGTACGCTTTCGGCCATCTGGTGTAACACGCGCTCCTCGGCATGGCCGAACAACACCACTTCCATCAACGGCCTTAGTCGGGAAGCAATGGTGATTTCCGGCTGCTCGGCGTCCAGCGGCAAGGTGGTAATGCGGTCCACCTGTTTCTGTAAATCCAGCGCCAGCCGCTGTAAATCAACGCCGCGCAAGGCATTGACCGTGACCGTGGCCAGACCCTCCGTGGCCACGGCTTCGACTTCATCGATGCCTTCCACGCTACTGATAGCATCCTCGATCACCAGGACAATGCCCGCTTCCACCTCTTCGGGGCCGGCGCCGGGATAGGCCACGGTAATCATGACCTGATCCAGGTCAAAAAAGGGAAAAACTTCCTGATGAATGTGCCGCAGAGAAAACCAGCCGCCGATAATCAACAGCAACATGGCCAGATTGGCGGCCACCGAGTGTCTGACCATAAAGGCCACGGGACGGTTAGTTGACATGAGCTGGCTCGACTTCAAGCGCTAACGTCTGCGCATCGCTACGCAAGCGCATACCGGGTACTGGAGCGGGCAGATTGTTGGCGACCACCTGCGCGCCCGCCGGCAATTGCTCGGCATCGATAAAAACCTGACCGCGTTCATGCCATAGCGGCGCGATAGCGGCGATATCCAGTGTGCCCTGATGATTCATCAGCCACAGTTTGTCGCCCTCATGAACGACATTTTCCGGCAGCTTAACGACGTTGGTTAACGGTTTGCCTTGGATTTCGACGCGCACCAGGGTGTTGAGCATCATTTTCGGCCAATCGCGGTTTTCCGGCTGCAACGCCAACGGATCCTCGACTTCAACAATCAGTTTGGCCATCCGGCTTTCCGGCTCGACCGCTGCTTTCAGGCGCTTGATCACGCCTTCGCGATAGCGGTCTTTGCCCCAACCATTATCAAAATAAATTTTTACCGAAGAACCTTTGGCACTGTTGAAATCGGGTATGTCCAGCCAGCGCAGTTTATCGACCGGCAAGGAAACATCGATCCAGAACCGGTCGGTAGCCACCAAGCGCGCCAATGGCGTACCTGCGGATGCGGTGGTGACCCGGGAACCGACTTGAGCGTTACGCTCGGTAACCACGGCATCGAACGGCGCGCTGATCCGGGTGCGCTGCAGATTGATTCTGGCTTGGCTCAGCAAGGCTTCGGCCGCGCTCAAGGCCGATTTCGACGCTTCCAGATGCGGTTTTCTCAACACCAGCTGGGTGCCCAGCTCGTCCAGGTTGTCGCCTAGCATCTTATAATCGAGCTTGGCGACGGCTTGCTGGCCCAGCTCCAGCTTCAGGTTGAATTGCGCCTTGACCCGATCATTTTCCGCTTGTTGCAAACGCAGTTGGTAATCGGTGGGATCCAGCCGGATCAGTTCCTCGCCACGCTTGACCCGCCCGCCTTCGATATAGTTTGCGCCGGTGGCCAGCACAATACCTTCCACCCGGGCATTGAGTTCGACGCTGTGCGCCGGAATCACCGGGCCAAAACTCTGGATATGCGGCACAAACGCCATGGGCTCGGGCATCAGCGTGGTCACCAGGGCGATTTTTGGCTCGACTGGCCCTCTGGCGGCGCGTGGCTGATGGTTCAGCCAGTAAACAGACAGCGCGGTACTGAGCAGCAAAATCAATGCAAACCATACCAGCGACGGCCAAAGCTTTTTAGCTTTGCGCGTTTGTTCAACCATGAGCCGCGGCTCCCATACGCTGCGCTTGCGGCAATGGCCAGGCGCCGGCCAGGGCGCGGTATAAATCGATTCGGAACGCAATCAGCTCCCGCTGGGCGCGCACCAGACTGCGCTGCATGGCTTGCAAGCTGTTCAAGGTCGATAAAATCCTGAGAAAATCAAACGCGCCGTAAGCCGAGCGTTGAGCGATATTCATGTTGGCATCCGTTAGGTAACTTAATTGGGTTTTCAGACTCGCCAGGCGCAGATGCTGCCGGATTTCCCGCGCCAGGGCGTTTTCCACTTCATTGATCGCTATAAGAATAGTTTGGCCGTAGTCGTTGAGTGCTTCCCGAGTCAGGGCTTCATTACGCTCGACCTCCGCGACGCGCCGCCCGCCGTCAATCAGGGGCAGCAGTATATTGCCGGCCAAGGTGCCCAGCCAGTTATTGAACAGACCGCTCAGGTCGGGCGAGCGGGTATCGAGACTGGCGGACAGGCTGATTTTCGGCAGCCGGTCGGCGACTGCAGCAGCGATGCGCAAATCGGCGGCTTGCAGCCGGTAATAGCTTTTGCGGATATCCGGACGCCGGGCGATCAGCTCGCTGACCGAGCCGGTTTTCGGTAACTCGGTCAACTCCGGAAAAGCCTCAGGCTCATCCAGCGTCAATTGATCGGGCGTCACACCGCACAGAATCGCCAGCCGGTTGTGCAGAACATCGATTTGCGCCTGAATGCTGTAACGGTCGCCGAACACCCCTTCCAACAACTGTTTTTGCTGAAACACATCGGCCGGGGTGGCGATACCGGCACGAAAACGCTGCTGAACCAATGCCACATACTGTTTATTGGTTTCAATCTGAGCATTCAGCAAACGCAGCAATTGCTGTTGCTCAACCCACTGGTACCAGACCGAGGCGATTTCCGCGGTCAGCGAAATCGCCGCGCTGTAGGTATCCATCTCCGCCGCCGCGATATCCAGCTCGGCGGCTTTAAGCCCGGAACGAATCCGGCCCCACAGATCCAGTTCGTAACTGGCGGTAAACGCGGTTGAAAAATCGCCCAGCAGCGAATGAGCGGTGCGGTCGCCCAACGCGCCATTGGCATTGGCCACGCCGTTGACCTGCGGCACCAATTCAGATCCGGCTTTTACCGCCACCGCCCGGGACTGCTCCAGGCGGTTGAAGGTCGCCAAAAGATCGAGATTGCGCCGTAATGCCAGAGCGATCAAACGTTCAAGATTTGGGTCGTCAAGGCTCTGCCACCACTGATCGGGCGTTGTCGCATCTCCCGGACGGGAAAACGTTTCAGGCAGATCAATCGGCGACGCAAAGTTTTTTTTATCGACCGCACAGCCGGTTACCAACGCCAAACAGAACAGCCATAAACCAATAAAACAAACGCGCCCGGACGCATGGCGTAAACATAAAGCGAAACGACGGACAGCACCGGACACGGCAATACCACAAAAAATCGGATTTCCCGACACCGCACGGCAAACAGTCATCACATCTCTGGCTAAATTAGGTTTGGCAAAATGGTTATAAAGAAACGGCTTCACCGTCGGACAAACAATTTCCATACCAAAACAAGAACCGTGAACAAACCGGGTCACGCACGCCTAGGAGCCTGTCCGAGAATAGCGATCGTTACGAGGGCGAGACTGATTGAGATGGATTTTTCGATCATTTGAGGCGAATAGTGGTTCTATTTAACGAGAATGATCGGAAAATACAGCCAATCCGGCTAGGCCGCAGTAGATCAGTCTATTCTCGGACAGGCTCCTAGTCTGTGCGCGACACAGCAGTCACTGTTGATCGGCTGCTGATGAACCAACACGTCCTCCGTCAAGAAGCCTGATCCACGGCTGCTGTCGGTGCCATTCTGAAATCATCGATTGCCGGTGGCGCCACTGCCTGTTCCGTATGCTCGACACCGGATGGAACCCAGCCATAGGGAACCGGTTGCGCACGGTAAAGCTGACGATTGACAATTGCCCGCCCCGACCCTGAATCCTGGTCGATTCTGGGGTAAGGATTGACATATTCCCAGACAATATCGCCGCTAGGTGTGACCTGAAACAAACGACCGTGCTGGCCCTCGTCGATGAAAGTGTTGCCATTGCCCAGCCGTGCCCAGTCATGATGTTGCAGCGCCGCGCCGCCGGGCGCTTGATCGCCGAAGCGCCAGACCACATTGCCGTCCCAATCCAGTTCGCCGACGGTTTTGGCGACCCGCCGACTGGCCAGCCCCGGTAACAGCTCGGTGCCTTCACCCGCCACCGTTTTCAGCGTCACCAACACCTGTCCCGGCTTGCCGCCATTGACGGCCGGATCGAGCAAGGTGCTGTGATAACCGGCGTCACGCCATTGCCGCACGACATGACCGTTCATATCGATTAAGCGGGCGATATGATCGCCGCCGGTAAACGCCATCAAGGCGAATAGCAAAAACAACTTACACCTTTCAAGCTCGGAACAGTCTCCACGTTAATTTATGGCCTGATTTATGCTAGCTTATAAATGTTATTCATGTGTGGTCCTTTCCTGGTGAGGCGGCTTTGTCCGCCGCTTGATAACCTGCCTTCGGGCAGGTTTTTTTTTACCGGATTACTCTGGAGATCATCACCACTGGCGACTCTTCTATGGCCAGTGACGGTCATTCGTTGGAGTGACGCCGCTTTTTTTCATAAGGAGAAAATTATGTCGAATTTTTACTCGGATAACGCCCAGTCCATCGGACGCACACCGCTGGTCAAACTCAATCGTATAACCGAAGGCGCACCGGCCACGGTGTTGGCCAAAATCGAGGGCCGTAATCCCGCTTATTCGGTGAAATGCCGGATCGGTGCGGCCATGGTCTGGGACGCGGAACAACGCGGGCTGCTGGGCGACGGCAAGGTACTGATCGAACCGACCAGCGGCAATACCGGCATCGCCCTGGCATTCGTCGCCGCCGCCAAAGGCATTCCGCTGGTGCTGACCATGCCGGATACCATGAGTCTGGAGCGCCGCAAACTGCTGGTCGCCTATGGTGCGCGGTTGATTCTGACCGAGGGCGCGCGCGGTATGCCGGGCGCCATCGCCAAGGCCGAGGAAATCGCCGCCAGCGACCCGGAGCGTTATGTGTTGCTGCAACAGTTCAAAAATCCGGCCAATCCCGAGATTCACGAGCGCACCACCGGCCCTGAAATCTGGGGCGATAGCGACGGTAATATCGATATTCTGGTATCCGGTGTCGGTACCGGGGGGACCATTACCGGCGTGTCCCGTTACATTAAACGCACTCAAGGCAAGCCAATTACCTCGATCGCGGTCGAACCCGAGGACAGTCCGGTATTGACCCAACATCGTCAAGGTTTGCCACTGCAACCAGGGCCGCATAAAATTCAAGGCATAGGCGCGGGGTTTGTGCCGGAAACGCTGAATCTATCCTTGGTGGATAGCATCGAGCAAGTCAGTAATGATGAAGCTATCACTTATGCCCGGCGGCTGGCACGCGAGGAAGGTATCTTATCGGGCATTTCCTGCGGCGCGGCGGCGGCCGTGGCCGTTCGGCTGGCCTGGCGTGAGGAAAACGCCGGTAAAACCCTGGTGGTGATTTTGCCTGATTCCGGCGAGCGCTATTTAAGCTCGGCGTTGTTTGAGGGTTTTTTTGATGAGCAGGGGCTGGCAATAGCCTGACGGTAGACGCGGTGTCGGTGGTGACCGGCACCGCGCTTTAAGAGATGAGGATTTATTCTTTAATCCGGATCAAATCGTGGCAACCTTTGCAGGTTTTGGTCAGCGCGCCAAATTTTTCCTTGATCACCGCGACATCGCCGGCCGCCGCCACTTTCGCCAGCTCATTGGCGGCCACATTAAACTCGTTGGCGATTTTCACCACATCCGCTTTGTTCTGAAAAAACTCCGGCTTCAAACGGGTTTTTTTCCAGCCCACGCCTTGATCGGTGCCTTCACCGTACAGCTCGCCCAGCCCGGAATTGGCTGCGGCGGCAATGGCATTGGCGGCGGCGGCGACATAGTCCTTGTTGTACTGGTCAGGATGGGTCACCACCTGTTTCTTGATTTTCGCCGTATTCCAGCCGATAAAACTATAAGCTGATTGCCGTGAGCGAATCTGCTCTTCAACCGGGCCGGCCAAGGCCGTACCTGCAACCGCTAACAAGGTCACCATCAGTGTTTTTTTCATGCGTTAATACTCCTTTGATTGAGTTAAAAATCCAGCCAGGTAGGGTGGATAAGCGGAGCGCATCCACCAAAGATGCACTCCTTTGATTGAGTTAAAAATCCAGTGTTGCCGGAGAGGGTTCTGAAACAGGCGCTGCCTGCACATTCAGTAAGGGACTGCCGGCCACCGTCCACACTACCGTCACCGTCAATAACAACGACAACGCCAAACGTAACGGCCCGGCCATTTCCACCGCCACCACCTGCTCCGGCGGAACAATTTTTTTGCCGGTCAGCATGGGTTTCAGCAAATCGTGCTTTTTGACCCAGCGGTAATAAAAAATCGAGGCCACATGCAGCCCCACCAGCCAGAGCAAGCCGTCGAACAGCGTGTTATGCCAGCGGGTCAGATTGTCACTGGCGGGTTTGTCGATCAGCACGGTCAACGGCCCTTCGTAGGTGATATCGTCATTGGCGAACAAGCCGGTCACCACTTGCAGGCCCAGCAGCGCCAACAGCGCCAGCACCGACAACGCGCCCAGCGGATTGTGCCCCAACCCTTGCCACTGACCTTTGATATACGCTTTCAGACGGCCGACGGTCGGAAAGAAGCTGGCAAATCGGGCATGAGTGGAACCGAAAAAACCCCAGGCCAGCCGAAACACCAGCAAACCCAAGATGAACAAACCGATGCGCCCATGCCAATCCATCCACAGCCCGCCCAGATCGGCGGTGATATAAGCCGCCACTATCGCCACCACCAGCGACCAGTGAAAAATTCTTATCGGAAAATCCCAAACAGATACGGTTACTTTCATGATTCACGCTCCTTCAAAATCTAAATCCAATAACGGAATCAGCTTGCGTATTTGATGGTGCAGCCATAGGGTTTGGTGCTGGGTTTGGCGATTTTTCTGCCGGTGGCCAGATCGGCCAGCGCCGCTCCGACATAATTTTCGGCGCGGGCGATATCGGCCGGCTCGGCCGAGGGAATGCTGTCGATACCGCCTTTGTAAACCAGCACGCCTTTAGGGTCGATAATGAAAAACTGCGGTGTATTGGTGGCGCCATACAGTTTGCCGATGGAACCGTCCTCATCCAGGATGGTATCGCTGGGTGTCGCGCCACGCTCCCGGTTGAGCCTTCGCGCCGTCTCGCCATCGACATGGCCTTGCTTGCCGGGCGCCGACGAAATCACTTGCAGCCAGACAATGCCCTGCTCAGATGCTTGTTTCTGCAAGGCGGGGATATTGCCGCTTTGATAATGCTTGACCACAAACGGGCATTGATGATTGGTCCATTCCAGCACCACGGTCTGGCCTTTAAGCTCATCCAGCCGGAATTGCCTGCCATCGGCCAGACTGCCGGTGAATACCGGCGCCGGTTTGTTCACGTCCGGGCCGGCCAGTACCGAAAAAGACACCAGAAGGCCGGCCAAAGAAATAAGTAATTTGTTGAATTTCATAAAAAACTCCTGCTCAGAAAAAAAAGAAACATTTCGTGTCTTGGTAGACTGGGCGGAGCGATAAGCGATACCCAGCACTTCCGACTAGGCCAGTGCTGGGTTTCACGTTGTTCAAGCCAGCCTACCCATCACCTTTCAGCAACCGCCGAAACGGCTTAAAACAACCCCAAATAAAGCACCGCCGCGCCGGAAAACACGCCTAACAGCCACTTTATTTTTTGACGCCATGACGACTCACGCCAATACTCGCGCCACTCAGTCCGTTGACGCTGCCAGAACAGCCGACTGCTCTGCCGCGTCTTATGGAAAACAACAGTGGCACGCTTGACCGTCACGTAGCCCAGACTGGTATACAACGCCAGCATCAGATAAAAAACGATAACCTGCGTGCTGTGGCGGTCGGTGTGAAACAGATGGTGAATGCCCTCGTCCAGCAAAAATTCAATCAACTCATATGCCAGATGTAGCGCTTCTAAGGCATGGCTCAGCAGCCAAACCAGAGTATCCATGATCAAATCCGGCGCGCTGATCAGCACAACCGTCAACAATGCCCAGATACCGCGCCTAAGCCCTGCCCTGGAAGCCATGTCATTGAATTTCATCCTGCGCCACCTCGAAGCCATCACGACCGGCTGATCGTTTCGATCACGAGTTCCGGAGTCAATAACTGCGGCAGAACCAGCGCTTCCGAGCTGCCGCCCTTAGGGTAAAACAGATACAGCGGCACGCCGCTACGGCCGAAATGCGACAGAAACCGGGTAATTTCCGGATCACGATTGGTCCAGTCGCCTTTCAGATAAGTAATACCTGATCGCTCGAAGGCGTCAGTCACCGATGCTTGACTCAATGCGACCCGCTCGTTGACCAGACAACTGATGCACCAGGCGGCGGTGAAATTCAGAAAGACGGGTTTACCCTCGGCTCTCAACTCCGCTAAACGGGCGGGGCTATAAGGCTCCCAGTTTTTATTAAGCGTTGGCTCACTTTCAAACGCGACCGCCGAGGCCGGTGTTTCAACGGACACAAAGCCGGCCAACAATGCCGCGGCCAAGGTCACTACGGCAAAACTTGTACCACCGCGCCTAGCGCCGACGTTCGCGTACTTGGTGGCTTCACAAAGCCACGCGGCAAAACCGATCGCCACCATGCCGCCCAAGGCTACGGCCACGGCATTCACGCCGGCCTGCTGCGCCAATACCCACACCAGCCAGACGGCTGCACCATACATGGGAAAAGCCAAACCTTGTTTCAAGCGTTCCATCCATACACCGGGTTTTGGCAGGCGTCTTTGCAAGGCCGGCCAGTAACTCAGCAACAAATAAGGCAAGGCCAGCCCGAATCCTAAACTCAAAAACACCGCCAACAACACAACCGGCGGCTGGGATAGCGCAAAGCCAAGGGCCGCGCCCATGAACGGCGCCGTGCATGGCGTTGCCACAATCGTGGCCAATACGCCGGTAAAAAAACTACCCGAATATCCGGAGCGCTGCGCCAGCGAAGACCCAACGCCGACTATCGAGTTGCCGATGGTAAACACGCCGGACAGACTGAGGCCAACGGCAAACATCAAATAGGCAATAGCCAACACAAACACGGGCGATTGAAACTGAAAACCCCAGCCAATTTGCGCGCCACCGGCTTTCAGTGCGATCAACAAACCGCCCAGTAAGGCAAAGCTTGCCAGTATCCCGGCGGTATAGGCCCAACCTTGCAATCGAGTTTGCCGAGGCGTTTCATGCGCATGTTGAATCAACGACAACGCCTTGATCGATAGCACCGGAAACACGCACGGCATCAGATTGAGAATCACTCCGCCCAACAACGCCAACAGCAAGGCCGACGGCCACAGAATCGGACTTTCAGCTTGCCGATCGACCGCCGGAACAACCGCTTCGGCGACCGGCGCTGGCCGCACCGGCGCGGCCAGCGTATAAGCCCGCCTGACACGTTGCCCGTCGATGATTTCGGTCACCGTCAGCACACCGGCGAGCGACTCACCTTCGGCCACCGCTGCTTCACCCGGGGTCAACGCCAGAGACACGCCGCCTTGGTCAGTCAACCGATAGCTTTGCGGCGCGGCATGATCGACCCAACCCCATTGCTGGGGATAAAACCAGACCTCAACGACATTTCTGACCGACCATTGATTGTCACCGAAGGCGATGTTCAGGCCACTATCCGAACGCTGAACCTCGACCGGCCAGGGTGCGGCCACCGGCCAACTCGCTCGTGTCCGCTCGATCAATGCGGCATGGGCCGGATTGGCTTCGCCCTCGGCCACTATCGGCAATTCCAACGCCAGTTCGGCCTGTTGAGGAATACAGATTTCCTCGCACACCAGCCAGTTCACTTTTGCGTGGATCGGAAACACGCCGCCAATCACGGCGTCTTCCGGCACGGTCAACGGCGACAACAAGGTCACCTCGTGTTCATAGCCATAATTGACCACCGGGCCGAGCTGGATCTTTTTCGGTGCAGGCCATTGAATACCGCCCACCTCGGCGCCTTCCGGCAGGTCGTAGGCAATGGTCGTAGCCAGACCGGAGTCGCCGGGATTGATCCAGTAGGTATGCCAATGCTCGATGATTGACTGCGCTACGCCCACCTGGAGTTCGGCCCCCGGATAAACCGCA
The DNA here is from genome assembly GCA_032251045.1 of Methylococcales bacterium. Taxonomy (GTDB): domain Bacteria; phylum Pseudomonadota; class Gammaproteobacteria; order Methylococcales; family Methylomonadaceae; genus JAVVEW01. The sequence goes on from JAVVEW010000006.1 coordinate 48,822, forward strand.
TCCAGCGAGGTGATCAGACGCACGCTGACCTGCTCGGTGGCCGCACGGTCGGGCAGCGCATGGGCCTGACCGGTCAAGGCCAGAGTCAGCAACAACAAAGCACGGGTTATTGTGATATTCACGGTCTTCAAATCCGTAAATGGCTGTCGAAGAAAGCGCTGGTGCGCTCCCAGGCCAGTTTCGCGGAAGGCTGATCGTAACGGGGCGTGGTGTCGTTGTTGAAGCCGTGCTGCACGCCCGGGTAAACGTAAGCCTTGTAAGCGATACCGGCGTCTTTCAGCGCTTGTTCGTAGGCCGGCCAGCCGGCGTTGACCCGCGCATCCTCGCCGGCGTAATGCAGTTGCAGCGGCGCTTTGATATTAACAACCTCATCCAGCGGCGGCTGGCGGCCGTAAAACGGCACCGCCGCGCCCAGATCGGGAATACGGGTGGCGAGAAAATTGGCGATGCCGCCGCCGTAGCAAAAACCCACCACGCCGACTTTGCCGTTGCCTTCCGGCAAGGTCTTCAACACCGCCGCCGCGGCCAGAAAATCGTTTTGGGTCTTGGTTCGGTCGAGTTGCTGGAAAAGCTCGCGCGCTTTATCCTCGTCGCCGGGATAGCCGCCCAAGGGGTAGAGCGCATCGGGCGCGATGGCTCATGCCCAACACAACAGCGGCTTTGTTGGGCACGCTTAACGCTTTGCCCAACCTACTTGACTCCTCTATTTCAAACGAAACAGGGAAAACCACCCTGCTCGTTAAAAGGCGCTGCTGACTCTAACGCCCAACCAACGCCCCATCCGCGGTGTTATCGTGTTCCAGGTCACGCCGATCGGTTCCTGATTGTTAAAGATGTTGGTACCGACCATGGAAACATCAAACAGACCATCTTGTCGGCCAAGTCCAACGGAAAAATCGGTACTGGTGTTGGCGCCGATCCAACCAAATTTCGATAACGCCCGATTGGTTTGCGTCCGACTACTGAAAGTGGTGGTAAAACTGCCATGCGCTTCCGCGCCGATACCGGCCAGATCGAACGGATAACGCACATCCGGGCTGATGCTGAAGGTGAATTTAGGCGCAAACGGCAGGGTTTTGCCGGTGGCATCGAACAGTACCGGGCCACCAGGAAATTGCAGCTCAACCGGTACCGGGGAATTTTTGAAATTGGTGTACACCGCACGATTCCAAGCGCCGTTGAAGTTGATCGTGGTGTAAGGAATCCCGGTGTAGGAACCATCGATTTCCACACCCATGATTTCCACACCTTTGGCATTGCCGACAATGTCGATAAACGCCGGCAGCGCGTTCGGGTCGGCCTGTTGCCGAATGTTGGTGGTGAATTCATCCAGCACCAGGGTTCTTTGCTGGTAATTGGTGATCTTGTTCCAGAAATAATCGACATGTAGATCCAGGGTGTTATCGAGCAATGCCGATTTGAAGCCGATTTCAAAGGCATTACTGGTTTCAGCCTTCACCCTGACCGCCACGCCGTTGGGCGATTGCGAGCCGCCGGCTTTTTTGTTGTAACGCCAGGATACATAGCCGGTCAGGTCGTCATTGAATTTGTAGCTTGGGCTAACGATAAAAGTCGGCTGAAAGGCCTCGAATGTATTGCCCGGTTCCAGTTGCCAGAGATTACCAATCTGCCCGCGACGAATACGTTTGGCTGCGCCAACCTGGGCTTTTTGCTCGGCGCTCAGGTCAGCGTATTGATCGATGCCGAAATATTGCCGAGCAACGGCGTCAGCCACTGCGATCTGGTTTGGATCGGTCAGGGCGGCGCTGGATAGTTCACCCTGATTATTGGCATCAAACCCACCTAGCTCGGTGTCATTAACCGACTTGTCATTGAGCAATTCGCCTACGCCATTACGCAATAATCGGCGCCGGGTTTTTTGTACCCGATGTTCGTAATTGACACGCGCTCCGGTGACCAAATTGATTTTTGGCGCCACATGCCATTCGGCGTTAGCGAATAACGAACCTGAATCATTGTCCACAAACCAGTCTTCCCGGCGTACCAGCCCATCCAGGGAGTCTTTCATCAACTGACGACCGTTGCTGTCGGCATCCAGCAGGGCGAACTCGGCATCGCGTGCATACCAGGCGCCGGCATCAGAACCACGGCCAGCCCAGGTATACTGATCGGTGATTCTCTTCACATACAAGCCACCGACTTGGTAATCGACCAAATCTTCAAACTTGGATTTCAATCGTACCTCCTGACTGGCATGCAGCACATAAGGCGTATGACCACCGCTTAACAAGCTGCGATTGACATCAAAAGGCGTGCGCTCATCGTTGGACGCCCGGAAAGAATAATCCCTAATGCCGGTAATCGCGGTCACTGTGGTGTCGTCATCCAAGTACCAGTTCAAATCGATGACCCCGCCTTTGCTTTCATTTTTAACGCCTTGCGCCAGATCCATATTGAAAGCATCACGGCTGAAAAAGTCCTGTAAGGTAAAGTCACGATTGCCTTCCACAAACCAGCGCCGGGATAAGCGGCGCTCAGGCGTCAGACTATTATTAGCGGCTCCATTGGCGAAAAACTGTGGCGTCGGTTTATGAAACACGCCACTGTTAAAAAACTCATCCTGCGGCGCGACAAACTCAAAACTGACTCGACCGGAAAAGTCCTCGGTCGGGGTAAACAACAACTGAAAGCGACCTTGTAATCGATCACGATTGAAAAAAGTTTGGGAAGGATTAAAAGCGTTTTTTATTTGGCCATCAGTTTTATTGATATGAATAGCGGCCCGATAAGCCAACAGGTCATCAACCACCGGGCCACCGACCGCGCCATCAACGATGTAAGTATTGAAATCACCATAGGTCAGCGACAAGTTGGCATCCTTGGTGAACGTGGGATGCCGGGGTGTGAAACTGATTCGGCCTAGACCATAATTTTTACCAAAATCGGTACCCGTTGGGCCGCGATCGACTTGCACGTTGGCCAGGTCATAATGGTCAAAACTTGCCAGAGCTGAATAGGTATAGGCCACACCATCTTCCACGGCACCCACACTAGGATCCAGCGCTTCAAATAAAAACTGCCCCCCCACACCGCGCACGGCAATACCATTAACCCGCGAGTTATGGGTGAAACGCTGGGCATTACCTACCCTGGCTAGAATTTGATCCATATCGTAGGCCACTTCACGCGTTAACGCCTCGCCGGTGACCACTGAGGCGGAAACCGGCGCTTCTTTCAAGCGCCTGAGCCTAGGTCTGGCCTTGACTACCACTTCGCCCAACGCATCGGTGGTATTGGTTTCTGCAAAAGTTTCTTCCGCCACAAACTCTTCTGCTTGAGGCTCGGCCAGAACATCCAGCGTCTCGGTCACGACCGGTTCAGACACAGGCTGGGTGCTCAAGGCGTTTTTCAATAATTCATTTTCCTGACGGGTGGCGGCCAGTTCCTGCCGCAAGCGGGCGAGTTCCGCCGCCACATCAGCCTGAGAATTCTGCGCCAGGGCAACACCCGGTGCTAACGCCCAGACCCCGGTTGCCAGCATCAGAATTCGCGCCGATGTAAAATTCACCGCACTGCCTGACCCTGCCGTATGGCGGTGCAATGACTTCTTGTTAAGGGTTCGTTTTTTCATCCAATGATCTCGTCAAAATCGTTAACAATGCCGTCGAATTAACGGTTATTTAGACAAAGCGGTGCTGTCCGGCCTGGATGCCAGGCCGGTTCCAACAACTTACAAAGTGTTTGGCGGGTTTAGCCGCCGGGGATGGTCAACACCGACAACTTGCTGATGCCGGAGCGTTCGATCGAGGCCATGACCTTGGCCACGATGCCGTATTGCACGCCATCGTCGGCATTGAGATTGAGTGCCAGCCCTGGATTTTCAGCCTTGCGTTTGAGCAGCTCGGCTTCGAACGTGGCCAGCGTGATTTCGGTTTCATCAATGAATACCTTGCCGTCTTGGTCGATACTGACATAAACAGGGTCTTGGTCATCGGGCGGTGCTGTCTCTGCCGTTTTCGGAAGATTGACGTGCACGGCGTTACTGAGCAACGGCGCGGTGACGATAAACACCACCAGCAACACCAGCATCACATCGACCAGGGGCGTGACATTGATTTCGCCCATGACTTCATCACCGTCTTCTTGGGTCTTGAAAGCCATCAGGCAGGCGCCCCCTTCGCGATCAAAGTGTCATCAGCTTGAGGCTTGGCCGTCGAGACGTTTCTGGGCGACAACGGTTGACGATTGGTTGTTTCCGGCTCGGAGTCGCCACGAGGCGAGATAATGAACGACGTTTTCAAGGCCAGATGAATGAAATCGATGGCAAAATCGTCCAGCGCGGCCACCGCGACCTTGTTGCGCCGAATGAAGAAGTTGTAGGCAATCACCGCCGGTACCGCCACCGCGATACCGATGGCAGTGGCGACCAGTGCTTCACCAATCGGCCCTGCGACCACGTCCAGGCTGGCCGAGCCGCTTTTACTGATGCTGGTCAACGCGCCCATGATGCCCCAGACCGTGCCGAACAAGCCGACAAATGGCGAAATACTACCGACCGTGGCCAGAATGGCCAGACCCGACTCCAGATAACCACGTTCTTTCTGCACTTGCTGGCGCAGGCGCCGCTCCAACAATTCCTGCCGGTCGCCGGCGTGCTCCAGATCATGGGTGGACGCACCGCCTTCGGTTTCGATCAGGGTAGTAAACCCCGCACCCGCGACTCGGGCGATGGGCCCGCCCCCGCGCACGCTGACAGCGGTCGGTAAATCATGCGAACGCCAGAAGCGTTTCTGGTAACGGCCATTACTGAATCCCACGCGCAGGTGTTGCAGGCCTTTGATCAGTATCAACGCCCAGGTCGCGGCCGAAAAGGCAATCAAGGTCCACAATGTGCCATCGACAATAAAGGTCGAGGAAATATCGGGAAACCACCCGCCCAGATCAAAACCATGCGCTTCAGGCGCTACCGGTGTCTCTGCGGGCGGGGATACCGCGCCGGCATGTAATAGATGACTGATCTGTTGCGTCGCTGCAGGATCAATGCCCGCTTCGGTCAACAAAGGGTCGTTTACCGGAAGCGTGGAGGATTCCGCACTTGCAGGAGTCGATTGAATATCTGTCATAGTTTTATCCTCTGGTTGGTTATCTCAATCTGAAGGTAATGGGCACAGTAACCCAGCCGTCGATCGGGGTGGTGCCGCGCCGGGCCGGCATGAAGGTCCATTTTTTAACGGTTCTGAGCGCTTCTTTGTCGAGTACCGACTTGCCGCTGGTTTTAAGCACCGCCACGGTTTTCGGCTTGCCATTGGCTTTAACATAAACTTTCAGCAGCACCTTGCCTTGCCAACCACGATCCATGGCAATTTCGGGATATACCGGCGGCGGATTCTTCAGATAACCGGCACCCCCACGCGGTGGGGTGACTTTTTCCACTGGAGCCGGTGTCGGTGGCGTCGGTGGCGCCGGCGGCGCATCCAGCACAGGCTCTGCGACGGGCGAAAACTCCTGAACCGGCTCAACCGGCTTGGGTTTTTCCTTGGGTTTTTTCAACGGCACCGCTTTCTTTTGCACAGGCTTGGGCGCGGCCTTGGGCGGCGGCGGTGGCGCCACCGGCTTAGGCTGAGGACTTATAATCGATATTTCGACCTGGTTGATCGGCTTTTCCGGCTCGATCAGTTCGGCATCAAAATCAGTGCGGTCAAAATTCTGAAACAAGGTGATATGAATCAGCACAGACAACACAGCAATCAGCAAAACATCCCACCATTTACGCTCACCGCTGGTTGCTGCTGTGCGCAACGCAGCCAAGCGCTGAGGTTTTATGGCGGCAACACTTTGAGCTTCTGAAAATTGCGGAAACGGAATGATTTTCGCCTTTGCCTCTTGCTTAAACAAAGCTGGACTGGCATCAAAAGGGGTCACTGTCGCGGGTAGACTGTTCATAACCATTGCATCCATCGTCAGGTCAAAAATTTCCTGATTGTCGGTCGTATCATGACCTGCAATCAGACTTGCCCTTCAGTTAATGCAACAGCCATGCCAGATTAACTTATATATTTTGAATCAAATGGTTAACAGCGACACAAGCCTGCTTAGCCGGTTTGTAGCGTGTTTTTTATCAGGAACTTGCTGTTCAGTCATCAACAGCCTGTTTGCTCAGTGCTGCTGTATCAACAGCCGTCACCAGGACTGTGTGCGGAGACCCTGGTTTTTGGGGAAGAACCGCTGTCAGCGGCTGCGGGGTGAGTGATGTTTAACGTAGATGAGCGAGATAAAATTCGGCCAGGGCCAGGTCCTCGGGCCGGGTGATTTTGATGTTGGCCGGCGAGCCTTCGACCATTTTCGGCGTGTAGCCGGACAGCTCGATGGCACTGGCTTCATCGGTAACAGCACGGTTGCCTTGATGGTCAGTCAGCGCTTGTTGCAGCAGGCTGAAACGGAACATCTGCGGCGTCAAGGCGCGCCAGATGTGGCCGCGATCATACGTTTTTTGAATCGCGGCATCGGTGACTTGTTTCAAAGTGTCATGACTGGGCAGACCTAAAATGCCGCCAATGTCATCGTCAGCCAGCATGTCCAGCAAGCGCCGAATATCCGTCACCGGCAAACAGGGCCTTGCCGCGTCATGTACCATGACCCAATCCTGGGCATCCGCCACTCCTGCCAAGGCATTCAAACCCGACAACACCGAGTCAGCGCGCTCCTGGCCGCCGGGCGCGGTGATGATTTGCTCATGCTGACTGATGGCAAGCTCCGGCCAATAAGGGTCGGTTGCGGAAATGGCTACGGCAATGGCCTGAAAGCAACCGGCGGACAACAAGCGTTGCAGGCTGTGCTCGATCACAGTACAACCTGCCAACTCCAGATATTGCTTGGGCCGGTCGGCGGCCATGCGCTTGCCGACGCCGGCGGCCGGTACCACCGCGAACACGCGAGGAAGATTAGTCATGCGGCTCCCGGGAGATGATCTGGAAAAAGGTTTCGCCTTGTTTGATCATGCCCAGCTCGCGCCGGGCGCGCTCTTCAATGGCGTCAACGCCCTGCTTTAAGTCAAGCACTTCACCGTACAAAGCCTGATTGCGTTCCTCGTTGACCTTAATTTGTTCGGCCAATTGATCCATGCGCTGCTGATAAGCGCGCACCTCCAGAATACCACCATCGCCGAACCAGAGCCGGTATTGCCAGCCTGCCAGCAGCACCATAAGCCAGGCAATCGCCAGCCACACGGATGGAAACGGTAAACGGTTTAACAGCTGCGTCATGATGCCAGGCACCGACGTGCTTCGCTTATGCTGTTGCCTGGAAGATAGGCCGGATACACCTTACGCGCATCCGGCAAACTCGCATTAAGGTGGATGCGCTCAAGGCTTATCCACCCAACGAACGTTGGCATGGCTTACAGCTTGCTGAACGCCTTGCGACCGGCGTAAACCACTTGATCGCCCAACTCAGCCTCGATCGCCAGCAAACGGTTGTATTTGGCGATACGGTCAGAGCGGCTCAAGGACCCGGTTTTGATTTGCCCGGTGGCGGTGGCGACAGCCAGATCGGCGATGGTGGTGTCTTCGGTTTCACCGGATCGATGCGAAACCACCGCGCTGTAACCGGCGCCATGGGCCAGGTTGATCGCCGCCAGGGTTTCGGTCAAGGTGCCGATCTGGTTGACTTTGATCAGAATCGAGTTGCCAATGCCTTGGTCGATACCTTGCTGGAGAATTTTCGGATTGGTCACGAACAAGTCATCGCCAACCAACTGCACCCGGCTACCGACTTTGTCGGTCAACAGCTTCCAGCCGTCCCAATCGTTTTCGTCCATGCCGTCTTCGATGCTGATGATCGGGTATTTGTTAACCCAGTCATCGAGAAAATCGACCATCGCCGACGATGAGAAGGATTTATTTTCCGAGGCCAACAGGTATTCACCGTTTTTGAAATACTCGGAACTGGCCGCGTCCAGACCCAGATAAATATCTTCGCCCGGCCGGTAACCGGCTTTTTCTATGGCTTTAAGAATGACTTCAATCGCCTCTTCATTGGATGACAGATTGGGCGCGAAGCCGCCTTCATCACCCACCGTGGTGGCCAGGCCTTTGCTGCTTAAGACTTTTTTCAGGTTATGGAACACTTCCGCGCCATAGCGAATGGCTTCGCTGAAAGTCGGCGCGCCCACCGGCAGAATCATGAATTCCTGCAGATCGACGCTGTTGTCGGCGTGCGAACCGCCGTTGATGATGTTCATCATCGGCACCGGCAGCAGAAACTGGCCGTTTTGGTTCAAGTAACGATACAACGGCTGGCCGGCTTCGGCGGCAGCGGCATGAGCGGCGGCCATGGAGACACCTAAAATAGCATTCGCACCCAGGCGGGATTTGGTTTCCGTACCATCCAGGTCGATCATCACCTGGTCGAGCTTGGCCTGATCGCCGGCATCCAGACCGGTGACCGCGTTTTTCAGTTCGCCGTTGACATGGCCGACGGCTTTCAGCACGCCTTTACCCAGATAGCGCTTGGCATCGCCATCACGCAATTCGATGGCTTCACGCTCACCGGTGGAGGCGCCGGATGGCACCATGGCCGAACCTTGGGCGCCGGATTTCAGGGTAACGGTACAGGCAACCGTTGGATTGCCGCGTGAGTCCAATACTTCACGCGCACTGACATTGACGATTTCTGACATGGTTTCTTTTTTCCTATAGTGAAGTTTCGATCAAACCGGCTTGTTTGACGGTTTGGTCCAGGGTTAATAAGGTTTCCAACAATTCGCGCATACGCGCCATCGGCCAGGCGTTGGGGCCATCGCTTAACGCCTTGTCCGGTTCGGGATGGGTTTCCATGAAAATGCCGGCAATACCCACCGCCACCGCTGCCCGCGCCAGCACCGGCACAAACTCACGCTGACCGCCGGAGCACGAGCCCTGGCCGCCGGGCAGTTGCACCGAATGGGTGGCGTCAAACACCACCGGACAATCGGTGTCACGCATCACCGCCAGGGCACGCATATCGGACACCAGATTGTTATAACCAAACGAGACGCCGCGCTCGCACACCATAATCTGATCATTGCCCACGGCCTTGGCTTTTTCGGCGACATTGGCCATATCCCACGGCGCCAGGAATTGGCCTTTTTTGATATTCACCGGCCGGCCGCAACGGGCGACATTCTGGATGAAATTGGTTTGCCGGCATAAAAACGCCGGCGTCTGCAAGACATCGACCACCGCTGAGACTTCTGCCAGTGGCGTGTCTTCATGCACGTCAGTCAATACCGGCACGCCAATTTCGCGTTTGACCTTGTCCAGAATTTTCAGCCCGGTTTCCAGCCCCAAGCCTCGAAAACTCTGGTGCGAGGAGCGATTGGCTTTATCGAAGGATGATTTGTAAATAAACGGCACGCCCAGTTCGTCGGTCAATTCTCTTAAATAACCTGCGGTTTCCAGTGCCAGCGTCTCGCTTTCAATCACGCAAGGGCCTGCGATCAGGAACAACGGTTGATTAAGCCCTGCTGCAAAATGACATAGTTTCATGATTGACTGACCTTTTGATGATCCAGTGCCGCGCCGACAAAACCGGTAAACATCGGATGACCCTTGCGCGGTGTGGAGGTGAATTCGGGATGAAACTGGCAGGCCAGAAACCAGGGGTGATCGGCCATTTCCACTACCTCCACCAGACGGCCATCCAAGGATTTACCGGTGATATTCAGGCCGTGTTGCTGCAACCGTTCCAGATAGCGGTTATTGAATTCATAACGGTGCCTGTGACGTTCGGTGATCACTTCTTTATGATACAGCTTGAACGCCAAAGAATCCGAACTTAACCGGCATTTTTGTCCGCCCAAACGCATGGTGCCGCCCAGATCCGAATGCTGATCGCGGGTTTCCAGCTGGCCTGCTGAATCCTGCCATTCGGTAATCAGGCCAATCACCGGGTGCGGGGTGTCGGGCAGAAATTCGGTGCTGTGCGCCCCTTCCAGCCCGGCGACATTGCGGGCGAAGTCGATCACCGCCACCTGCATGCCCAAACAAATGCCCAGATAGGGGATTTTCCGCTCGCGGGCAAAACGGGCGGTGGCGATTTTGCCTTCCACACCACGCTCGCCGAAGCCGCCGGGCACCAGAATCGCATCCACGCCTTCCAGCACCGACACGCCCTCCTCTTCCACGGTTTCCGAATCGATATAGCGGATAGCGACCCGGACATGATTGCCGATACCGGCATGCAGCAAAGCTTCGTGAATGGATTTATACGCATCACTGTGATCAACATATTTGCCGACCAGGGCAATGGTGACTTCGCGCTCGGGATGGGTCAAACCTTCAACCACCCGCCGCCAGGCGGATAAATCGGCCGGCGGTACATCCAGACGGAATTTATCGACCACAATTTCATCCAGCTCTTGCTCGTGCAGCAAAAGCGGAATCCGGTAAATCGAATCGGCATCCACCGCCGAAATCACCGCCTTTTCCGGCACATTGGTGAACAGCGCGATTTTGCGCCGCTCCTGAACCGGAATCGGTTGCTCGGAGCGGCACATCAGTATATCCGGCTGTAAGCCGATGGTACGCAGCTCTTTGACTGAATGCTGGGTGGGTTTGGTTTTGATTTCACCGGCCGATTTGATGAACGGCACCAGAGTCAGGTGAATGAACAGTGACCGCTCCCGGCCCAGTTCGATGGACAATTGACGAATGGCCTCCAGAAACGGCAACGATTCGATATCACCAACCGTGCCGCCGACTTCGATAATGGCAATGTCATGGCCTTCGGCGCTGGCCAGCACCCGGCGTTTGATTTCATCGGTGATGTGCGGAATCACCTGTACGGTCGCGCCCAGATAATCGCCGCGCCGTTCTTTACGCAACACGTTTTCGTAAATCTGGCCGGTGGTGAAATTGTTCTTTTTGGCCATGGTGGTTTTCAGAAACCGTTCGTAATGGCCAAGGTCCATGTCGGTTTCCGCGCCGTCTTCGGTGACGAACACCTCGCCATGCTGAAACGGGCTCATGGTGCCTGGATCGACATTGATGTAGGGGTCCAGCTTGGTCATGGTGACATTCAGCCCCCGGGCTTCCAGAATCGCCGCCAACGATGAGGCGGCAATGCCTTTGCCCAGCGAAGACACCACGCCGCCGGTAATAAAAATAAATTTGGTCATGACAATCGGTCAGTGTTCAGACGCGCATAAAACCTGCTATTGTAATCGACCCAGCATTTTTCGTCATGACTGCGTGCGCAGCGCATGTTCAGGCAACACCAAAATCGTCATAAACATCGGCGGCCATCAACTCTTCGACCAGAACAGCGCTGACTTGCGCCCTGTCAGACCCCTGCCAACACCAATTGACCAATGCCTCAAGCGCCGCATCATCACCCTGGGCGACGATGCGCACTGAACCGTCAGACTGGTTTTTAGCGAATCCTTTAATGTTGAGTCGCAACGCTTGTTGGCGGGCCGAGGCGCGGTAATAAACGCCTTGTACCCGGCCGGTAACGGTCAAGGATACTGTTTTCATGCGGCGGTGATTTTATAGCAATGGTGAATTTTTCGATGACGGGAAAAATCTTTCGGAATCGTAGCGGTGGTGATGTCCTCGATCGTCCAATGCGCAAGGGCCGCATCATCGAGCTTGAAACCGCGAAAATTACAGGAAAAATACAATACGCCACCGGGGCTTAGCAAACGCGCCGCATGGTCGATCAATGCCACATGATCGCGCTGAATATCCAGCACCGAGTCCATGCGTTTGGAATTGGAAAACGTCGGCGGGTCGAGAAAAATCACATCGTAACGCTTGGCCTTAGGCATGGCCGCCTGGGTTTCCAGCCAGCTTTGACAATCGGCTCTCAGCCAGCGATGCGACCCTTTCAAGCCGTTAAGCGCGAAGTTGCGCTGCCCCCAGTCCAGATAAGTGGCGGATAAATCCACGCTGGTGGTGGTCAATGCGCCGCCGAACGCGGCATGGGCGCTGGCCGTGCCGGTGTAGGCGAACAGATTCAGGAAATGTTTGCCTGAAGCTTCCTGTTGCAGTCTAAGCCGCATAGGCCGATGATCGAGGAACAAGCCGGTGTCCAGATAATCCTTGAAATTGACGTAAAAGCGCAAACCGCCTTCGCTTACGGTAAGAAAATGCCCGGTAGCCGCTTGCTTGAGGTATTGCGACTCGCCTTTTTGCGCCTGGCGAATTTTCAGAATCACTTCAACCGGGGTGGCAAATACGCACGGCACGACCGCCAACAATTGCGCCAGACGCTGATCGGCGCGTTCGGGGGCGATGGTTTTGGGGGCCTGATATTCCTGTACCACCACCACGCAGGCCTCCAGGCAGTGATACACATCGATGGCTGCGGCAAACTCAGGCAAGTCAGCGTCATACAACCGGTAGCAGCTAATCTGTTCGCGCTTAAGCCAGTTTTTCAGATGGTGTTGGTTTTTACGCAAGCGATTGATCAGCATCTGGCCGGCTTCAGGCGGGTCGGCAGGGTCGATCGCCTGACTTAACTGCGCCAGCTTTTCCTTGCGGTCGCGGGGCTTAGGCGTGAAAAACTGTGCCTCATCCAGCCGACAACGCAGAAAATGACAGGCCAAAGGGCCGTTGAACAGCGCTTGCGGCTTGCGTGAGCGAATGCCTAAACGAAAGCCTAGCTCGGCATCGGCCAGCAAAAAACCGGCCTGCCAGCCACCAAACTCACGCCGCGCCACCTGGCCTAGCGTCTCATAAAGCTGCGCCGCCTCTGCGACCGTACCCAGCCGTTCGCCATAAGGCGGATTGCTGATCAACAAGCCTGAACGGCTGCCGGACGGCGCTTTAAGGTCGGCCAAATCCGCCTGACGCAGGGTAATCTGACTGGCAAAGCCTGCGTTCTCGACATGCTGGCGTGCGGCCTGCAATGCCTTGGGGTCGATATCGAAACCGGCAATCAAAGGGCAGCGCGCCAAGCCGTGCCGGTGACGTTCACGCGCCTCATCCAGCAAACCCTGCCATAACGCCGCATCATGCCCGCGCCAAGCCAGAAAACCGAAATAATCGCGCAGCAGCCCCGGGGCGGTATCGGTGGCCATCAATGCTGCTTCCAGCAAAAACGTGCCTGACCCGCACATAGGATCAACCAAACTGCCGCCAGCCTCGGCAATCTCCGGCCAGCCCGCCTTATACAGTAACGCCGCCGCCAGATTTTCTTTCAAGGGCGCGGCCACTTGACGGCGGCGATAACCGCGCTTATGCAAGCTGTCACCCGATAAATCCAGGCTGACCCGCGCTTGATCGCCCAAAACAATCACATGCAGGCGAACATCGGGACGGGTGATGTCGATACCAGGACGCCGGCCATAGCGCTGGGCAAAAAAATCCACCACCGCATCCTTGACTTTCAGCGCGCCAAAATGGCTGTTACGGAACTGATCATTGCGCTGGCTGCTGAAATCCACCGCCAGGGTGCTGTCGGGGCCTAAATGCGCCGCCCAGTCCAGTTCTAGCAGTCCGGCATAAAGCGCATCGGCATCGTGCGCAGGACACGTGGCCAGCTGCAACAACACCCGATTGGCAACCCGCGATTCCAGACAAGCGCGATAGCCTTGCGCCAGGTCGCCGCGAAAGGTGACCCCGGTTTTACCCGGCTTGACCTCGCCAAGCGCCAACCGGTTCAGCTCTTCGGCGACTAGCTCGGCCAGGCCTTTAGGTGCGGTGACAAAATAATCGAAAACAGCGCTCAATTGACTTTAAGCAGTTCAATATCAAAAATCAAGGTGCTGTTCGGCTCGATCACAGGGCCGGCGCCGCGCTTGCCGTAAGCCAGTTCGGCGGGGATAAACAACTTGTAGTGTGCGCCTTCACGCATCAACTGCACACCTTCGGTCCAGCCTGGAATGACCCGGTTTAACGGAAATGTCGCCGGCTGGCCGCGTTTGTAGGAGCTGTCAAATTCCTTGCCATCCAACGTAACGCCTCGGTAATGCACGGTGACTGATGAAGCGGCTGCGGGCTGTGCGCCAGCACCCGGCTTGATGATCTGATACTGCAGGCCGCTGGCCGTGGTGTTAATACCGTCTTGTTTGGCGTTTGACTCCAGAAAAGCCTTGCCTTGCGCCAGATTTTCCTCGGGCGTGCCGGCGTGTACGGTGACAGCGCCTACTATCAGCGCCAAAGTTGTTGTCAGCAAGAAACGATAGCCGGTCATCATGTTGGTCTCCAAAAAAAACGCTGATTCTATCAGAATTTACCCGCCCGGGCGGGCGCGCTGCAACCCGCTGGAGTGCACGCTTTATCTACCCACCCGCAGCAAACTAAAATCATTACCTAATACAAACGCGGTGGCCTGTTGTGGCTCGGTAACGCCTGCCGCCATGCCACGCTGGCGGATAATGTTCATGGAAAAAGGCGGCATGGATTGCTGGGAGAAATCAACCAGCTCCTGAACACTGACGATTTGATCCGCCGGCTGCATATCGGCGCGTCCCTGCAAGCCGCGAATCACCAGATAGGTAAACAAGCCGTGCCCCAGGTCAGCTGACTCCATGGCCACCTGATCAGGACGACTGGCGGCCAGCACCGCCAGCCCCACCGACTTGCTTAAATCACGGCTCATGTGACGCTGACTGTTCTCGACTTCGCGAAATGTTTTCAGGCCGGCACCGGAATAACAGGCATCCACCATCATAAAAATGCGCTGCGCCCGACTGTTGACCAACGCCTGCTTCAGCTCCCGGGACGACAGGCCCAGCGCCGCGTAACCTGCCAGGGTTTCTTGTTGAACGGTTTCTTGCGGCATAAAATACCACTCATCCTCAATGGCGATACCGTGACCGGCGAAATACAACACCAGCACATCTTCAGGATTGACATCCGCCAGCTGCGCCAACTTGTGCAATATACCTTCTTTACTGGCCTGCTCGTTGTACAGAGTATGGCGGGCAATTTGTTGATAGGGAATATGCGTTTCATTTTTCAGCGTTTGCTGCACGGCTTGGGCATCGGCATAGGCATAATTCAGATTCAACGCCGAATCGCGGTAACGGTCGATACCCACGGTAACGATATGCAAGGTGCTCAAAACCGGCTGACCGTCGAACTGAAAATCTATCGGATGAGAGGCTTGTTCAATCGCCTGCTGATTACTGGCAATCGCTTTCAGCTGGTTTGCGCCACGCACCGGCGTGATCGCAAACACAAAGGTTTTAACCAGCAGCTCATCGACTCGTGCCTCCTCGACCGACATCTGCGCGGCTGCCGGCAACACCTTGCCGTTGTGGTATAAACGGGTTTCAGCAATACCGCCACCCTGGTCGGCTACGGTCACCTTAACTTTCAACTGCTCCGGCTGATTGCCCGCGCCAAGCACTAACACCTCAACCTTAGGGGGTAATTTGATACCATCGGTGACGGTATAGACTTGCTGATTGATAAAGCGTTGGTTCATGATGTAATTGGCCAACAAGCCCGGCTCGTAATGGCTGGGTGAAAAGGCGTCCAGCGGAATTTCCCGGCTAAAGTCGGTGTCTTGAATCTCCCAGCTGACATTTTTCAAACCCGGCTCGGAGCTGTCGAAACGACCTTGCCCGTCCACCACCGACCAACCTTGCAAAGTGGAAATAAGCTTGACCTGCTCTTTTTGCAGGTCAATATCGTAAATATGCACCACGCCCTCCCGATCGGCCGCCAGCAAATGCCGCCCCTGATTCAAAAAACCCAGCTGCACAATGGGCTGCTGCGACTTCAGACTGGCTTCGACCGCTAAAGTGCGAGCGTTTAATATCTGGATGGTATTACGCTTGGCCAACACGGCGATACGCTGCAATCCCGGTGCCGCGGCGGGCTGTTTGAAATCACTGTCCAGGTCAATTTGGTAAACCAGATTATCGCCGCTGAACTTCAGCAATTCATCATCGTCGTTGAGTACCAGCAGATTTTCACCATCGGGCCAGAACTGGATAACATCTTCTTTGGATAAGGTATTCAACAAGGCCTGACCGGCAATATCCCAGCGGGCGACCAGACCATTGGCGCTGGCCAGCAGCAATTGCTTGCCATCGGGCAGGACATGAAGGTAATCGATGCGCTCGCCATAATCGGTCAGCAGCGAACGCTGCCGCTTAAAATCCGGCAAGCTGTATTCATGCACCGCGCCATCGGCAAACGCCAGCCACACGCTGCTGTGCAGGTCATCGGCCGCCATCGCGGTAACCGGCGCGTTGAAGCCTGCGCGCTGCAATTGCCCCAGCCGCTCGCCGTTGAGAATGTTATACACATGCAATTCGCCCGTGGTTTGCCAGGACACCAGCCAATCCGCGCTGGAGAACAACAAAAACTGCTTGAACTGGCCACTGGCAGGCCGCAAAATCGGTCGCTGAATGCCCAGTCGCGTGTTCCAGATGCGCACCGTGCCATCTTCATGCAGCAACGCGATCAAGCGCTGGTCCGGGCTGATCTGAAGGTTTTGCGCCGCCCCGGCCTGATTTTTGATTTTCAGGCGTGGTACGAACATTCGATCCGACAGGACTTTCGCAATGCTACTGCTGGTGGTTCGCGACACCTGACTGCTGATTTGATTACCGATAAACATGCCCCCCGCCCAACTGGCCTGGGATAACAACGCGGCGACCACCATGATCCAACCCACTTGTCTGCGCATAACCTTCTCCTCGCCAAAGCACCGAAAAAACCGCACCAACAGGGACGGCCGAAATCAAACTTCACTCAGTACAGTTTAGTACAGCTGGCACACGTTAACAGCGGTGCTTGCCAGGCCATGGCGACCACGGCAATGGGCCAAATCTGGCCAGGCTCACGGCTTAACACTGTATTGAATGCTGTTTTTTTGCTAATGTATCGATGACTTTTACCAGGAGACATGGCATGGGCCCCTATTACCGTGGTACCTCACAAGGTGTCGGCGCATTGTTCGATTTCATGTACCAACACCCCTTCCTGACCCTGGCCCTGGCTACCTTGGTGGTGAGTGTCGGGTATTACTACTGGCGCAAATCTCAGGCCCAGCGCTAGTCATGAGTTACTGGCTACGCTGGCAAGGCCCTGTGATCATGGGCATTTTGAATGTCACGCCAGACAGTTTTTCTGACGGCGGCCGTTACCAGTCGGTCAGCGCCGCGCTGGCCAAGGCGCAAGCCATGGTCGAGGAAGGTGCGGATATTATCGACATTGGCGGCGAATCCACTCGCCCCGGCTCCGACCCCACCCCCGCAGACGAACAAATCCGCCGCACAGCACCGGTGATCCGAGCCTTGCGCGAACACTTGCCCGCACACATCGAACTGAGCATCGACACCACTTCGGCGCAGGTTGCCGCAGCGGCCCTGGACGCGGGGGCGCGAATCATCAACGATGTCTCCGCCGGCACCGATGACCCTGAACTGATGCCGCTGGCAGCGGCGCGTCAAAGTCCTTTGGTACTGATGCACCGGCAAGGCACGCCCAAGACCATGCAACAAGCGCCTTATTACCAAGATGTTGTCACCGAGGTCTGCGCCCACTTGAAAGCTCAAGCCCAACAAGCGCAACAACAAGGTGTCCGCACTGCCAATATCGCTCTGGACCCAGGCATTGGCTTTGGTAAACGCAAAATCGACAACCTCACCTTGATGGCGCAACTGGCAGAACTGACGCAACTGGGCTTTCCTGTGCTGCTGGGCAGCAGTCGCAAGCGTTTCATGGGTTCGGTATTGACCGTTGACCGGCCTGAGCAGCTGGTCACCGCCACCGCCGTCACCACCGCGCTGGGGGTAATGGCCGGGGTCAAAATTTTCCGGGTACACGATGTCAAGGCTAACCGTCAGGCGGCAGACTTGAGCTGGGCAATTCAGCAACACCACCAAACTGCCAATACCCCTGAATCAGCTGGCCTTTGATGTTACAACAGACCGGATCAAGGTTGACGCTGCACACGCCATTTTGATGTTATTCGTACCATGACTTTTTAATCCTTAAGGAGACGTTCCGATGTTAGACCCTAAAACCATTGACGATTTGGCTCACCGCCTGGCCAATGCCCTGCCCCCTGGCGTAAGCGCGATCAAGGACGAAATGGAAAAAAACTTCCGCGCCGTGCTGCAAGGCGCATTCGCCAAGCTGGATTTGGTTACCCGTGAAGAATTTGAAGTGCAAAAAGCCGTACTGGCCAAAACCCGCACCAAACTGGAAGACCTGGAGCTACGACTGGCACACCTGGAAACGCCGTCCGAACACGACGCCCCCGCTTCGGCCGACATCGACTAAGCCATGACCCTGGCGGTCGCCTACAGCCGGGGGCGGGTCGGCGTCAGCGCGCCGCAGGTCACCGTCGAAGTCCATCTGGCTAACGGCTTGCCATCGCTGAACATCGTCGGCCTGCCGGAAACTGCGGTCAAAGAAAGCCGAGACCGGGTGCGCGGC
>JAVVEW010000070.1:0-10328 GCA_032251045.1 Methylococcales bacterium
ATCGAGCCTGAGCGTATCGGAGTGATTTATAACGGCGTCGATCTGGCCGACATTGACCAAAAAGCACAAGCGCCGTTGCCGGCAACGCTGCGCTGGCCGGAAAACACCGCTAAATTCGTCGCGGTCGGCCGTTTGGTGCCGAAAAAAGACTATCCCACGCTGCTGAAAGCGTTCGCGCAATTGACCCAAAACCACCCTTCGGAACTGATTATTCTGGGCGAGGGGCCGGAGCGGGCGCGGCTTGAAGCCTTGGTCAGGGAATTAGCCATCAAAGACCAGGTACAACTACCGGGCCGCTGCGACAATCCTTATGCCGTGCTGGCGCGCGCCGATGGCTATGTATTGTCGTCGATGTCCGAAGGCATGCCCAGTGCGTTGATCGAAGCTTTGGCCTGCCGGTGTCCGGTGGTCAGTACCCGTTGCCCATCGGGACCGGAGGAAATTCTTGAGCAGGGTCAGTACGGGCAGTTGGTGCCGGTAGGCGATGTTAGTGCCTTGCGCGAGGCTATGCGGGGGATTCTGACCGACCCTATGCCCGGCGAAGAACTGCGTCGGCGGGCCGAGCAATTGTCCAGCGCCCATGCCGTAAGGCAGTATTTACAAGTGATTGATAGTGTTTTGGAGTCATGAACAATACCCCTAAAGTAACCGTATTCATTCCGGTCTATAACCGTGCCGCTTATGTCGGCGAGGCCATTGCCAGCATGTTGCGGCAGCGTTTTACCGACTTTGAATTGCTGCTGATCGATGATGGTTCCAGCGATAACAGTCTTGAAGTGATCAAGCGCTTTACCGATCCCAGAATTCGCTTACTGGTCAACGAACGCAATCTAGGTCAGCCGTTAACCCGCAACCGGGGGTCGGATGAAGCCCGGGGCGAGTATCTCGCGCTGCTGGACAGCGACGATCTGGCTGAGCCTGAGCGACTGGCCCGGCAGGTGGCGTTTCTGGATAGCCACCCCGATCACGCCCTGGTCGGCTGTTGGAACCGCTTTATCGATGCCCAGGGAAAATCACTGCACAAACGCAAGCGGCACCCGGTGGACAGCCGGGAGATTCGCGCCAGAATGCTGTTTCAATGCCGAATCAGCCACCGGGCGGTGATGGCGCGCACCGAGGTGATGCGACGCTTTCGCTACAACTCCGATTTCAAAGTCTGTCAGGATTACGATTTGTTCAGCCGTATTTCCGAGCAATATGCGCTGGGTAATGTGCCCGGTTACCTGGTCAAAGGCCGCATTCACGCCGAACAGATCACCGAGACCCAGGCCGATGCCGGACGGGATAAGCGCATCAAAATCATGGCAAGAATGCTGGATCAGTTGGGCGTGACCTATTCGGAAAACGATGTGCTTAGGCATTATTATTTGCCGCGCAAAGGTTTTCCGGCATTCAAGCCGGATCGGGAGTATCTGGAATGGGCGGAGGGCTGGCTGGCGCGTTTGCTTGAGGCCAATCAACGCCGCAGTGTTTATCCTGAGCCTGAATTCAGCCGGGCGTTGAGCTTGCAATGGAGCCGGGTATGCTGGCAAACGCGCACGCCACACAGGTTCTGGCGTTCTGATTGGCGAACGCCAGCTTTGACCGCCGGTTGGCGAAAGCTGTTGCTGGCCTGAATGATCGGCCATCATGCTTATTATGAACGTTGCGGCGGGATTAAGGTGGCGTCTGGCATAAGATACCGTGAATACGTCCTTTAAGGCTTGAGCACTCTTGATGCTTAAGCCGATAAGCCAGGCAATCGTGCCTAAACAGTGACTGAATAGCCGGGTGAGAATGGCCGAATGACCTGGCTGTGAAGACCGTCCGGTTCCTGGACAATGCTACAATAAAGCAACTTTTGCGTTCGAGCTTTCCCCCGTCTATGAAAATCGCCTTGCTATCCCGCAATGCTTCGCTTTATTCCACCCGCCGTCTGGTCGAGGCAGCGGAGCAGCGTGGTCATGAAATTCGCGTCATCGATGTGTTGCGTTGCTATATGGAAATTACCTCCACCCGTCCCAGTATTCACTACAAAGGTGAAGTGCTCAATGATTTTGACGCCGTCATTCCACGCATAGGCGCGTCGGTCACTTTTTACGGGACGGCGGTGCTCAGACAGTTTGAAATGATGGGCACCTTTCCGCTGAACGAATCCGTTGCTATTTCCCGCTCCCGGGATAAATTGCGCTCCTTGCAGCTATTATCGCGTAAAGGAATTGGTCTACCCATTACCGGCTTTGCGCATAAACCGGATGATGTCGATGATCTTATCAAAATGGTGGGTGGCGCGCCGTTGGTAATCAAATTGCTGGAAGGCACCCAGGGCATCGGCGTGGTGCTGGCGGAAACCAAGCAAGCCGCAGAAAGCGTGATTCAGGCGTTCATGGGCCTGAAAACCAATATCCTGGTGCAGGAATATATCAAGGAAGCCGGTGGTGCCGATATTCGCTGTTTTGTCATCGGTGACAAAGTGGTGGCGGCGATGAAACGGCAAGGCAAGGACGGCGATTTTCGTTCCAACCTGCATCGAGGCGGTTCATCGTCGTTGATTCGCATCACCCCGGAAGAGCGTTCCATTGCCGTGCGTGCAGCGAAAACCATGGGCTTGAATGTCGCGGGTGTCGATTTATTACGTTCCAATCATGGCGCGGTGATTATGGAAGTGAATTCCTCGCCGGGCCTTGAAGGTATTGAGACCGCAACCGGCAAGGATATCGCTGGCATGATGATTGATTTCCTGGCCAAAAATATGATTACCCGTTCAACACGCACTAAAGGTAAAGGTTAAGCGTGTCATCGGCGTGGTGGTGCAGGTGGCTTAAGTGCGCCGTACAGACCAAGCGCTGGGGAAACGAATTTTTCAAAATCAGGAGTTAGTATGGGGCCGCATTACTTAAGTCGTTTTTTTACGCCAAAATCTGTTGCCATTATCGGCGCGTCCGAGCGCCCGGATAGTGTGGGCCATAGAATTCTGGCCAATATGATCGCCACCGATTTCAAAGGTGGTCTGTACCCGATCAACCATAAACGCGATACCGTGCTGGGGCTTAAAGCCTATCCGGATTTGCTGTCGCTGCAAGAAACCCCTGAGTTGGTAGTGATCGCGACGCCGGCGCCGACGGTGCCCGGGTTAATGCGGCAATGCGGCGAAAAAGGCGTGACCGCAGTGATTGTCATCACCGCAGGCTTTGCCGAGTTGGGCGAGCAAGGACAGCGTTTGCAACAGGAAATTCTCGATATCGCGCACCGTTACAGTATCCGCATTGTCGGTCCGAACTGCTTGGGCGTGATTCGCCCTAGCGCTCGTTTGAACGCAACCTTTGGCGATGGTCTGATCAAGGATGGCCATCTGGCCTTGTTGTCGCAATCGGGTGCAGTATGTACGGCGATTCTGGATTGGGCGCAGTCTCAGGAAATCGGCTTTTCCACCGTGGTGTCGATGGGCGCGGCGGCGGATATTGATTTCGGCGAAGTGCTGGATTATCTGGCGCTGGATGACAAAACCACCGGCATTCTGATGTATATCGAAGGCATTCGCGATGCCCGCAGATTCTTGAGCGGCTTGAAAGCGGCGGCGCGCCTGAAACCGGTGATTCTGATCAAGGCCGGTCGCCATGAATCGGGCTGCAAGGCGGCCATGTCGCATACCGGGGCGCTGGTCGGCGGCGACAATGTGTTCGACGCTGCCATCGAACGGGCCGGTGTGGTGCGCGCCTACAGCATTGCGCAGTTGTTTGCTGCCGCCCGGGTGTTGGCTAACAATTACCAGGTCAGGGACAACCGCTTGGCGATCATCACCAACGCCGGCGGCCCGGGCGTGATGACCACCGACCGGGCTGAAGATGTGGGGATCAGCATGGCTCAGTTAAGCCCTGAAACGCTGGCGGCCCTCGATGGCGTGTTGCCTACGCACTGGTCACACGGTAATCCTATCGACATTTTGGGCGATGCCACGCCGGAACGCTATCAACAGGCCCTGGAAGTGTGCTTGCGGGATAAAAATATCGATGGCGCATTGTGTATCCTGACCCCGCAGGCGATGACCGACCCGGAAAAAGTTGCGCATTTACTGGTGGCGGCGGCCGAACATACCGAAAAACCGGTGCTGGCCTCGTGGACCGGTGGCAAGCGGGTGGAGGTTGGGCGCAGTGTTTTTGATAATAGCAAAGTGGCGCACTTCAACACCCCGGAAATGGCGGTGGATGCGTTTTCCTTTCTGGCCCAGTACAGCCAGAACCAGATTCTGCTGAAACAGATTCCATCGGGCGAAACTACCTTGATTTCACCCGATATCGACGGCGCCCGCCTGATTATCGAACGGGTATTGGGCGAGGGCCGGGATGTTTTAACTACCCAGGAATCGAAAGCGATTCTGGCGGCGTTTCGGATTCCGGTCAATCACACGGTGTCGGTGACCAATGCCAAGGACGCGATGATCGCGGCGGAAACCTTAGGTTTTCCGGTGGTACTGAAAATCAACATGGCCGAATTCTCACATAAATCCGACATTGGCGGGGTGCGGCTGAATATCAACAGTGCCCGGGATGTGTCGCATCACTTTCAGGATATGGCCGACAAGCTTCAGGCCAAATTTCCCGAAGTCAAAAACGTCGCTATGACCGTGGAGCCGATGTACAAAGCCCAGCATGGCCGCGAGTTGATGATCGGCGTGGTTCGAGATCCGGTATTTGGGCCTGCGATCAGCGTCGGTCTCGGTGGCACGCTGGTGGAAATTCATCAGGATAAATCGGTGGCGCTGCCGCCGCTGAATGAATACATGGTGCGGCGTATGTTGAGCCGTACCAAGGCGGCGAAATATCTGGGTGCTTTCCGGGGTATGCCGAAGATTGACGAAAAAGCCTTGATCAACGCATTACTGTCGGTGTCCAGCCTGGTCACCGAATTGCCGGAAATACAGGAACTGGACATCAATCCGCTGATTGTCGATGAGACCGGGGTGATGGCGGTGGATGCTCGCATCAAGGTTCGGGTGTCGCATCAATTGATGCCGTACAGTCACATGACCATTCATCCGTATCCGCACGAATTGACGCAATCGCATCAACTGGCTGACGGCATGGATATCACTATCCGGCCCATCCGCCCGGAAGACGCCGACCTGGAACAGGATTTCGTGCGCCGAATGTCAGAAAAAACCCGCTATTTCCGCTTTATGCAAGCCTTGCAGGAGTTGACTCCGGAAATGCTGATTCGCTTTACGCAAATCGATTACGACCGGGAAATGGCGTTTATCGCCTTGACCCAGACCCGGCAAGGCCCGCGTGAATTGGGCGTGTGCCGGTATATGGTCAATCCCGATGGCCGGTCGGCGGAATTTGCGGTGGTGGTGTCCGATGATTCTCATGGCAAGGGCATCGGCACCCGATTGATGAAAATTTTGATGCAGGCAGCTAAATTCAAAGGTATTACTTTTTTTGAAGGCGAGGTGCTGACGGTGAATCAGCCAATGTTATCCTTAACCCGCAAACTCGGCTTCAGTGTGGAAAAAGTGGCCGATGATCCGGAAATTGTCCGCGTGGTTAAAGATTTGCGCCTGTAGTTGACAGCCAGACTGGGTTATCACCAGTCAGTGACTGACATTTTTGACAATAATTGGTTTTTTGTAGAGAGGTTATAACTTACATGTCCGAAAAACATTCCAAACCCTTGGTGTTGTTAATTCTTGATGGTTTCGGTTCTCGTGAGGAAACCGAGAATAACGCTATTGCGTTAGCGGAAACGCCATGCTGGGATCGTCTCAGCCAAACCCACCCTAAGACACTGATTGATTGTTCCGGTAAAGTCGTCGGCTTGCCCGAAGGTCAAATGGGTAATTCCGAAGTCGGACATTTGCATATTGGCAGTGGCCGCTATGTGCCCCAGGATTTGCAGCGCATTAACGATGCCTTGGAGGATGGCAGTTTTTATCACAATCCGGTGCTGCTAAAGGCTGTGCAACACGCACTGGACAACGATACTGCCTTGCATATTTTTGGCTTGCTGTCGCCCGGTGGCGTGCATAGCCATGAAACGCAAATTCTGGCTATGGTCAGGCTGGCCGCGCAACAAGGTTTGAGCAAAATCTATCTGCACGCATTTTTGGATGGCCGCGATGTGCCGCCAAAAAGCGCCGAAGCCTCACTGCACAACGCCGAAGCCACGTTTCGTGAGCTGGGGGTTGGTCGCATAGCCACGGTATCCGGCCGTTTTTATGCCATGGACCGGGACAAGCGCTGGGAGCGTGTTGAGCAGGCCTATCGCGCTCTGGTTAAAGGCGATAGTGAATATCGTTACGACACCGCCCTAGATGCCTTGCACGCCGCCTATGCGCGTGATGAAACCGATGAATTCGTCGCGCCCAGCTTGATCGGCACACCGGCCTCCATTGCGCCTGAAGACAGCGTGGTGTTTATGAATTTCCGTGCTGATCGCGCCCGCGAAATCAGTGTCGCGATCACCGATCCTGACTTCACCGGTTTTGCCCGTGATTGCCCGGTACACACCGGTTATTACGCCACGTTGACCCAATATCATGAAGACTTCAGCTACCCGGTGGCTTTTGCGCCTTTGACGGTTACCAACAGTCTGGGCGAGATTTTATCCAAACACGGACTGAAACAATTGCGTTTGTCGGAGACTGAGAAATACGCCCATGTCACCTTTTTCCTGAATGCCGGCCAGGAACAGCCCTACCCGGGCGAAGATCGTATTCTGGTGCCATCGCCAAAGGTCAAAACCTATGACCTGCAACCGGAAATGAGTGCTGGTGAAGTGACCGATCACCTGGTCAAGGCTATTGAAGATCAGCAATACGATGTGATTATCTGCAATTATGCCAATTGCGACATGGTGGGCCACACCGGCAATCTGGAGGCGGCGATTAAAGCCGTCAACACCGTTGACCAATGCTTGGCGCGAGTAGAACAAGCGCTGCAAGGCGTGGGTGGCCGTATGTTGATAACCGCCGATCACGGCAACATCGAGCTGATGCGTGATCCAGATACGGGCGCACCCCATACCGCGCACACCAGTAATCTGGTGCCACTGGTGGATGTGTTTGGTGACCGACCGCTGGTCGCCCGGGGCGGCTTGCCAGATTTAGCGCCAACCTTGCTGGCCATCCTTGAGCTGCCACAGCCTGAGGAAATGACCGGTCGGGCGTTGTTTAGCTGACCTATCGATGTATCCGATTGCGCTGCTTTGGGGGGTGTTGTTGGTTTTACTCGGCGCGGTGCGCGCCGAGTCTTTGACCACTGAGCAGCGTTTACGGCAGCTAGACCAGCAAATCGCACAGCTCAATCAGGAGCTTGCGCAAACCGAGCAAAATCGCGACACATGGCAGCAAAAACTGGCTGAGGTTGAGGCCAGGGAAAGCGCTATCGCGGCCCATCTGCATCAACTTAAGCGCGAACAACAGCAAACCCGGCAACATGCCGATGCGACGCGGCAAAAAATTCACACCTTGCATAGCAAAAGCGCCCATCAACATCACCAGTTGAGCCGGCAAGTCCGCCTGGCCTATCAACTAGGGCCAGATCAGCATTTGAAGGTGATCCTTAATCAGCAACAGCCTGAGCGTTTGAGTCGTATGCTGGGTTATCACAAAGTCCTCAACCGTTATCGTCTCGATCACCTTGAAACCTTGGCGCAGCAGCTTCAGGCCGAGCAACAATTGGCGCTTGAGCAGCGTGCAACGCTGGCCACACTGGCCGAGCAACAAGAGGCTATCGAGCAGCAGCAGGCCGCGCTGAAGCAGGAAAAACAACAGCGTGCCCAGCTTCTGTCTGAACTGGAGCGCGACTATCGTTCAGAGCGTGAGCAACTGGCCGTGTTGCAGCGTGATCATGCCCGGCTCGAACAGGTTTTGCTGAAATTGCTGCAACAGCAACAGTCCGAAGACAGTGCAGCAGCATCCGCTCAAGCGCATCCTGAGCCGACACTCGGGCCGCGTGGCATATTACCGGTGGTGGGCAAGGTGGTACAGCGTTTTGGTAGTCAACGTGCACGGCGTCGTTGGGATGGCATATTGATTGCTGCCCCGGAAGGCAGCGAAGTTCATGCCATGGCGACCGGTGAGGTGGTGTTTTCGGATTGGTTGAAAGGCTATGGGCATTTGCTGATTATCGACCATGGCAAGGAACTGATGACGTTGTATGCGTTCAATCAGAGTTTGTACAAAAAGGTGGGTGACAGGGTGCAAGCCGGTGACATCATCGCCTTGGCTGGGCGCAGTGGTGGGCGCCGCGACGCTGCGTTGTATTTCGGCGTGCGCAAAAGAGGTAAGGCTGTCGACCCTTTACATTGGTTGAGCCGCCGTTAGCGGGCCGGGCGTGACACGCCATTAAATAACTCTTCAGCAGCGACTGTCCTTAAGCGTCAGGTGGCGCTTTGAGAGCCGTGTGCGCGGCTGGAGGTCGCGCTCAGGCATAAAGGGATGTATTCACGGCGTCTTTTTCTACGTGTGACCGGATTAACGCCTTCACCTAAGCTGAGGGCGCCGCTTAATGTTTGTCTGAAGTCGGTGTGCATCGTATGATGAGCACTGCGAGCCGGGTCTGAAACCCGTGATTGTTTTTGGAGAATCTCAGCATGTTGACACGAACACATTTGATGGCGCTGACTTTAGGCATGAGCCTGGGGTTGGCAATGAGTATTGGTCAGGGCGTTTGGGCCTTGAAAGATGAAACACAGGTCGGCCCTAAAGATGCTATTCCTTTTGAAGAACTGCGCACGTTTGCGGAAATTTACGGGCGCGTCAAACATGATTATGTCGAAGATGTGTCTGACCAGACTTTGCTGGAGCATGCCATCAAAGGCATGCTCAGTGGCCTGGATCCGCATTCGGATTATCTGACAGGTGAAGACTATACGGCCCTGCAAGAGGGCACGACGGGTCAGTTTGGCGGGCTGGGCATTGAAGTCACCATGGAAAACGGGTTTGTCAAAGTGGTTTCGCCCATCGATGATACGCCGGCGCAACGTGCCGGTGTCAAGGCCGGTGACTTGATTGTGCGCCTGGATGATAAGCCCGTCAAAGGCATGAATTTGCGTGACGCCGTCAATATCATGCGCGGTGAGCCGGGCAGTGATATTAACCTGATGATTGTTCGTGAAGGCGAGCAGGCACCTTTGAAATTAGCCATTACCCGTGACATTATCAAAGTACAAAGCGTTAAGGCGAGACTGCTGGAACCCGGTTATGGCTATTTGCGCATTACCAGCTTTCAGGCCAAGACCGGTGATGCTTTGCGTAAGGCGCTGAATAAAGTGCTCGATGAAAATGAAGCGCCCTTGCGTGGCGTGGTGCTGGATTTACGCAACAATCCCGGGGGTGTTTTGAATGCCGCAGTGGAAGTGAGTGATGCGTTCCTGCGCGAGGGGTTGATTGTTTATACCGAGGGTCGGATTAAAAACTCTGAAATGCAATTCAAGGCCGCCCCGGATGATGTGCTCGATGGCGCACCTATCGTGGTGCTGATCAACTCAGGCTCCGCTTCCGCCTCGGAAATTGTCGCAGGCGCCCTGCAAGACCATAAGCGGGCCGTGATCATGGGTGAAAAATCATTTGGCAAAGGCTCGGTACAAACCATTTTGCCGACCAGCCAGGGCTCGGCGGTCAAGCTGACCACGGCGCGTTATTACACGCCTTCAGGTCGTTCCATTCAGGCGGAAGGTATCGAGCCGGATATCACTCTTGAGCGTTTCAAACTGGAAACGCTGGATGCGCCCGAGTTTGACCCGCTCAAGGAAGCGGATCTCAATCACCATCTCAGCAATGGCAATGATTCGGATGAAGCGGCCAATTCAACATCGGCCAAAAAAGCGGATACCGCTAAGAATGCGATAGAGGATTACCCCTTGCATGAAGCTTTGGTGTTGCTGAAAGGCATCAATATTCTCAATTAAGTATGCCAGGCAGAGGGCTATTGTAATGAGTCACTATCACTATCATGTTTTTATGTGCAGTCACGAGCGCCAACCGGGGCAGGCCTGTTGTGGTCAGGATGGCCAGGCGTTGGCGCTGTTGGCTTACGCTAAAGACGGCCTGAAACAGCGTCAACAGGCAGGTTTGGTCGATAAGTCATGCCGAATCAATAAATCTGGTTGTATGGATCGTTGCGCCGAGGGGCCGTTATTAGTGATTTATCCGGAAGGCGTCTGGTATCGCTACCAGACCCTTGAGGATATCGATGAGATTCTCGACCACCATCTGGTGCAAGGCCAGCGTGTCGAGCGCTTGCAGTTGGCCTGACGACCATCCCCCCTCAGTCGCTGAAAATCTTGGAAACGGAGCGCTAGCGAAGTGAAGATTTTTAGTCCCCGATAGCCGTAGCGCCGGGTGTTTT
>JAVVEW010000071.1:0-9318 GCA_032251045.1 Methylococcales bacterium
CCTGGCCGTGGAATGCGCGTTGCGCGGCGAGCCCGGCGTGATCGGTCATGATGAAGATCAGAACAACGTGCTGCGCGCCATCGAGTTTCCGCGCATCAAAGGCGGCAAGCCGTTTGATATTGACCAGCCCTGGTTTGCCGCTTTGCTGGCCGACATCGGTCAGCACAAAGGTGCGAAAGTCGCTGTCGCCCATTGATTTCATGCCTGGAAACGCCGCTCAGGCATAAAATGGCTATCAACCCTCGGTGGGCGTCCAGGCGTCCGCCGATTGCTGGAGTTTGTCATGAAAAAATTGTTGACCGCACTGCTGCTGTTACCAACGCTGGTGTTTGCCGCCGAAGACAAGCCTGCTGAGTGGCAGGGTACCTCGTTGTCGGATGCCACCATCAAGAAAATCCAGGCCGCCAAATATCGATACAACAAATGTATCGTCAAGGCGCTGGAAAACCAGGCCAAGGAAAAAGTCGATATTCGTGAAGGTGCGGCCAAAGTGGTTAAACAGTGTGAGCCGGAATTGAGTCAGGTCAATGCCGTGTATAGCGCCGAGAAAGTACCTGAAGTGATTATTGGCCGGCACATGAAACAAATCCGCACACAAACCACCCGTAATGTGCTGAAACAGCTGATGCTGGTCGAGGCCGCCCGCAAATCCGGGCAAAAGCTCAACTAAATTCTGGATAAAAATCATGCCGCACTATCGTATTGACCCTGGCTTGCTGCCGACTACGTTTGACCTGATTCACCTGGCTTTGGCCGGGACTATCGTGCTGTTATTGGTGTTTTGGCTGCTGACTTTGTTGATCAAGCTGTCCGGCAGTGCCAAGGCGCGTCAGCTGATGATTGACGAAACTCTGGCCCGTGCCGGTCAACATCTGCAACCGCCGGCGCCGGAAGTCAAGGTGGTCGAAAAAATCGTCGAAGTCGTCAAGGAAATACCGGCGCCGGCGCCGGAGCCGGTGGTGCTAAAAGAAGCTACGCCCGATGCGGCCTTGCAATTGTTAAGCCTGCTGCAGAAAGAAGCTCGATTGGTCGATTTTCTGATGGAGGATGTTACCCAATTCCAGGATCATGAAGTCGGCGTGGCCGCCCGGGTAGTGCATGAAGGCTGCAACAAAGTGCTGGCCGAGATCGTCGAACTGGAGCCGGTGCGTGCGGAGCCGGAAGGCGATAAAGTCACCTTGGCACCCGGTTTCGATGCCAGTTCGGTACGCCTGACCGGCAATATTCAGGGCCAGGCGCCGTTTACCGGTGTCTTGACCCACAAAGGCTGGCGGGCGAAAGCCTTGCACCTACCCAAGCTGACCGAAAAACACAATGTTCGTATTATTGCACCTGCGGAGGTTGAGCTATGATCAAGCTGTTTGGTGACCGTAAAGAAGGTGAGACCCAGGATGGGCCGGTGCCGTCACAATCTGAATCATTGGCCGATACGCCTGAATCGTCAGATGAGGCGCCACATACGGAAGAAGCGTCTGCAACGATTACAGCGGAGGAGGATTCAGAACAGGAAGCTGATGTGACCGAGCAAGTCTTGGCCGCTGAGACGGAGGCGGGTGCACACTTTTCTGTCGGTATCGATCTTGGCACCACCCACTCGGTGTTGTCCTATGTCGATCTGACAGAAACTGATGTTGATCGCCATGTGCAAGAGGTTTTGCCGATACCGCAACTGATCGCGCCCGGTGAAGTCGATGACCTGTTGCA
The DNA here is from genome assembly GCA_032251045.1 of Methylococcales bacterium. Classification (GTDB taxonomy): domain Bacteria; phylum Pseudomonadota; class Gammaproteobacteria; order Methylococcales; family Methylomonadaceae; genus JAVVEW01. Next base: position 1,705 of record JAVVEW010000071.1, read on the forward strand.
ACTGCCGTCATTCATTTATCGGGCACATGCTCAAGAGCTGGCTGAAGGCGCGACAGCCTTGCCGTGGAACAGTGCGCCTGACTATCTGGTTGGCGGTATTGCCCGCAATCTGGGCGCAAAAACGCCAAGCCGACTGATTGCCAGTGCGAAAAGCTGGCTGTGCCATGCCGGAGTCGATTGCAAAGCGCCGATTCTGCCCACCGACGCTCCGGAAGAAGTCGAGAAAATTTCCCCTTACCAGGCCACGGTGGCTTATCTTGCGCATCTGCATGATGCCTGGCGGCACCGCTTTCCTGACGCACCGCTTAACCAACAGGATTTGACTATCACCGTGCCGGCCTCGTTTGACCCTGCGGCGCGCGAGTTGACTGTGGAAGCGGCGCGAGAACTGGGTCTGGGACAGGCGGTCATCGTCGAAGAACCGCAGGCGGCGGTGTACAGCTGGATCGAACAAAGCCAGGGACAATGGCGCGATCAGGTTCAGGTCGGTGAAGTCATTCTGGTGATCGATATCGGCGGCGGCACCACCGATTTGTCACTGGTCGCGGTGACCGAGCAGGATGGCAATCTGGAACTGAACCGGGTCGCGGTCGGCGATCATATATTATTGGGCGGCGACAACATGGACTTGGCACTGGCGTACAGCCTGAAAGCCAAGCTGGAACAGGACGGCAAGCGCCTGGAGCCATGGCAGATTCAGGCGCTGACTCATGCCTGCCGCGACGCCAAGGAAAAACTGTTCAATCAGCCTGACGTAGAGGCCATGCCCATGGTCGTGCCCAGCCGGGGTTCGTCGTTGATGGGCGGTTCGCTGCGCACCGAACTGACCCGCGCCGAACTGGATAGCGTGTTGGTTAATGGTTTCATGCCGGACGTACAGGTGTCGGAAAAGCCTGTGCAACGACCGCGTGGTGGTTTGCGCAGCGTCGGCCTGCCGTATGCCCAGGATGCCGCCATCACCCGCCACCTGGCGGCGTTTTTGAGCAAGCAGCGCGGTGCCACCGACGATCTGGCCGACATCAGCTTGCCGGAACACGCCTCTTTTCTGCATCCCAGCGCGGTGCTGTTCAATGGCGGCGTGCTCAAGGCCCAGCCCTTGGCCGAGCAACTGATGCGCGTGCTCAACCAATGGTTAACCGGCGAGCAAGCCCCTGAAGCACGTTTGTTGACCGGCATCGAGCTGGATCTGGCGGTGGCTCGGGGCGCGGCTTATTATGGCTATGTGCGCAAAGGCAAGGGCGTTCGCATCAAGGGCGGTACCGCCGCATCGTATTATGTCGGCGTGGAAAGCGCGATGCCGGCGGTGCCGGGCATGCCGCCGGAAATCGAGGCCTTGTGCATCGCGCCGTTCGGCATGGAAGAAGGCACCGAAGCACCGCTGACCGGTAATGAATTCGGCCTGGTGGTGGGTGAGCCAGTACGGTTCCGGTTTTTCGCCTCGAAAGTGCGGCGTGACGATCCGGTGGGTCTGAGATTGCATGACTGGGGAGGCGACGAACTGGAAGAACTGGATGAAATTGAACTCACCTTGCCGGAAGAAGACCTGGCCAAAGGCGACGTGGTGCCGGTGGAATTGCTGTCGGAAGTGACCGAAACCGGTACTTTGGCGCTGCATGCGGTGGCCAAACGCAGCGGACGGCGTTGGCGGGTGGAATTCGACGTGCGCGCTGGTGACGGTAACGCATGACCCAGGCAAGGTTTCAGGTCGGCATCGACCTTGGCACTACCCATACCGCGGTGGCCTATGTCGAACCGGGACAGACCGAGATCAGGCTATTGCCGGTAGAACAACTGATTGCACCCGGTGAAGTCGCAGCCAGGCCGTTATTGCCCTCGGTGCGCTACCATCTGGCCGAAGGCGAGCTGGCCGACAGCGATCTGATATACCAACACCAGGGCGCGATACTGGGTGAAGCTGCCCGGCTGTTAGGTGCGAAAAGTCAGGGTCGGCTGGTGACCAGTGCAAAAAGCTGGTTGTCGCACCCCGGTGTCGACCCCAAACAGGCCATTCTGCCCTGGGCGGCGGCGGAGGCTATCGACAAGATTTCCCCGGTAGACGCCAGTGCCGGGTATCTGGCGCATATCGCCAGTATCTGGCGGCATCGTTTTCCCCAAGCGCCATTGCCGGAACAGGATATTGTGCTGACCGTGCCGGCTTCGTTCGATCAGGGCGCACGCGCCTTGACCCTGGAAGCAGCACGGCTGGCGGGTTTAACGCGGGTGCGTTTGCTGGAAGAGCCGCAGGCGGTGATGTATGACTGGCTCAGGCGGCAAGGCGATCAGGTCGGTCAGGCGTTGTCCGATGTGAAGCTACTGCTGATTCTGGATGTCGGCGGCGGCACCACCGACCTGACCTTGATTCAGGTCGAAGCCACTGACACCGATAGCCAACCCAAATTGACCCGGATCGGCGTCGGCGATCATTTGCTGCTGGGCGGCGATAACATCGACCTGACCCTGGCGCGGCGGCTGGAAACGCGCCTGGCTGGCGAAGGCAGACGCTTGTCGGCGGTGGAATTGGCGCAGCTGCTGGAACAATGCCGTATCGCCAAGGAAAAACTGCTGGCCGAAGCTGCGCCGCCGCAGTATCCGGTGACGCTGTTAGGTGGCGGTTCCCGGCTGATCGGCGGCGCACGCACGGTCAATCTGGGTCGCGAAGACGTTTTGAATATTGTACTGGACGGTTTCCTGCCGTTGACCGGTTTGGACGACGTGCCCGAACGCCTGCGCTCCGGTGTGGTCGAGCTGGGCTTGCATTACGCCACCGAGGCGGCCTTCAGCAAACATATTGCCGAATTTTTGCAGCGTTACCGTCAGGTGGCGATGGCCGCCACCGGCGCGGACGTACCGGCACCCGATGCGGTGTTGCTGAACGGTGGTTTGTTCAACAGCAGGGCCTTGTCGGCACGGGTGGAAAGCTTGCTGTGCGGCTGGCGCGGGCAAGCGATCAAGCGCCTGGACAATCCCCGGCCGGAACTGGCCGTGGCCCTGGGTGCGGCGGCTTTTGCCCTGACTTTGCGCGATCGCACGCTGAAAATCGGCGGCGGCGCGGCGCGCAGTTATTTTTTGCGTGTGGAAGCCGATGGCTATCAGCAACAAGGCGTGTGTCTGTTGCCCAGCGGCACCGAGGAAGAGCGGGAAGTGATTTTGCCGGAGCGCAGTTTCGCGCTTCGGGTGGGCCAGCCGGTGCGTTTCGATTTGCTGTCGCTGACCGGCGATGGCGTTTACCAACCCGGCGCTTTGGTCACGCTCGATCAAGAACGTTGCCAGGCATTGCCGCCGCTGACCCTGGCGTTGCCCGGTACGCCGGGTGAAACCGAAACCGTGCAGCTGGCGGCAACCTTGACCGAAATCGGCAGTCTGCGTTTGCAGTGCCTGTCGACTGCCGATGTGAGCCGGCGCTGGGATGTTGAATTTCAGCTGCGCGGTGGCGTGTCCTCAAGTGATAGCACGTTTCAGCAGCCGGCCAGCTGGCCGCAAGTCGTCGAGCTGATCAGTCAGGTGTACGGAAGCAAGTCCAAAAGCGTTGATCCGAAAGCGGTGCGCGCACTGCGTGCAGCACTGGAAAAACATCTAGGCGCCCGCGAGCAATGGCCGACGGCGTTGCTGCGTGCCTTGTTCGGACTGTTGCTGGACGGTGCCAAATATCGGCGACGCAGCGCTTTTCATGAACGGGTCTGGTTCAATCTGGCCGGGTTTTGTCTGCGGCCGGGTTTTGGCGATGCCCTGGACGATTGGCGGATGGGTGAAATTCTGCCGCTGTATGGCAAGGGTTTGCAATTTGTCGACGAAGCGCAGAACTGGTCGGAATGGTGGACGTTCTGGCGCAGAATCGCCGGCGGCCTGGACGAGGCCACCCAGCAGGCGTTATTGCGCGATTTAAGTAAATTTCTCGACCCGGCTTCGGCGCGTCAGGCCGGTATCGCCAAGCAACTGAAGCTGAAAAGCTTGGAAGACATGGCGCGGCTGGCCGGCAGTCTGGAACGCTTGCCATTGAACAATAAACAACTACTGGGCGAGTGGCTGTGTACAAGCCTTAAAAAAACCAAAGCACCGGCCGCGTTATGGTGGGCGCTGGGCCGGGTCGGCGCACGCCAGTTGTTACATGGCAGCGATCATCTGGTACTGCCACAGGAAGCTATCATGCCCTGGCTGGAACACGCCCTGGCCGCCGACTGGGAGGCGTTTCCGGAAAGCCGTTTTGCTGCCGTGTCGTTAAGTCGCAGAGTGGGCGACCGGATGCGTGATGTCGATGATGCGACTCGCCAAAAGGTGATCGACCGGCTGGAGAAGATAAAAGCGCCTGCGTCATGGATAGACTGGATGACCACGCCAGAAGCGTTGGACGCCCAACAACAACAGCAGATTTTCGGCGAGGCCTTGCCGCCGGGTCTGAAATTGATGCGTTAAACAGGAGTGGGCGTTTATACTGATAGGGCTGCATCGCTTGGACATCGTTTGTCCTATTCAATACCGGCGTAAGCCAATTTTCGATGATTTTCGTATACAGAGGCGCAATGTTCAGGATCAGCTTGTGAAACTGGAAAAAGAGCAATTGCTGGCTATCAGTGAAGACATTCATCATCGTTTTGCACCTAAAAACCAGACTCAGGCAACGTCATTGACCTTACTGCCGGTCGATCCCTTTCATGCCTATCTCTATTGCCCGCAGCCACCGGCTATGAAGGCTATGGATACTGCCTGGCGACTACAGATTTATTGCAGCCCCGACATGCCGGTCTCGGCGACCGGTCAGGCGACTTTGTGGCTGGATTCGGTGATGACCGACTGGCCGGAATATTTGCATTTGCCGATGCCGGTGGATAACAGCTATTACCATGCGATCATTGGTATTGATGATCATCAACAGGGTTTTCTCCCGGTTTATCGTTCCAACCATATCGATGTGCCGCGTGCCAAGCCGCCGCTGAGTCTGAACCATGTTTGGCCTGAGCGGCCGGTTTTTTATGATCAGGCGCAAATTGATACCCTGATTCAGCGACTTATTGAAAGCACAGGTTCTTATCTGAGTCAGCATCAACAAAGCCCTGGCATTGAGCAAACGTTGCCGGAAATGGTGCAACAAGGCTGGCGTTATCAACGCTCACCCCCCAATGTATACCAGTCTTTGGAGCGTTTGTCGTGCGGGTTAAGCTCTTCACAGCTGGGTTGAGGACATGGCTAGGCCGATTTATCTCAACCTCGTACTGCATGCGCATTTGCCGTATGTCCGGCATCCTGAATATGCCGATGCATTGTCCGAAACCTGGTTGTTCGAGGCCATTAACGAGTGTTATCTGCCGTTATTGCGTATGCTGGATCGCTTGGCGCGTGATCAGGTTGACTACCGCTTGACGTTATCGCTATCGCCAACATTGCTGAGTCAACTGGATGACCCACTGTTAAAGCAGCGTTTCAGGGACTATAACCTGCGTCGTATTCGTTTAGCCGAACAGGAAATCGAACGCCTGCGTCACCGCCCTAAAATGCAGCGTTTGGCACGTTGGTACTCGAATCTGTTCGTCACCAATCTGGACGATTTCGAACAACGCTATCAAACAGACTTGCCGGGTGCTTTTGCCGCGCATCGACAAACGGGTCGGTTGGTGTTGATAACCACCGCGGCCACTCATGGGTTTTTGCCTTTGCTCAGAGCCGATGCGACTGCGATTGGCAGCCAGATTCGGGTGGGGCTGGATGCTTTTCGGCGCCGTTTTGGCTTTGCTTCCAAAGGTTTTTGGCTGCCTGAATGTGGTTATTATCCAGGTCTTGAGCGAGAACTTGCCGCGCATGGCATCGGCTATTTTTATACCGAAAATCATGCCATATTACATGCCGAACCGGTGCCTGCGGCCGGTGTTTATGCGCCGGTGCAAGTAGGCGGCGTACAGGCATTTGCCCGGCATCCAGCATTGAGTGCGGCGGTCTGGTGTGCTCATCAGGGCTATCCTGGGCACCCTTATTACCGCGAATACCATCGTGATATTGGTTTTGAGCTTAGCGAAGCCGTATTACGCCCCTGTTTGCTGGATGGCGACGTGCGTGTCAATACCGGCATCAAATACCACCGGGTGACCGGTCATGAACAAAAAGCGTTATACGAGCCGGAACGCGCTGCCGAACAAGCCTGGCGTCATGCCGAGCAGTTTGTCATGGCCGCAGAGCAAGTGGCCACATCGGCTAAAGGCAGGGATGCGGTGCTGTTGAATGTACCGTTTGACGCTGAACTGTTTGGCCATTGGTGGTTTGAAGGGCCTATTTGGTTGGAAGCTGTACTGCGTTGCTGCGCACAACGTTACAGTCCGCTGCAACTGACCAGCGCCCAGCACTGGCTACAATCGGGCAGGGACACGCATTGTGCGCAATTGGCTGCATCCAGTTGGGGTGAAAAAGGTTATAACCAATACTGGTTAAATGCTGAAACATGCTGGATTTATCCCAAGCTGCGCCAGAGCCAGCAAACATTATCGCAATTGGCGCGGCAATTTGTTGATTTGGATCGGCAGGACTGGCGATGTCGGGCGCTGAATCAAGCGGCGCGTAATTTGCTGTTGGCCCAGGCCTCTGATTGGCCATTTATGCTCAGTGCCAAGACGCTGCCGGATTATGCCAGGCAGCGGGTCGAAAATCATCTGGCGCGTTTTAACTATTTACAAGACAGTGTGCTCAGGCATAGGATAAACTCGGATTATCTGGAAGCCTTGGAATATCTGGATAATATTTTTCCGGCGCTGGATTTTCGTGATTATGCGGTCAGGCTCGGTTGACGGTGGCCTTAGGTCACGAGCTTCTGATGCGCGATAAAGTATCATCCGGCATGGTGGTAGCTGAGCGCCCGCGAGTCGAGTTAGGCGACAGCCATTGTTCAGCGGTTAGGCTTATCAATTCATTTAGACAAAACTGAATCATTATGGCAAAGAAACCCTCCAATGCGACAAGCAAAGCACGCTCACCGGAAGCCTTGAATGAGGCTGAAGTGACAAAGACCGAGGCCGCTAAACCGGCCACGGATGAATCGGCGACAACACCGACGGCGAAACAAACCACGCCTAGTCGCCGAACGGCATCGACCAAAACCGGCGCTAAAGGTACGGCGAAAACCAAGGCGACCCGTGCTGAAAAAAGTCGCACAAAAACGCCGGCCAGCCCGAACCATCCGCCGCCTGTAACCGTCTCTGACGTCGTCTCGTCCAGTGCCGATGTGCCCGCTAAGAAGCCTGAGGCAGTCAGTCCTGCCAATGCCGCATCAGACACGGCTAAAAAGGGCAAGGTTGATGCTGTCACTAAAATCGCGACCGCTGCGGGCTCCCGCAAATCGAAATCATCCCAGACCAAGGCTCACAGTGCTCAAGCGTCCACGCAGGCCAAGACTGCGTCCACGCAATCGACCGCTGCCAAAACGGCGTCGCCGAGTGGGAAAGTATCCACCCAACATGCGGCCAGCAAAGAGCATGAGGTCACGAAGGCGTCCGTTGAGAAACAGGCTGTCGCCCAAAGCCTGCAACAAACCACATCACCTAAGACCGCTGCCGCAGCTGCCAAGACCCAGCCGGCAGCGGCAACGGCGCCTGACTCAGAGCAGGCCAGCACGTCACCGGCCAAGCAAGGTGCGGG
>JAVVEW010000072.1:0-9101 GCA_032251045.1 Methylococcales bacterium
TGACTGGCCTCTTCGCCAAAGGCTTTTTTGAAACCAAAGTCGGTGAATAAGTTGATGTACTTTTCTTTCATGACCTAGGGCAGGACAGTAACACGAGACTTAAGTCTAGCATGGGAGCATGTAGGCTTCTTTCTGACTTCGGTTATTGCCACCATAATCTCATGCCGGCCTTGCCATCAAAGATGGATTATCTGTTTTGCGCAACACGCCCGTGCAACTAGAGCCTTGTCCTGCGGTGCAACCATAACAATGCTGGCCTACGACGATGGCGTCCGACAAAACGTCGGCAAGGTCAAGCAACTCGGTCACATGCCGCACTGCACCGCCGGCAGGCAAATTCAGCATCTGATTAAAATCACAATCATAAACATAACCACGCCAGTCGATACTGAGCAGGCTTTTGCACATCACCTGCTCGAGATTGGCAGCCTGGTAAGCGTTTTTCAGCAAGTCAAGATAGGCATGAAATTGTTGCTGCGCCCACAATACCGCACCAAAACGTTGAATGGGCATGTTGGTGATGACATACAGGCGGTTGAATTCCAGCTCGAAATGCTCGCGCAGGAACTGCCGGTAAGCGTGTTCCAATTCGGTCTGCGCCGGCGGCAGCACCGCACTTTGCGGGTTATACACCAGATTCAGCAACAGTCCGGAATCCGGTTGGCCATAGCCTAACGCATTCAGTTGCTTCAGCCCGGCTATGGATGCCGTAAACACGCCTTTGCCGCGCTGCTTATCGACATTCTCTTCCAGATAACACGGCAAGGACGCGATTAATTCGACCTGCTGCTCGGCTAAAAACCGGGCGGTGTCCTGATAGCCTGGCTCGACCAGAATGGTAGGGTTCAGGCGATCCAACACCGTCAACCCTTGCGCACGCGCCTCGGTGACTAACCAGCGAAAATCCGGGTTCATTTCCGGCGAGCCGCCGGTTAAATCCAGGGTGCTCACCGACCATCGCGCCGCTAAATCCAGCACTGTGCGCATGGTGTCACGGTGCATCATCTCGGTTCGTTTCGGCCCGGCGTTAACATGGCAATGTGTGCAGCTTAAGTTACACAAATAACCTAAATTCACTTGCAAGGTAGTCACCCGGTCGCGCCGAATGGCCGGAAAATCAGTATTCAGTAATAACGGTCTAAGATCACGCATGGGAAGGTCAGGTCAAGTTTTCCAGCCACTGCAACAACTGCTGTTGGGCGGGTACACGGCAGGGTAGCCGATCAAGTGTTGGCCGCAAATGCTGCAAATCCGGCCATTCATCGACATCGTTCAAAACCGGCAATAACACCGGCGCTTGCGGCAAACCGGCCAGAAACTGCGCCCCGGTATCAGGCTGACTGTAACGCACCGCGATCCAAAGCGCCTCCGGTACCGGGCAATTGCCGCCAAACAACCAAAAACCGCCATCGTCGCTTGGCCCATAAACATAAGCCGGAACCGGGCTAGCCAAATGTGCCAGTGCCGCTGTCAGCACCTCGGGTTGCACTTGCGGCACATCGGCACCAATTAACAGCACTGCGCCATGCCGAGCCAGTAAGTGTTGATAAATATGGCGCATTCTAAGGCCCAAGCCACCCTCTCCTTGCCAAAGCGTAGGCCAGGCCTGCCACAATGTATGCTGCTGCGCCTTAGCTTCCGCCACCGCGAAATAACCGTCGCCACCCTGATTCACCAGCGCGGCCTCAGTCACCTCATACACGCAACGGGCCGCCAGGATATGAAACTGTTCGGCCTGTGCGGCGCCAATATGTCGGGCCAGCCGGGTTTTCAGCGGCGACAAGCCCGGGGTTTTGACGAACAACGCCAGCGCAGGTTTCATCGGTTGGCACAGGCTTTTAAGGTTTGCCACAGCGTTAAGCCAATATGCTTGGCGGTGGTTGGCAGCCATCCATGCTGTTGATAACGGCGGGCGCTGGTGATGATCGCCGCGTCAAGCTCAGTCAAGCGCAGCCCCAAGGCTTTACCGCGCACCACCCACTCCAAATCCTCGCCGCGGCCAAAATCGGCACGAAAGCCGCCAACACGGCGAAAATCATCGCGATGCAGCAACAAGCCCTGGTCGCCAAACGGCAAGCCAGGCCAGCGCGAACGCAGATTGGCCGCCCAGGCATTCAGCCACATCAAATTTGGCCCATCCTCGGCAAAACGCAGGCCAAAATAGCCCAGGCGACCAGGCCCGTTCTGGCAGAAACGCTCAAGTTCAAGAAGTGCCCGGGTACTGAAGCGGCTGTCGGCATGGACAAACCACAACCACTCGCCCAGTGCTGCCGATGCACCATGATTCAACTGCACCGCCCGGCCCTGTGCGCCCTGCAGCCAACGCACATCGGAAGGTAAAGCCAGGTTATCCGGTACAGGCTGGCAGCCAACCAGGAGCCGTTCCAGCAATACATCCTCGGCGCCGTCTGAATCAGCCAACACACCGGCAAACGCCCCATCTCCCGGCCCGACCGGTACAATCAGGCTGACCTGGGCGGTCACCTAACAACAAGCCGCGCCGGAGTCGAGTTCGGCGCGACTATTGGGCGGCATGCAGTCAAACAAGCCAAAATGGGTGGATTTATCGCCTAACAGCTGAAAATGCCGGCCATAGCGCGAATGCTGCAACATGTCGGCGGTATTGCCGCAGACCCTGAGCGGCTTGCCGGTTTCAAAATGATGATGATCATCCAGATCGAAGCCGTGTTTATGTTCGGGGATGCTGCCCTGGTAAATGGCCAGCTGACCAAAATCCTCGCAGCGATCTTCCAAAGGCATTTTGAAAGCACGCACGGTCACAGAACGAAACTTGACCATGCCGATTTTATCGATGACCTCAGGGTCTTCCAGCGCGATAGGATTTTGTTTGACCACGCGCATATCCGGACAGCCCAAATCCTGCAGCAGCCTGCGAAAATCCTCCCAATACAACGCACCTGCCAAACATTCGCCAAACAATACCGGGTCATGACGCAAGGCTTTAGGAATTCTGCGGTCGGCATAAACATCGGAGAAATACAATTCGCCGCCTGGCTTCAGCACGCGGAAAATTTCGCTCAGCACACGCGGCTTGTCCGGCGACAGATTGACTACACAATTGGACACCACCACATCAATACTGTTATCGGCAATATCAAGACCATGCAAATCTTCAATATAACCGTGCTTGAAGGTCACATTGGCCTTCTGATAACCATAACGCTGGGTATGCCATTCCAAATGACTTTGCGCCACCTCAAGCTGAGCCTCGGTCATATCCACGCCGATTACATGCCCGGACTCACCCACCAGACGCGATAATAAATAACAATCACGCCCGGAACCACAGCCTAAGTCCAGTACGGTCAAACCTTCCAAAAGCGGCGGCAACGGCGAACCACAACCATAAAACCGAGCAATCACATCAGGGTGCAAATCGGCAAGCAGGTTCTTCAAATAGCCTGGCATGGCGTCCAGGGTACAGCAGGCGCTGGTTTTCAAATCCTGGCTGGATTTCAGCACCTGACCATAATAATCGCGCACGGATTCAGATAGAGCGAGATCAGTCATCACAGTTTCCTTAGCAAAATCATTTTGTTTCAGTATCTTGGGTTTGTTGGTGGAGTTTTTCGGCAATACGCTGCTTGCTTTGTTCAGACAGTCGGGCGCTATCGGACAACAAGCGATCCTGAGTGTCGATGCGCTTAAAACCTTGGCGCAACAAGCGTAAATCCTGGCGATAATCCCGGCATAGCTTACACATCAACAAGTGGCTGCCCAGCGCCATGCGTTCCCGAAAGGTTAACTTGGCGTCCAATGCTTTCGAGGCCAGCTGGCTGGCTTGTTTACAGGTCAACATATCGGCGCTTAACTTTATTAAGATTTAGTCACGGGTAAATCCTTGTTGATGCAAACACTGGCGCAATAGCGCACGCGTTCGCGACATGATTACCCAAAAATTATTCAAGGTGGAAATATTCAACATCTGACAAATATCCTCACTGTCCAGGCCTTCGACTTCTCGCAGCACAAACAACTGCGCCATACGCTCGGGAAGTCTGTCCAGACAGGTCTGCATCGCGGCCACAAATTGTGTCTGCTCCAACAGCTGCTCAGGCTTTGACCAGGACGACACTGCAGAGGCCTCCCAGGCGCCATCCGAGTCAAATAATCCATTATCCAGATTGGGCAGCATGGTTTCGTCGAAGGCCTGGGTCTTATCGCTGGCCTGCTTTCGGTAATGATCGACAATCTTATGCCGCAAAATACCCACCAACCAGGTTTGTTCAGCGGCCTTGCCGGCATAATTATCTTTCGCCTTCAATGCCGCCAATAATGTCTCCTGAACCAAGTCTTCAGCGACATAACCATCCCTGACCCTGGCCAGGGCAAAACGATATAACACATTGCCATACCGCTCCAACCAGACTTCAGGCGCGCTTAATTGGTGCACCATTGCCAAAAACTCCTCAATAAACTAGGGTTAGTTCGGCATTCTATCTGATTCACCGGGCATTAGCGATTGCCCGATAACGTCAGCGTTCACAGTCGTAAAGGTGCAAACCTCTTTTGGCAAGGGGCTTTTTACCAGCCTCCCCTCTTTGGCAAAGGGGATCTTAGGCCGGCACTGGCCAAATCCGCTGTCAGGATAAGGTCTGTCGCACGTCTAATGCGAAACTTACAGTGCGCCCGACAAGCGCTGATAACCCTCGCCGATTTTGGATCTAACAACAAAATCGGCACTCTGTTTCCTTACCACCAACCTCAAAACCATGCGTATACCCATATTCATAGCCCTAGCCATTGTCAATCTCATCGCCCTGCTATGGGCCATTATCTGGCCACCTGTAAGCTGGCTACTCATCATCACACTCAGCCTGACCGGCATCGCGCTTCATGACAGCCGCCAAACCCGCCACACCCTGCTGCGCAATTACCCACTGATCGGCCGGGGACGCCGCTTTCTGGAAGAGTTCCGCCCCATGGTGCAGCAATACTTCATCGAACCCGATACCGATGGCGCCCCCATCAACCGCATCTTTCGATCCGTGGTCTATCAACGCGCCAAGCAACAGCTCGACACCGTACCCTACGGCACCAAATTTGATACTTACCGCGTTGGCTACGAATGGATGCCGCACTCATTAGCGGCACGCAATCTGACTGAAATTGACACCCATCCTCGTGTCAAGGTCGGCAGCTCGCAATGCACTAAGCCCTATCAGGCCAGTATCCTGAACATTTCGGCCATGAGCTTTGGTGCACTCAGCAACCGCGCCATTTTAGCCCTCAATGGTGGTGCCAACATTGGCGGCTTTGCCCACAATACCGGTGAAGGTGGCCTCAGCGAGCATCACCTTGAACCCGGCGGCGATTTAATCTGGCAAATCGGCACCGGCTATTTTGGTTGCCGCAACGCGCTAGGTTTGTTTGATGCCAATCAGTTCGCGGAAAAATCACGCCTGGATGCGGTGAAAATGATCGAAATCAAACTTTCTCAAGGCGCAAAACCCGGTCACGGAGGCGTGCTGCCGGCGCTCAAAAACACGCCGGAAATCGCCAAAATTCGCGGCATTCAGCCCTACAAGCAAATCAACTCGCCAGCCACCCATTCGGCGTTCAAAAACCCTATGGAATTGATGCACTTCATTGCCCAACTACGCACGTTATCTGAAGGCAAGCCAGTGGGTTTCAAGCTCTGTATTGGTCAAAAAAGTGAATTCATCGCCTTATGCAAGGCCATGCGTGCCTCGGGCATCGTCCCTGACTTCATTACCATTGACGGCGGCGAAGGCGGTACCGGCGCCGCGCCCATGGAATACACCAACTCAGTCGGCATGCCATTAACCGATGCGCTGGTATTCGCACACGACTGCCTGGTCGGTTTTGATTTGAAACAGGAAATTAAATTGATCGCCTCCGGCAAAATATTTACCGGATTCCATTTGGTCAAACGCCTGGCCATTGGCGCGGATCTGTGCAACAGCGCACGCGGCATGATGTTGGCCCTAGGCTGCATTCAGTCACTGCAATGCAATCAAGACACTTGCCCTACCGGTATCGCCACGCAAAACCCGCATTTTGTTAATGGCCTGGTGGTTTCCGACAAACGGCAACGCGTCGCCAATTTTCATCGCGAAACCGTAAAAAGCTGTGCCGAACTGATTGCCGCCGCCGGCCTTTGCCACACCCACGAACTCAATCGCAGCCATGTATTCCGGCGGGTCAGCGCTACCGAAATTCAGCGTTATTCTGAAATTCATCCACCCTTGGAACGAGGCTGCCTGCTAGGCAAATCCATCCCTGACAGCTGGCAGTATGACTTTATGCTGGCTAACAGCGAAATGTTCGCCCCCACGGTTTGCGCGATTGAATAACCTCGCTCGCCGCAGGATCAACCAGCCTTTTTTCCAAAGTAAAGAAGCCAATCTAACGCCCCCTTTTTTTCAAAGGGGGATTGAGGGGGTATTTGTTCAAAAAAATCCTCACCACAGATTAATGTACCGCGCCACTCAAACCATCCTGCAGCCGAACCCTTTTGGCAATGTGCACGCAACCCGTTTTGAAGCCGCATCATCGCTCGCTATAATGAGCCAAGAGAGTCTGAGTCAAAACCAAGACGCCAAGCGCGAAAAAGGCGTCACCCCGGCAAGCTCACCTACTCAAACCCGTATGGCTAAACTTCAGGAATTAACATGACAGTGCGCATTTATCACAACCCACGCTGCAGCAAATCACGCCAAACCTTGGCGTTATTACGCGAACGCGGCATCGAGCCTGATATTATCGAGTATCTGAAACATCCCCCAGGCACGGATACCTTATCGCACTTACTAACCCTGCTGAATCTTGAACCTCGGGCTCTAATGCGCACCCAGGAAACCGAATATAAAGCCAACAACCTGGACAATCCTAAACTCAGTCGCGAACAACTGGTTCAAGCCCTACATGATCACCCAAAGCTGATCGAAAGACCCATTGTCGTCACCGAACAGCGGGCCGTCATTGGCCGTCCCCCGGAAAACATCCTGACCTTACTGGAATGAAACCATGACCTCAGTGCTGATCTTGTATTACTCGCGTGATGGTGCCACCAAGGCCATGGCCCAACACATCGCCCGTGGCGCTGAACAAGTCACGGGTGTTGACGCGATGCTGCGCACCGTGCCTGACATCTCCACCGTATGCGAGCAAACCGCGCCGACCATTCCCGATACCGGCGCACCTTATGCCACGCTGGACGATCTCAAACACTGCTCAGGCCTGGCGCTGGGCAGCCCTACCCGCTTTGGCAACATGGCCGCACCGCTAAAACACTTTCTCGATGGCACAACCTCCGCCTGGTTCAGCGGCGCGCTGGCAGGCAAACCGGCCGGCGTCTTCACCTCCACCGGCAGCCAACACGGCGGTCAGGAAACCACCCTACTCAGCATGATGGTGCCACTGCTGCATCACGGTATGATGATCGTCGGCCTGCCCTACACCGAACCTGCGTTGATGCGCACCACCTCAGGCGGCACCCCTTACGGCCCTAGCCATGTCGCAGGTTCAGGCAATGCTCCGCTCACAGAAGAGGAAAAAACCCTATGCAAAGCCCTAGGCGTGCGTCTGGCCACATTAGCCAAGCGCGGGCCGGCATGAGTACCCGCACCCGCTGGGCGCTTAGCCTGACCTGGATCGGCTATTTTGGCCTGTTTTTCTTGCTGATGGCCTGGCCAACGCTACTGGCAGCGCCCAAGCAACTGCCGGTGGCACTGATATTGCTGTTTGCGCCGGGGCCATTGCTACTGGTTCTGCCCGGCGTGCTTAACGGCCGTCGCCGCAGCATAGCCGGGGCCGCCTACTTAAGTCTGTTCTATCTGATTCATGCCACTGTGGAAAGCTATGCCAATCCGGAAAGTCGGGAGCTTGCCATTGCCGAATTGATTTTCGCCTTGCTGCTATTTTCAGGCGCCACGTATTACCTTAAATACCACCGCACACCTAACGTATGAACCGACAACTTGCGGTGCAATTTGAATATCGCAGTGGCAACACGTTCGCCGACTACTTCCCCGGCGACAATCAAGCCGCCACCGCGCATCTGCAACAAGCCGCCACCGGTGCCGGCGAGCGCCACCTGCATCTTTACGGTGGCCCGGCACTCGGTAAAACCCATCTACTGCAAGCCTGTGCCCAATCGGCGCAAGACCTTGGCCGCACCGCCCTGTACATCCCTCTAAAACACCCCAACTTAAGCCTGGATTTACTGGAAGGCCTGGAACATTTTGAGTTGGTACTGCTCGACGATATCGATGCCGTGGTCAAACAAACTGGCTGGGAATACGCCCTGTTCAACCTCTACAACCGCATGTACCAGGCACAACACCAGCTCATCCTCAGTAGCCGCCTATCGCCAAAACAACTGCCGGTTGAATTACCGGATTTACACACCCGACTTAATTGGGGCCTCACCTTGGCGCTCAGTCCCCTGTCTGACGCCGACATGATTGCCGCCCTACAACGCAAAACTCTCAACATGGGCTGCCTGCTCAAACCTGAGGCTGCTCAATATCTGCTCTCACATTATGGCCGCGAACCCTGGCAATTATGGCGACTTCTGGAAAAACTCGATCAAGCCGCGCTAAGTGCCAAACGTAAGCTGACCATTCCTTTCATTAAAGAAATCCTGACCCGCCCCACCGACTCAGCCTCATAGGTCGTACTGTTCTGTTGGGTAATCGCTATCTCGTTGCTACTCAGCACAGATCAACTACGGCATTGCCAATGCGATTATCTCGTTCTCCACAATAAACCCTATAGCCAGAACCGAAAAACATCTTCAACTCACTAACGCCCTCTCCAATCGGCTCGCAACCTCCATAACCGTCTTGTTGTAACCGGAAGACGCGGCCAGAATGCGTTACTTGTACGCCCGCACGCCACCCGGGCTTGAACATGCACACCCAGTTTCGTGGAGTAGATAAGCTTCAGCGCATCCACCCAAATAGTCCGGTAGGTTGAGGCAATAGCTGACTCGGTAGATGCGCTAAAGTTTATCCACCTAAGCAAAGACGACAGCATGGATTGCCGTAAAGCCGTTCACGGCGTTCCTCGACCCATGCGACCCACGCCTAAAGCACCGTGAAAATGCTCAAACT
>JAVVEW010000073.1:0-9030 GCA_032251045.1 Methylococcales bacterium
CGGAGTCGTATCGAGTCTACGAAGATGTGACGTAGTGGCGCGGACGCAGGGCGAATCGGGGCGCCGGAGGCAATAATCGCCAGCAAATTTTTCGCTGCTGAAATCGGATGGATCCCATTTCAGCTTTCGCGAAAAACGCTGGCGCCCTTGCTTCCTCCCCTCGCCAAAGCGGACGCCGGTCGCAGACTTGCCAAAACAAGTCTGCACCGACGCTGACCTGGCCGTGTTATCGCCAAGGCATGATAGGTACGGCGGTGACGCTGTTTTTCGGGGAGCCTTCAATCACTTTGTCGCTATAAACCAGGTATACCAGGCTGTGTCGCTTGGCATCGTAAAAGCGCACTACCTGCATGGACTTGAATACCAGCGAGGTGCGTTTTTTGAACACCTGCTCGCCCTGGCGCTGCCCGTTGCGAATCGCTTCAGATAGCGTGACAGGGCCAATTTGTCGGCAGGCAATGGACGCATCGGAGGTGTCCTCGGCGACGCCGACGGCGCCGGATAGCCCGCCTTTTTTAGCGCGGCTGAGATAACAGGTCACACCGCTGACCTCGGGGTCGTCAAAAGCCTCGATGACGATTTTGTCATCAGGTCCTAACCATTTGAATTTGGTATCGACCGTGCCAATTTCTTCGGCGTTTGCGTTGCTGAGTGTGGCGACTACGCTGACCGATAGCGCCAACCATGTGATGAATGACATAGTAACCTCTGATGTTTTATGGGCTTGGATACTGGCAAAATAGTCGTTTTTGCCAGCGGAGTTAAAGGTTTTGGCGTCCTGAACCGCACTTTTTGTTTTTGCTACGCCGGGTTTATGGCCTATCTTACGGCATTTTGGCCATGTTTCAGGCCAGTTCGTATACTGAGCATTCTTTCGATTACAAGCGCGTTAAGCTGAGCATAGCTGACAACCCATGCGGTTTGCTTATAATGGCAACGCTGTATTCTTTATTACCAGACTTGTACGGTTTTCTTGTGTCACAAATAACCTCACTGTTAAGCTCAGAGCCTGTATTGCAGCGTTTGATTTTCGAGTCAACGCCAGACGCCATATTAATCAGTAATCAGGCCGGGCACATTATCGATGCCAACAGCCAGGCTGAGGTATTGCTAGGTTATGATCTTGGCGAACTGAAGGCGCTGATGATAGAAGACCTGATTCCCGAGCGTTTTCGAGCCTATCATCCCAAGTTGCGCGAGCAATTTACCCAGACTGGTGCCAGCCGCATGATGGGTGCGGGGCGGACGGTCAAGGCGTTATGTAAAAACGGTAAAGAGTTAAATGTTGAAATTACCTTAAGCCGTATCGAAAGTTCGGGAACCTTGCTGTTTGTCAGCGTGATCAGAGATGTGACCGAGCGTATTCAGCTACAAAATGCGTTAGTCCAAAGCGAGAAGCGCTTTCGTGAACTGGCGAACAGCAGCCCGGTCATGATCTGGATGACAGATGAAGCCGGACAGCCGATTTTTTCCAATCGCGCCTGGTATGAATTTACCGGGCTGGTTGAGCAAGACATCAGCCATCAACAATGGTTGGAAACCATTCATCCCGAAGACCGAGAAGTTGCTTTTGCGGCTTATTATGCGCCCGGTTCGACATCGAGTAGAGGCCCTATTATTGCCGAGTACCGGATGCGCGATGCCCATGGCAAATGGCGATGGGTGTTGGACAGTGGCGTGCCGCAGTATGATATCAAAGGTGAATTTAGCGGTTATATCGGTTCTGTCGTTGATATTCACGAGCGTAAGCAAACGGAGCTTAGGCTGGCGGAAAGCGAGGCTCGCTTTCGGGCTGTGATTAACTCTGAGTTTGGCGCCATCATCATTATGAACAGTGGTGGTAAAATTGTCGGCTGGAATCCTGCCGCGACGCGCATATTTGGTTACCGCAAAAGCGATATTCTGGGTCAATCGGTGGCTGTGTTGCTGCCCGAGGGCGACCGGGCAACGGCGGAACGGATATTGAAGGTGCTGGTTGCCGGGCGTCGTTTGCCATTGCTGCACAAAATCTCTGAACATAAGGGGCGGCGCAAGAATGGTGAGTGCTTCTTGTTTGATTTGACGCTCGCGCAATGGCAAACCGAAGAAGACGTGTTTTTAAGCGGTGTGGCGCGTGATATTACTCAGCGTAAACACATTGAGACCGAATTAAGAATTGCCGCAGCAGCTTTTGAGGCTAATGAACCCATGGTCATTACCGATGCAAACAATGTGATTTTGAAAATCAATCGTGCGTTCGCCGAATCCACAGGCTATACCCCCGAGCAAGCCATTGGCCAAAAAATCAATTTACTCAAGTCAGGGCGCCATGATGCCCGGTTTTATCAGCACATGTGGCAGCAACTGAAAACCAAAGGCACTTGGCAGGGTGAAATCTGGGATCGTCGCAAGAACGGTGAAATCTACCCCAAATGGCTGATTATCACAGCGGTTTATGATGATGCGGGCCAGGTGACGCATTATGTGGGCATTCACATCGACATCACCGAGCGTAAGGCGCAGGAACAGCAAATCAAGGCGCTGGCTTATTACGATCCATTGACGCAATTGGCAAATCGTCGCTTATTGCAAAAGCGTATCGACCAAGCTTTGCAGCGTAATCGTCGTCGCGGTGGCAAGCTGGCATTGTTAATGTTGGATTTAGATCGTTTCAAACCAGTGAATGATTGTTACGGGCATGTCGCTGGTGATGCCTTGTTACAGCAAGTTGCTCAGCGCTTGCAAGAGCGTGTCCGCGATACAGATCTGGCGGCTCGCTTGGGGGGCGATGAATTTGTCATTCTGCTGGAGGAGATTACCGACCAGCACGTAGCCACGTGCTTGAGTAAAGAGCTTATTGCGTTACTGGAAAAGCCGTTTGTTATTGATGGCACCGCCACCGTCTGTATCGGTACCAGTGTCGGCATCAGTCTTTATCCGGAGCATGGCGATAATGCGGATCAGTTGTTACATCACGCTGATATTGCTTTGTATCAGGCCAAAGAAAGCGGGCGCGGACGTTATGCACTTTTTTCATCACAATTAGAGCAAACCGCGCAAACACGCCAGGATTTTAAGGAGCAGTTACAGAACGCTTTTGAGCAGCGGCAACTGATGCTCCATTATCAGCCGGTCGTTACCTTATCCGAGCGCAGAATTATCGGCGCGGAAGTGTTATTACGCTGGCGCTCGCCCGCATTGGGATGGATATCGCCGCGCGAGTTTATACCGGCGGTCGAGTCAAATGGTATGATGACTGAGATTGGCTTGTGGGTGTTAGAGCAAGCGTTAGCGCAGGGACGGCAATGGTTGAATCAGGGCTTGCCGCCGCTTTATCTGACCTTGAACATATCAAGCCTGCAGCTTAAGACGGAGCGGTTCAGTCGCCAATTGGAGGCTGTGCTGACCCGAACGGAATACCCGGCCAAGTGGCTTCAGCTTGACATCAGTGAGCCGGAGCTGGCTGATCAATATACGGACATGCTGCCCATGCTGACGTCGCTTAAGGCGCTGGGCCTGACTCTTACGCTGGATCATTCCGCTATGGATCACGCATCGTTGCGGTTGCTCAAATCAATCCCGGTCGCGCAACTGAAAATCGACCCGGATTGTCTGGCCCGGTTACCCGAACAGGCGGCAGAACATGACCTGATTCATAAGGTCATCAATACAGCCCATGACATGGATTGCAAAGTGATTGCGGTCGGTGTTGAAAACCAGCAGCAACTGGAATGGCTTCAAGTAAACAACTTTGATTATTTCCAAGGGTTTATCCATAATCCCGCCGTGCCGCCCAGTCCGTTCGCCGAGCTGTTGGCAAAGCGTTCGCCACTGGATTAAGCACGTATGAATACCTTGCCAATGTTGTTTGCCAATATCCTGCCCAGAACCGCGATTTCCACGCAGGATAATCTCAAGTGGTTGTTTATACTGCGTAATCTGATGATAGTCAGCGAAACCGTGTTGATTATCTTGTCGGTGTATGGCTTGTCTGTGCCGTTGCCGCAACAACACTTGTGGCTGGTGATCATGGCCATTGGCTCGGTCAATCTGTACACCTGGATGCGCTTGAAAACCGATAATCCGGTGACCGAGCTGGAATTATTCTCGCAACTGGTGATTGATGTCCTGGCGATTGCCTCCTTGTTGTATCTGACAGGCGGTGCGTCCAACCCCATTATTTGGGTTTTTCTGCTGCCGCTGATTTTGACCTCCATCATGTTGCCATCGGCTTATGCCTGGTACATGGTGATTTTGACCTGTTCGGTATATACCATTCTGATCCCTTATAACGTGTCTCTACCCGCTATCGAGCCACACATGCCTAGTGGCGCGCCTGAGCTAGAGCGCCTGCAGCAACTGATGGGCGAGATGGGCGAACATGCAAGCGACATGAAGCGTTATGAAGTGTTTCGCAAAATGCACGAACTAAGTGACCGGCATTATTACAATTTGCACATTTTTGGCATGTGGTTTGGTTTTGTCTTTAGTGCCGGCCTGGTGGCATTTTTTGTCATTGAGCTATCGCGAACCCTGCGCGCTCAAGAGCGCCATTTGGCCGAGGCCAGGGAAAAAGCCCTGCAGGATGAGCGTGTGGTGTCGCTGGGAACGCTGGCGGCCAGTGCCGCTCACGATATGAGCACACCTTTGGCCACCATCGACATCATTGCCCATGAATTGGAGCAGGACTATCCTGCGCACCGTTTACCGGATCTATACGACAAAACCTTGATTATTCAAGATCAGGTTAAACGCTGTAAGCAAGCCTTGTCATTGATGTCGGCCAGCGCCGGCGAAATGCGCGCCGAGGCCGGCAAAGTCATGAAAGTACATCGTTACCTGAATGAAGTGATCAAACAATGGCGCTCCCACAAGCCGGAAACCAAGCTGGATATATGCCTCCAGCCAGTATTAGGTCAACCGGTGTGTATTCTGGCTGAACAGACCCTGACCCATGCCTTGATCAATATCCTCAATAATGCCGCCGAATTGACCGATAAAAGCCGGGGTATCGTGTTCAGCACGCAGCTGACCGAGCGCGCAGTGCTGCTCGAAGTGCGTGACTATGGTCCAGGTTTTCCCGACGCTGTACGTTATATGAATGGCCGGCAGCCGGTCAAGAGCGACAAAAAAGGCTTAGGTGTTGGCCTGTTCCTTGCCTGCAGCACCATACGTCGTTTAGGGGGCGAGATTCAATTTATCAATTATCCCGAAGGAGGTGCATGTGTGCGCGTGGAATTATTATTGTTGACAGCTTCATTAGAGGACAAGGAAAGCTATGGCACAATCTTTGGATAAGGCCAGTTTACTGGTTGTCGATGACGATGAGACATTTTGTCGGGTGTTAAAAAACGCCCTGGAGAAACGTGATTTTGAGGTGATTGTCGCGCACGATGTAGAAGCCGGTATCGGTCTGGCCAAGCGTCATGAGCCGGAATTTGCGGTGATTGACTTGAGAATTGGCCATCAATCGGGCCTGGAGCTGGTTAATACCTTAATGCAGCAGGATATCAATACCCGTGTGGTGATGTTGACCGGTTATGCCAGTATTGTCACCGCCGTCGAGGCCATCAAGCTAGGCGCAGTGCATTATCTGACCAAGCCCACCAATGCGGATGAAATCGTTGCCGCGCTCAGTAAAGAAGAGGGAGATCCAGGGGTTGCCATTAACGAAAATCCATTGTCAGTCAAACGTCTGGAATGGGAACATCTGCAAAAAGTGTTGATGCAGCATGATGGCAATATCTCCGCTGCCGCCCGCGCACTGAACATGCACCGGCGTACCTTGCAGCGCAAGCTGGAAAAAAGGCCGGTCAAGGAATAAGGCGGCTTTGCCGGGCCTTGCAAACACAGTGCCCACGCTGCTTTTAGTCTGGGGTCATTTACAGAGATGTGTTCTGGTAGAGAGTCAGAACGCGTTTTACGTAATTCCGGGTTTCCGGGTAAGGCGGTATGTCATGATGATATTTGATCACTGCATTTTCTCCGGCGTTGTACGCGGCAATGGCCAGCTTGAGATTGTTGTTGAATAGAGTGAGCAGATCTTTAAGGTATCGGGCCCCAGCGTCGATGTTTTGCTCAGGGTCACGCCGATTACTGACGCCATAGCGGCGTGCGGTGCCGGGCATCAGTTGCATCAGGCCAACCGCCCCTGCCGGAGACACCGCTTCCGGTTGATAGGCGGATTCAGTTTGGATAACCGCATGCAGCAGCTTCTCGTCGAGCTGATATTTTGCTGCCGTGGCGGTAATTAACGGGCTGTATTGACGCTTGGCGCCCAGGTTGGAGGTTGCCTTCCGTGAGCTGGGTGCTGGGGTGATGATGATGCGTTGATAGCGTTTGTGAGGCGGGTTGTCGGTGTAAAACACCCGGCCATCGGGGGCGGTATATTTATAGATGTCAGCCAGTGCGGGAGAGGCCGCGCACAGGCTGAGTATCAGACCTTGGCGAAGGATGTTTGACAACGGCATGGTCAGGGTTGCTGCAAGAGTTTTTCAATATGAGCCTTGCTGAAGCCGACTTTCTCGGCCACGCGGTCAGCATGACTGACCCGGGAAATGCCCGGAATCAGTTTGTAGGTTGGCCCTTCAGGCAAGAATTCCACCATCCGTGCTTCGCCCATACCGCGCTTGAGTAATTCGTCAACCAGTTGATGGTTGTGGGTGATCAGTAAGATACTGCAACCTTTGCGGTAAAAACCTTCCAGCACGTTCAGCGAGGCTTCCAGTTTTTCTTCGAATGTGGTGCCCTCGGATAACTCGTCAAGCGCGATCAGGCTGTGTTTCGAGCTGGCGATGAAAATATCCCGGGTGCGTTTCAGTTCCGCGCCGAATCGGCCTTCACCATCGTCGAGGTGACTGATTTCCGGTGCTTGGTAGAAAATGCGGTCGGCCACGGTCATCACCGCGCGTGTTGCGGGAATGGGGGCGCCGATTTGCGCCAGGAGCTGAATCTGGGTCAGGGTTTTGCAAAACGCGGTTTTGCCGCCGCTATTCGGGCCTGTGATCAGGATCAGGCGTTGTTTGACCATCTGTAAATCGTTGCCGACATAGTCAGGATTGTCTTTTGCCAAGACCGGGTTTTTGGCCTGTGTCAGTTCGATTTGATGATGGTCAGCGTCGAGCAGTTCGGGCAGGGTCAGCTTGCTGGCAAAAGTGTCCGACCATTGCACCAGCGCCAGCAGTTCGTCGATCTGGCCTAAGGTGTCCAGTGCCTGGGCGACATCGGCGTCGCCACGATAAATATCGCGCAGTGGGATAATCGCGTTATCGCGGTCAAAACCGCCAACAATCGGAAAGTAAATCAACAGCAGTGGAAAGAAAAACACACCGCCGATGGCAACCGAATCCGCGGAGATATTGAAGAATTGGCT
This sequence comes from Methylococcales bacterium, assembly GCA_032251045.1. Lineage (GTDB taxonomy): Bacteria > Pseudomonadota > Gammaproteobacteria > Methylococcales > Methylomonadaceae > JAVVEW01. Next base: position 7,352 of record JAVVEW010000073.1, read on the forward strand.
GGGGAAGAACTCCAGCACTGCCCAGATGGCCAGCGCTATCAGGCCGATGAGCACGGGTTTGAAAATACGTGGTGTGAAGATCAGTGCCGGCGACCAGTGTTTTTTGTGTTCGGTTTTAGCCTGAATGCCGCGCTCGGAAATATAAACCGGCCCTTGCATCAAGGCGTGGGCGCGGCTGCGGCTAAAATCCTGTAATCGGGTCAGCAGGGTTTGCAAATACGGGCTATCCGTTGCGTCCAGCGCTTCTTGGTGGGTGTTGGTCACCGCGTTCAGTAATAGGTTAATGCCGCGACGGTAAGGCAGATAGCCGAAACCTTCGATTTCGTGCTCATGACGGGAGGTGCCGAACGCGCCTAAAAATTCCCCGAACAATAGCCGGTAAAAAGCCGGTTCGTCTGTCGCGGCCTGGTCAATTAGCTGCTGCAATGCTTGTTTAAGGTCGGGCTTGTCCTGAATTTCCTGGAAAGCTTGTTGTTTGTCCAGTACGGCTGAGCGCTCAGCCAGAGGCTGGCACAGAGAGCGGTACAGCACGGCCTGGCCAATGCGGGTCTGGCAATGATTGATACTGTCAAACAAAGCATCAACCTCGACGGTGTCGAAGGCTTTTGAGTCCAGTACGCCGTCGCCGGTTGGCAGGGGACGGCTGATTTTCGGGTCGGGCGAGGTCTCGCGCCACTGCTCAAGAATGGTCTGGGTCATGGTCGTCAGGGGGTTGTTTTTGTTGTGAACCGAATACCAGAATGGCGGCAGTGACCAGGCCCGCACTGAGCCAGATTTGCTCGCTCGCACCCAGCAGCCGGGGAATGCCGCCGCCTAAGGCCATGCCCAGCCCGGCAAAGGCCAGGCTGCGCATGAGCCGGCAAAGCGCACAGTGGGCATTATAGCCACGCATTTAGTGACCTGCCAAATGTGCGTTCAGCAAGTCCTCGAACAGCGCCAGATGAGCCTCGCTGTCATTCAGACAAGGAATGTACCGGTAATGCTCGCCCCCCGCTTCGATAAATTCATCGCGGTTGGCCAGGGCGATTTCTTCCAGTGTCTCCAGGCAATCAACACTGAAGCCAGGGCAGAGAATGTCCACTGATTTGACGCCTTGTCCGGGGTAGGCGATCAAGGTATCTACACAATAAGGCTTCAGCCATTCCGCTTTGCCAAAGCGTGATTGAAACACCACCTCCCATCGTGATTCGGGCAATTTCAGGTGTTCTGCGATTAAACGTGCTGAGGTATGGCATTGTTCAAAGTAAGGGTCACCCCGGTCAATCAGCAGTTTAGGCAGACCATGAAAGGAAAATACCAGTTTGTCCGCAGGGGGGTGTTCTGCCCAGGCGGCGCGAATACTGTCGGCAATGGCTTTGATGTAAAGCGGATGGTGGTGAAAATCGCGAATCCAGGTCAATCCAGGGATGGCCATGCGTGCTTTGAGGCTATCGATCACGGCATCGAACACCGACGCGCTGGTGGTTGAGGAGTATTGCGGGTACAGCGGCAGTACGATCAGGTGGTCGGGCTTGTCTGCCAGGATGGCCGCGAGTTGGTCGGCGATTTCCGGGCCGGTTCCAATGATGATACCGTGTAATTCCTCGCGGCTAGAAGCTCCGTACAGGCTGAGTCGCTCGTCAACTTCGGCATCGGTGCGGCCAAACACCAACCCGGTCATCATCGAGCGCCGGACCGAG
>JAVVEW010000074.1:0-8998 GCA_032251045.1 Methylococcales bacterium
TCCGGAACGTTGATCAGGTCAACCTGAACTTCGGCGTTGTGCGCTCGCGCCGCTTTGATTACACCACCAATGGTGGCCAGTCCGGAAACACCTAACACGGTGCAGATGTCCGCACCCGCCGCGTAAAACGGAGAGGCTTCGTATTCGCCCGCGTCCATCGTCTTAAGGTCAACCAGAATCAGGTGCTCCGGGTAACGTGCACGCAGTTCTTGCAATAAACCAATGCCGTTGTGCTTGATGCACGGCGTGCCAATCTCGAATATATCCACACTCGCCGCAACTTGCTCCGCTAAGGCTAACGTCGCGTCGAAGTCCAGTGAGTCCAGCGCCATTTGAATTAAAGGTGTTGCCATGAGATTCTCCTAGAGTAGAGTATCGCCAACAGTGCTTGTTGGGTTAAGAAAGACAGGAACTCTAAACAGAAACTGAACCGATGTCAATTTCGAGTTAATATGTGTTCACTCTTGGTTAACAGTGCAAAATAATCACTTCCGCTTATGATAAATCTTGCCCGGATACAGTCTTTAATCGTCGACATGGATGGCGTGCTCTGGCAGGGTGAACAAGCTCTGCCCGGTCTGGCCGAGTTTTTCAACACACTCGACCGGCTAAAACTCAATTATCTGCTGGCGACCAATAACGCCAGCCTGACACCTGCACAGTACACCGCCAAACTGTCGCGCATGGCCATCACTCTCTCGCCCGAGCGCATTCTCACCTCCGCCATGGTGACCGCGCAGTATCTGGCTGAGACCGCCTCGCCCGCCTCGTCACGCTTGTTTGTTATCGGTGAAAGCGGCCTGATCACGGCCTTGCGTGACCAGGGCTTTCAGCAACTTCAAGACTTTACACCCGAGCAGCCCGCCACCCATGTAGTCTGCGGGCTGGATCGGCAATTGACCTGGCAGAAGCTCACCACAGCCGGCCTGCATCTACAGGCCGGCGCTCAACTGCTAGGTACCAATGCCGATACCAACCTGCCCACCGAACTTGGCAACGCGGTGGGTAATGGCGCCATTTTGGCAGCACTCACTGCGGTTACTGGGTTGCAACCTACGGTGCTGGGCAAGCCTGAGACTTATTTCTACCAGAACGCCTTGCAACGCCTGAACACCACTCCCGAACATACCCTGGCCATCGGCGACCGCTTGGACACCGATATACTGGGTGCCGTACGCACTGGCCTGCCCTGCATCATGCTGTTATCCGGAATTTCCAAGGTACAAGACCTGGGCGCTGTGAATTATGCGCCTGACCTGGTATTGCCTGGGTTGCCAGCACTGACCGAAGCGTTACGCCTGGCCCATCAACCTTGAACTGTGCCCGCTAACTTTAAGGACTTAAGCCATGAAAAAATTTCTCGACACCCCTGAATCATTACTGGAACAAAGCCTGCTTGGCCTGGCTCAGGCTCATGCCGGACTACTGGACTATCAGGCCTCGCCACGCTTTGTCCGCAGAAAACAAGCCAAGCCCGGCAAAGTCGTGTTGATTTCTGGCGGCGGCTCCGGCCATGAACCGCTGCACGCAGGGTTTGTCGGTGAAGGTATGCTGGATGCCGCCTGCCCTGGGCAAATTTTCACCTCGCCCACGCCAGACCAAATGCTGGCGGCAGCGGACAGCTTCAAAGATCATGGCGGCGTGTTATTCATTGTCAAAAACTACGCTGGCGATGTCATGAATTTTGAGCTGGCTGCGGAAATGCTGGAGGCCGCCCATGCCACGGTGCTGGTGGCCGATGATGTCGCCCTGCCTAAAGACCACCCCACAGGTCGCCGTGGCGTGGCAGGCACGTTAGTAGTGGAAAAAATCGTGGGCGCCGCAGCCGAAGCCGGCGCGGATTTAGCAACCTGCCAGGCATTGGGGCTGCGTGCGGCGGCGGTCACGGCCTCTATGGGTGTGGCGTTAACCAGCTGCACAGTGCCCGCGATTGGTAAGCCTACTTTTGCCCTGGCAGACGATGAAATGGAACTGGGCGTGGGTATCCACGGCGAGCATGGCCGGGAAACGGTAGCGCTCAGCCAGGCCAGCACTATTGTCGCCCGGCTGCTTGAACCCATTCTGGAAGAACTTAAGCCCGATGCCGGACAGGCGGTATTGCTGCATGTCAACGGCATGGGCGCGACGCCACTGATCGAACTGCACGCGCTTTACCATCTGGCCGCACGCAATCTGACCCAACACGGCCTGGTCGTGACTCGGTCCCTGGTTGGCAATTACACCACATCTCTGGACATGGCCGGCTGCTCTATCACCGTGACCCTTCTGGACGAGACCTTAACCACTTGGTGGGATGCGCCGGTACATACCGCCGCGCTACGCTGGTAAAACCGTCAGGCAGTCTGATTACGGTTACGCACCCACCAGGCGAAACTGAGCATCGCCCAGCCACGGAAGGCGATTTCCAGATTCACGGCAAAGGCGACAAACGCGGCTTGGTCGGCAAACACGTCAAACGCCAGCAGGCCGCCCAACACCACAGCCGTCAGACCAAAAAAACTGGTCAGCAGCTTGTTAGGCAATTGCAGAACCTGCACCAACACCATACGCACGAACCCTCTGACCAGCAAGAATGCCGCGATCAATAATACCAAACGCTCCGGTGCCGCGCCGACGCTGAGTACAATCAGGCCGCCCACCACAAAATCGAGAATACCCACTTGCAAATTGTGGTGCAATTCGCGCAGCTCCCGGGAGAAATAGGCCTCCACACATTCCTCAAAACCTAACAGCATGATAATCAAACCGCTTAACGGCAACCAGGAAAAACCTTTCGCCATCATAATGACGACGGTACTGTTAAACAGACTGGACAAGGCCAGATAAAAGCCCACCAGTAGCAATACAACCCCCAGAAATGCCCTTAACCACCATTTTCTGCCATAGCTTTCCTGACTCAAGGTTTCTTCAACACGCATCATCGCCTCACTTTCAGTTACGGTTACCGGTGTCATTATAAACAGCATCCGCGCATTACCTACGCATAAAAAACCCGCCCGTCATGGTTCATGACGGGCGGGTTCGCGGCCCTGCGTTTGTCCAAACGCCTGAATGAGCTGTACTGCTTACCCTTGCAGCAAACTCAACACGTTCTGACTGGAAGCATTGGCCTGGGCCAGCATGGCGATACCGGCCTGTTGCAAAATTTGTCCCCGCGCCAGACTGGCCGACTCTTTGGCGAAATCGGCATCTTGAATCCGGGACCGTGCCGCCGAAACATTTTGCGACACATTTTCCAGATTTGCGATGGTGGCACTGAAACGGTTCTGAATCGCACCTAGGTTGGCCCTGATATCGGAAACTTTGGCCAGCGCGCCATCGATGACGCTTAAAGCATCGTTGGAGCCTTTTTGGGTGCCGATATCAATATCACTGACTTTTTCCAGCGTGGAGGAGGCATCGGTTCCGCCAGTCACGCCTGTGATTTCATTATCAACCGTTGACTGAATGGTAAAGCCAGAGTTGGAATCCAGAATCAGCGTGCCGCCGACGGTGGCGCTGGGGTCACCTGCCGCCGACACCGTAACGGCTATGCCTTTTGGGGTTACACCATCTGTACCCAGCCCGGTCAGATCAGCCTGGCCTGCGGCATCACTGTGCGTGACATTATCCAGCTTGATATCAAAGCCTGTGGTATTTTGCAGCACAATACCGGATTTATCATCGGTCAAGGTCGCGCTAATGCCGGTCTGTCCCGACTGATCATTGATGGCGTTAGCCAACGCGGTTAAGTCACCGGTATCGGCAATGGCCGCTGAAACTTTGGCAGGCGTACCATTTTGGCCGTACAAATCAAAACTCAAGCTACCTGTTGCCGTCACGTTATCCAGCCTGGCAAAGGTAATGGCGCTGGCGGTCACGCCGCTATCTTCGCTTTTGGCATTGATGCCATCGGCAATGGATTTTGCACTATCCCCCGCGCCGACGGTGATGGAGGCGGCACCGAGCGTACCGGAAACTGTTAAAGTCTGCGCCGTTATCGTATTGGCAAACCCGGCAACCGCACTATTCATGGTCGTTGCCGTCTGTGTTGAAGCGTCAAAACGCTCATTACCCAGAATTTCAGTGGTGGCACCGGCCACATTCACGGAAATCGTTTCATTAGCGGCAGCGCCAACGTGAAATTGCTGCCCCACGAAACTGCCGTCAAGCAACTTCTTACCGTTAAAAGTGGTGGTATTGGCAATCCGGTTCAGCTCATCCTGCAACTGCACCACTTCTTTTTGCAGATTGGCGCGGTCTGCGGCGCTGTTGGAATCGTTGGCCGATTGTACCGACAACTCACGCATCCGCTGCAGGATGTTGGTCGATTCCTGCAATGCGCCCTCAGCCACTTGGGCCAGAGAAATACCGTCATTGGCGTTTCGCACCGCCTGATCGAGGCCACGAACCTGGGCGGTCATGCGATCGGCGATACCCAGACCTGCGGCATCATCTTTGGCGCTGTTGATTCTAAGCCCGGAAGACAGCCGCTCAGTCGCGGTCATTTGAATGGTTTGGGTTCGGTTCAGCTGTCTCTGCGCATTCAGAGAGCTGACGTTGGTATTAATGATCTGTGCCATGAGCTTAACTCCTGATAAGTGCCTGATGGGCGATATTCGAAAGACTCAGTCACAGATAAGCTAAACTCATGCCAAAATAATTTAATACCTATAGAACAATAACTTAAATAATAACAAGCTCATAAACTGATAGCCATGCCAAAATCTTGACGGCAAAATCTTGCCGCTTAAAAATCTGCATCGCCGCCGCCAAACATCCAGCCATCACCGGTGCAAGCCAAACACATCCTAAACACTCACGGCCTTGCTCATAACAGCACCTGCCCGATGCCGTCAGTAATAAGAGATCGAGTATTGATCAGTGAAACCTCGCGTCACCGGGAAGCCATAACACCCCCCCCCCTGACAGGCGCCAGTTTCACGTTGCGGACTGACATCGCGAGTCGGAAACGCGGACGTCACCGGCGTTGTTGAGGCTGATGTTGGGGTTACGGTTGATGTTGCATTTGATTGCAATGGCAGCCGGTCAGGACAGACATCCCCGGCTAAACATTGATAAAACGCCGGCGTGAGCTGAAGCTCCATCACCGTTTCGTAAGTATCTCTATCCACCGCATCGCTGCTCACGACCCGAGCGCCGCGTAAATAGCTGTCAATAAATACTCGATAACGGTCATCCCGAACCGCCATATCTTCAATGCTGGAATGGCCTTGAATACGCACGCCGTAGACTTGTTCTGCCATGGCGCGCATAGCATCGAGCTTAGAGGCGCGAATCGCCATCAATTTACGTTGCGCCGGAGTCAAGCGCTGCTGTTGTCCCCGGCCAATGGTGCCATAACCGATAACCGTCAGCACTTTAGCAACCGGCTCGGCCACCACGACCGGTGCAGGCGCCACCTGGGCACAGCCACTTAAAACCACCACCAGCGCTATATATCCTGCGCATAAGTCGCGAATCATGACAATTACTCCTTTAAAAGTTGTTTTTTACATGCCATGACCGTATCGGCCGAAACAACAAAATCTTGATGTTTGAGGCTTAAATTCAGCACCACCGCCCCCCCCTGATCATCGTTCACAGCCTGAAAGCTCCGTCTCAGCCTCCTTTTAAGGCTGCCATGAATCAGCGCATCAACAATCGGTCGAATCCTGAGGCCTGAGGATTAACCGTAGATCAGGCCCCACCTGGCGCACGTCAAGCAGACGCAACGACCAACGCGCCTGCATGTCGGTCAATGCCGGTACGGCAAACAAACCCCGCGCCTGATCACCTAATACCGACATAGCCTGGTAAATAACCCACTCATCGACCAACCCCTGACGCAATAACGCGCCATTCAAGGTCGGCCCCGCCTCGACCATGACTTCGTTGATATCCCGCTGCGCCAGACAAGTCAATAAAGCGGCCAAATCTACCTGTCCGTCAGCATCGGGCAGACTGATGATATCCGCACCCGCCTGTTGCAAACGTTGCGCATTGCCGCTGTCGGCAACTTGCGCGGTGGCAATCCAGGTTTGCCCCGGCTGCGCCAGTATTCGGGCGCTTGCCGGCATGCGCAACTGACTATCCACCACCACGCGCACCGGCTGCACCACCGGCGCATCGATGCGTGCGGTCAAAGCCGGATCGTCAGCCAGTACAGTGCCGACACCGGTCAACATCGCACCACTGGCGGCGCGCAACCGATGCACGTCAGCGCGTGCCTGGCTGGACGTAATCCAGCGGCTGTCCCCATTGGCCAGTGCGGTTCGCCCATCCAGACTCATGGCCAGTTTGGCAGTGACCCAGGGTCTGCCGGTACGCATACGCTGACAAAAACCTTTGTTAAGCGCCCAGGCTTCATCGACCAATACATCGCTGCAAACGGCAACACCGTGCGCACGCAAGCGCGCCAGGCCACGCCCGGCAACCTTCGGGTTCGGGTCCGTCATGGCCGCGACCACCCGCAGCACCCCTGCCTCGATCAAGGCATCAGCGCACGGCGGCGTGCGTCCGTGATGACTGCACGGTTCCAGACTGACATAACACGTCGCACCCCGGACATTGGCGCCGGCCACTTGCAAAGCGTGAATTTCTGCATGTGGCCCGCCGGCATATTGATGCCAGCCTTCGGCAATTATCTTGCCGTGTTTAACCAACACACACCCCACCCTGGGATTGGGCTTGGTGGTGTAGCAACCGCGCCGGGCCAATTGCAGCGCCCGCACCAAAAAGCTACGTTCGATATCGGTCATCGTGGCTGGCGCAATTGTTCGATCATGTCGGTGAATTCACTGATATCCTGAAAGCTGCGATATACCGAGGCAAAACGCACCAATGCCACAGGATCCAACGCGCTCAGTTCCCGCATCGCCAAAGCGCCCACATCATAAGAACTGATTTCCCGCTCGCCACTTTTGACCAATTCCTGTTGAATACGATCGATGGCCGTTTCCAGTGCTTCGCTGGCCACCGGGCGTTTTTGCAAGGCGCGCTGCATCCCCGAGCGTAATTTGCCAATATCAAAAGGTTCGCGTCCGCCATCACGCTTGATCACCACTGGCAAGCTCAGCTCCACCACTTCAAAGGTGGTAAAGCGCTCTTTGCAATGTGTGCATTCACGGCGTCTGCGCACTTGCGCGCCATCATTGGCCAGCCTGGAATCGGTAACACGGGTGTCATCATGACCGCAAAAAGGACAACGCATGAATCAACTTCCCACCTGTAAGGCCGACAACGTCCGGCTCAATTTAGCGCCCAGCGCTTCCGCCTCGCGCTGTAAGGCAGGGTCAAGCAATTGCCCCTGTTCGGTCAATGCCTGCCCGGCTTCCGGCAAGGTCATTTGTTCGGCCAACACAGTCACGCCCAGCCCCGTCAACAACTGCCGCAGCGGCAACAGGCCGCGCATACCGCCCAATTTGCCAGGCGAGGCGGCCATCACCGCCGCATATTGGCCGGTAAAAACAGAAGGCTGTTCATCGATGCGGCGCGACGCCCAATCCAGGGCGTTTTTCAGTAAAGGTGTGAAAAAGCCATTGTATTCCGGGGAGGCAATCAGCAAGCCGTGCGCGGTGCGCAATTGTTGCTGAAATGCCAACACTGGCGCGGGTAAAGCGCCATCTGTCAATAAATCGGGATTGAGTATTGGTAACGCCAATGCAGACAGGTTCAACACCGTCACTGTCGCGCCATCGGCTTGAGCACCTGCCACAGCCAATTTGACCAACTGTTGATTGTACGAGCCTTGACGATGACTGCCGGAAAACGCCACGATTCTGATCATCACTTCGACCCTCGCGACTGGCCAGACAAATAACTTTGACTCTTAAAGCCATCACCGCCCTGAAGCAAAGCTGCTGTGGCCTCTTCTGTCGTGGCCGTGCTGCTGCGGGCTTCATTCAGCCACACAGCCGCCTGTTTGGCGTAATAGGTCAAGATCGCATCACTGCCCGCCCGTTTCAGCGCCAGTAGCGCCTCCAGTACCGTGCGTTGCTCATCCAGCCAGCCTTGTTGCGCGGCCGCTTTCAGCATCGCATACTCACCACTGACCTGATAGGCAAACGTCGGCACTTTGAAGGTTTGTTTGATTTCTAAGATAACATCCAGATACGGCAACCCCGGCTTGACCATCACCACGTCAGCACCCTCCTGTAAATCCAGCTCGATCTCACGCAGCGCTTCATCCCGATTGGCGCAATCCATCTGATATTGCCGCTTATCGCCTCCGCCCAAATTAGCCTTAGAGCCCACCGCATCACGAAATGGCCCATAAAAACTGGATGCGTATTTGGCGGCATAAGCCAGAATCAAGGTATGAATCAAACCGTCTTGCTCTAACGCCTCGCGAATAGCGCCAACCCGGCCATCCATCATATCCGATGGCGCTACCATGTCGGCACCGGCCTGGGCATGGCACAGCGCCTGCTTAACCAGCACATCAATGGTGGCGTCGTTCAGCACATAACCTGAAGCATCGGTCAAACCATCCTGACCGCTCAAGGTGTAAGGGTCCAGCGCCACATCGGTGATCACCACAAGCTCAGGCAGGCGCGCCTTCAGCGCCTTGACGGCACGCGGCACCAGGCCATCTGGATTATAGGCCTCACGGGCATCGTCGGTTTTCAGATGCGGCTCGATCACCGGAAACAAGGCCACGGCATTGATACCCAGCGCGTGCGCGGCCTCAGCTTCGACCAGCAGATTATCCAGGCTCAAGCGCTCGACGCCGGGCATAGAGGCCACCGGCTGCCGGCGCTGGACGCCATCCACAACAAACATCGGATAAATCAAATCATCCACCGACAACTGGTGCTCGCGCACCAGACGGCGCAAGGCCTCGGTACGGCGGCCACGACGTAAACGGGTCGTCAAAGTTAAAGTCATTTTTTTACTGTCTTTAAGTTAAGAAATGCAGGTAACAAATGGCCATGCCATACGACACAGCTTAACGAAACCAGGATTAGGACTTTATACTACAATGACCAGCGCGTCATAAGATAGCCCAATCTTACCG
>JAVVEW010000075.1:0-8438 GCA_032251045.1 Methylococcales bacterium
GTCCGTCAAAGAACGCTGTGAATACATCCCTGTAAGCTCTGCGCCAGCATCCATGCTGGCGAAGCCTTTGCCGAACACCCCGAAGCCTTGTTGGACATTGTCGATGTGAAGTGCAAAAGGTTATACATTGACTGGGAATTTTGTTTAACGTTACATACGTCCGCATGACTTGGAAACACCCCATAAAAAATGCACCTATTGCTTAAATTCGCCGCGCTATGCCTGCTTTTGCTCTGCGCAACCAGCCAGGCGGCAGGCGTTTATCAATATCGGGTTGTAGCCCAGTACCCGCATGACAGCCAGGCGTTTACCCAGGGTTTGCTCTGGCACGATGGCAGGTTATATGAGAGTACAGGCGGCTATGGTAAATCCAGGCTTAGAGAGGTGATTCTGGACACGGGCCAAGTCGTCAAGGAAGTGTCATTGCCAGATCGCTTTTTCGGCGAGGGGCTGGCGCTTGATGGCGACCGGCTGCTGCAGCTGACCTGGAAATCGGGCATCGGCTTTATTTATCAACGCTCGACCTTACAGCGCTTGGCTACGTTTCGTTATCCCGGTGAAGGCTGGGGCGCGGCGATGACGGACAAGGCGCTGATTATCAGCGATGGCAGTTCCCGGCTCAAATTTCTGCAGCCAAAAACATTCGAAGTACAAAAAATCTTGGCTGTGCATGAGGGCGACAAGCCGGTTGTTAATCTTAACGAACTGGAGCAGGTGGGCGGCAAGCTTTACGCCAATATCTGGCATCGGAATAAAATCGCCGAAATCAACCTTGAAACCGGCGAAGTCATGAACTGGCTGGATGTGTCGGAGCTGGCCCGGCAACAAGGCCCGCTGCATCAGGAATCGGTGCTGAACGGCATTGCCTATAACCCTGACAATCAACATTTTTATATCACCGGCAAACGCTGGCCCAAACTCTATGAACTGGCGCTTATTGAACCCGGCAAGCCTTAAACAGATGGTTGTGTTAGCGGCTGTCTTTGGTTTGGGGGCATGGGTCGGGCGCTTTAGCCAGACGCCGCCACCCGCCACGCCTGCCCACCATGCCGCCCATCACCCTGCCGAGGCCAGCGTTAAAATCGACCCGGCCGTGGTGCATAATCTCGGCATCCGAACCGAAACCGTGACCCGCACCGATCTGACCCGAACGGTCGAAGCCATCGGCAAAATCACCCGAGTGGATGAAACCGCCAAACGCCTGGTTACGCCGCCGATTGATGGTCAGTTGTTATTCATTGCCGAAAAATACCAAGGCGATGAGGTTAAGCAAGGTGAGCGGCTGTTTACCGTCGGCTCCACGCAGTTGACGGCGTTGCAAATGGCCTTCCAGCAAGCCATGAATCAACCGAACCTTACCCTGGCCGAAAGTTTGCGCGGGCAATTGCTTGAGCAAGGATTGACCCCTTCGCAGCTACGCGAACTCACCGAAGGCGCGGTGCCGAACTTTACTGTGGACGTGTTCGCGCCGGAAGATGCCTTTGTCTTTGACCGACGGGGGCGCGTGGGCGAAACCGTCCATCCCCGAGTCACGGTATTCAGTCTGGGCGGGCGTGGGCGCAGAATTCAGGTCACGGCGGAAATTCTGGAACGGCAATGGCGCTGGGTCAAGGCTGGACAATCGGCGCGCATGACCGTGCGTGGCTTGCCCGGGGAGGTCTTTACCGGCCAGGTCAAGCGGGTGGAGCCGCCGGTGGGCTTTACCACCCGGGCATTGGAAGCTCAGTTACTATTCAGCAGCGATCATCCCGGGCTTTCACAAAGCCAGTTCGCCACGCTCAGGATTGACGCGCCACCGATAAAAAACGCTTTGAGCGTGCCTCAGGAGGCGGTGATTTATGACATCGACGGTGCACGCGTGGTGATGCGCGACGGTCAAGGCCGGTTCTTACCGGTTAAGGTTGAGCTCGGTGAACAAGGCGATGGCCGGGTAGCGCTGCGTTCGGGACTGAACGAAGGCGATACCATCGTGGTGTCCGGGCAGTTTCTGCTCGATGCCGAAAGCCAGTTGCAAGGCGTCTGGCAACGCTTCAGCGGACATCATCATTGAGGCTATGATCAACGGACTGATTCGCTTGGCAATCGCCCGCCCGGCTTGGGTATTGGCGCCGGTGCTGGTGCTGGTGCTGGCCAGTGTCTGGGCACTGATCACGCTGCCGGTCGATGCCATTCCCGATCTCACCGATGTGCAGGTGATTGTGCGCACGCCCTATCCGGGGCAGACGCCGGCGGTGATCGAAGATCAGATCACCTATCCCTTGTCCACCGCTTTGCAGGCCACGCCCGGCGCGGTGGCGGTGCGTGGGTTTTCGTTTTTCGGCGATTCTTATGTTTATATACTGTTTGATGCCGACACCGACCTTTACTGGGCCAGATCGCGGGTGCTGGAGTACCTGGATCAGGCCAAGTCACTGTTGCCCGAGGGCGTTGAACCCCGCCTGGGGCCGGATGCCACCGGGCTGGGTTGGATTTATCAATATGCCCTGATCGATCGCACCGGCCAGCATGATCTGGCTCAGCTGACCAGTCTGCAGAACTTCCAGTTGAAACTGGCGCTGAACGCGCTGCCGGGCGTGGCGGAAGTAGCGACCGTTTGTGGCATGGTCAAACAATACAGCGTGGAACTCGACCCTGGGATGCTGCGCAATTATTACCTGACCCTGGACGCCGTGCGGCAGGCGGTTAAAGAAGGTAATGACGAACGCGGCGCTTCGGTGGTCGAGCTGGCCGAAGCGGAATATCCCATCACGTTCAAAGGCTATATCAAAACCCTGGACGATCTGGCCTGGATCAGCGTGCCGACGTTGAAACGGCGGCTGGCCATTTCCTCGGTGCCGCTGTATGAAATCAGCCGCAGCATTCAGCTGGACGGCGCGGCGCGGCGCTGCGTGAGCGACCTGGACGGCGAGGGCGAGGCGGTCGGCGGCATTGTTATCCTGCGCGCCGGCGGCGATACGCGCGCGACCTTGCGCCGGGTTAAACAAGCCCTGGGCGAATTGGCTAAAACCTTGCCGGCAGGCGTGGAGCTGGTTGAAACCTATGATCGCGCCGACCTGATCGAGCGGGTGATCGACAATTTAAGCGTCAGGCTGTTGGAAGAGCTGGCCATTGTGGCGCTGATTTGCTGGTTGTTTTTAGGCAATCTGCGCAGTGCCGGGGTACTGCTGATCACCCTTCCGGTGGGCGTGTTATTGGCTTTTTTACTGCTGAAACTGCAAAGACTGAGCGTCGATCTCATGGTGTTGAGTGGCATTGCCATTGCGTTAGGTGCCATGGCCGATGCCGGCGTGGTGTTGGTGGAAAACGCCGACAAACATTTACAAGCCGCCTACCACGATGGCCGCAGCCGGCTTCAGGCCTTGACCGATGCCGCCATCGAAGTCGGCGCACCGCTGTTTTATTCCTTGTTGATCATCACGTTAAGTTTTGTGCCGATACTGGCTTTGCCGGGTCAGGCAGGCCGTTTGTTCACGCCGCTAGCATTCAGCAAAACCTATGCCATGGCCGCCGCCGCCGTGTTGTCGGTGACGCTGTTGCCGGCTTTGATGTCGGTCTGGCTTAAACGCGGGAGGGCGGTGGAAAACCGTTTGCAGCAGACGTTGACCCGCTGTTACCGGCCTTTGTTGACGTCTGCATTGGCCAGACCTAAGTTAGTTTGGATCTTGGTGTTGTGGGTGTTGGTCAGTGCGCTTTGGCCTTTGAGCCGGATGGGCGTCGAGCTGATGCCCGAGATGGATGAAGGCGATTTGTTGTATATGCCGCAAACCTTGCCGGGACTGTCCATTGGCAAGGCTCGGCAGCTGTTGCAGCAAACCGATCGATTGATCAAAACCGTGCCGGAAGTGGCGCGGGTTTACGGTAAGGCCGGGCGCGCCGACACCGCCACCGATCCCGCGCCGTTGACCATGTTCGAGACCATCATTCGGCTTAAACCGCGCGCCGAGTGGCGGCCAAACATGACTGTGGACGGCATTATTCAGGAGCTGGATCAAAAACTTCAGCTTCCAGGGCTTCGTAACGCCTGGTTGAAACCGATTCAGGCTCGGGTCGCCATGCAGAGCACCGGCATCAACACGCCCTTGGGGCTTAAAATCACCGGTGATGATCTCAAGGAAATTGCACGCCTGGGCGCGCGCATCGAGGCTATTCTGAGTGCTGTACCCGGCACTGAAACGGTATTGGCTGATCGCGCCGACGGTGCGCGTTACCTGGATTTTGCCATCGACCGGCGGGCAGCGGCGCATTTTGGCTTGAGTATCCAGGAAATTCAGCGCTCGGCGGCTCTGGCGATTGGCGGTGAAACGGTCACTTACACTGTTGAAGGCCGCGAACGCTACCCGGTACAGCTGCGCTATCCGCGGGCATTTCGTGATTCGATCGCCACGCTTTCAGCATTGCCGCTGTCGATCACCGAAGACACTGTGGTCGAGTTGAAGGATTTGGCCGAACCGCGCCTGACCGAAGGCCCTTCGGTGATCAAAAGTGAAAACGGCCGATTAGCCGGTTGGGTGACCATCAGCCAGAACGCTAAGGATTTGAGCCACTATGTCCAGCAGGCGCAAGCGGCGTTGACCGAGCAACTTAAGCTGCCTCCCGGTTACCGCCTGACCTGGGTGGGTGAGTCTCGGCAATGGCAACAGGCCCGAATCCGGCTGTATTGGATGGTTCCTGCCGTATTGTTGATTATTTTTGGGCTTTTACGCTTGAGTTTTAATGGCCTTCAAGAACCTTTGCTGGTGCTGGCCAGTTTGCCGCTGGCTTTAGTGGGCGGCCTTTGGTTGTGTTATGCCATGGGGCTGGCCTTTTCCGTGGCCACGGCGGCGGGTTTTCTGGCCTTGGCCGGCGTCGCCGCCGAGTTTGGCGTGGTGATGTTGGTTTATCTTAACGAAGCCACGCAGCGGCTTGCGCCCGAAACGCCAAAACAATGGCAGGAAGCGGTGCTCGATGGCGCGGTACGCCGGGTTCGGCCCAAGGCCATGACCGTGGCCTTGATTATCTTGAGTCTGCTACCGGTATTAGTCGGCCAGAGCGAGGGCGGCGAGTGGGTGAAAAGCATGGCTGCGCCGTTGGTGGGCGGCATGTTGACCGCGCCGCTGTTGTCCATGCTGGTGCTGCCAGTATTTTACTACCGGTGGCAGGTCAGGTCAGCCGCTTGCTCAGAACCGTTGGCACCGTCTTGATTGTTAATCCGGGTGGATGCGCTTTGCTTATTCACTATGCCGGAGGGTGTGGTAAAAGTCGGAATTACAGCTACATTTTCACTTTTACGACAACCTCTTACGAATGAGGGGCGGTAGGCCGGATAAGCGTCAAGCACATCCGGCGTTTGCACTGAGTTTATTTTTATTCAAGGAGTTTATGATGAAAAACGTAATGCTGGTTATGACCCTGCTGTTGTCATCGACCGTTTGGGCGGCGGAATACGTGCCGTATGGGGAAAGCCTGCTGGCCAAGTTTGTGGCGGTGAAATCGGTCAACGAAGTGGCGGTTGAAATTGAAACCTGGCCAGGTATGAAGCGTGCCGTGACCGTGTTGTTGCCGAATCTGGATTTACCTTCGGCCAGCGCTCAGGTGCCGCTATGTGAGCAGCAGCTGGCTATCCGTGGCCAGCGTTTCAGCGAAGATTTTTTAGCCAAGTCCGGTGAGTTGAAAGTACAGCACCTGGTCATGAAAACCACCACCGATGTTTCCGGCAAAGGTGATTTGGTCACAGGCTTAGGAAGTTTGCGTGACGCTTTGATTAAAGAAGGTTTGGCGCGTCCCGAAGGCCAGGCTGGTCAGCCCTGGTGTCATGATGCGCCCTGAATTATGGGCTTTAATCCTTGCGCTGCTGCTGACTGCGTGCGCGGCCAGGGTCAGCCAAACCACCACCGGTTTCGGTCAGGAAATGCGCGAAGAAATGGCGCAAACCGGCATCGACCAAGGGCGTAGCGGTGAAGCGGTCTATCGCTATCGCTGTCAGGGTTGTCACGGCAAAAACACCCAGGGCGCGCCTTTGCCCGGTGATCGCGATGAGTGGGGGCGCAGGCTGAAACAAGGTCGGGCGGTAGTGTTGCGTCATGCCTTGGAAGGCTATAACCAAACCATGCCGCCTAAAGGCGGCTGCATGGATTGCAGCGCGGAAGAAGTCGAGCGAGCCATGGATTATATGCTCGACCTGGACGCCATTCCCTGGGCGGAATTGACTCCAGAGCGTCTTTGATCTTGTGTCGCTGATACGTTTTTGTCGGCAACAAGGCGTCGGCGTATTCATCCAAGTGTTGTCTGAGGCAGGCGCTGGAGGGTACTTATTGAATCGATAGCGCGGCTTTGAAAGAGTCGTCATTGCGATGATTCTCGATGGTTTCGACATCGCTTTTGCCCAGGCACAGCTTGCCCAGATAGCGCTTGATCAGATCGGCGTGAGCAATGCCGCGCTGCAACGGAATGCCTTTTTCCAGCGCTTGATTGAGCTGTCCATATCGACTCAAACATAAGTCAACCAAGGCTAACGATGACGGATTTTTTCATCAGCTTTGCTTGCGCTGTTCTAACCCTTCTAGTAGCCGCTGTAACGCTTCAGGACTTAAGTGATCGGCAATTTCATCAGGGGAAAGATCTTTGAGTCTTTCATCCGGTGAATAACGCTGGAGCACTTCATCCGGGCTGAGCATGTTTAAATGGTCGGCAACAAATTCTTTGGCAAATTGTTCAAAAGTGTAAGCTATATCGGGAAACTCCAGTTGGTATGCTTCTACAATCCGGCGGATAACCGCAGTACCTTGTTCTTGACGATGCGGATGGTAACGCCGACAGGCGAGCTCCACCTGTTGACGTTGATGGCTAAATAACTGCCAGACATCGTTTTTCGGTTCGAGACTCATGTGTGACAACACAATCACGCGAATAGTATCGCTGCCCCAATCCAGTTCATAAGTGCCTTCGGCAGGGCCTGGGCGTAAAAACGGTTTCAGATTTTGCGGGTAGCGATGGCATACCGCGTACAGCCCCAAATCATGTTGCGCAATCAGTTTGTTTTTAGGGCTGATTTGTTTGCGATAGTTCACATAATAGCCAATCAATTCTTTCACCGCCCAATCATTTAGCGATTCGTGGTGTGATTTGAAGGTGATTAGATTGTGGGCTTTTAATGACTCCAAGCCATCGGGTAACGCATCAGCCTCGGGCCAGGCTTGATTTTTTTCTTGTTCAACGACGACCACGTCTAAAAGCTGCGTTTGCCGAGAGACATCAACCTCGACTTCAACCCGATACGGGCTACCATAAAATCGGTCTTCAAGCATGAGGCCAAATAAGCGATGCCATTGTTGGCGGGCGGGCGTTGGCCTGGTGGTTACCCGGTGTTTGAGTCGCTGTCATACGGCGAGTATAGCCAATGGTTACTCCGGTGAAAATAAGTATTAAGTATGGCAAGGAGTGCTACTTATCCAGGCCCGACCTACTGCCATATTGCTACATTTGTAGCGCAACGCTACAATAATAACTTCACACAAGGAGAAGATCATGTCCACCGCAAGCATCAGGCTCGACCAAGCACTCGTAGAAAAAGCCTCAATCATGGCCAAAGCTTTTAGTAGAACAACGCCTAAGCAAATTGAGCACTGGGCAAAAATCGGAGAAATGATGGAGGATAACCCCGACCTTCCCTACGAGTTCGTTAAGCAAGCCATCATTGCCCAAGCAGAAAAGGAAGCAGGTAAGCTTGAGGAATATACTTTTGGCTAAAGTAAACTGCGTTTTACAAACACCAAGCTTCAAAAAAGCGGTTAAAAAACTCCACGCAAATCAGAAAAATGACCTGGATAATGCGATCAAAGCCATCATGGAAGATCCTTTTATAGGGGAACTCAAAAAAGGAGACCTCTCATTTCTGCGTGTTCACAAGTTCAAGATGGTCAAGCAGCCCACTCTACTAGGTTATAGCTACCAAGATAGCATCATGACACTAGACCTCATGGCACTTGGTACCCATGAAAACTTTTACAGAGACATCAAAGTCTCTTACTGATGTTGAGTCTAAAGCCAAAGCACACAGGCGGCCACGCAGTGGCCGTCCAACCGCCAACGGCGGCGATGCGATTGGTTAGAGACCGACGCACCACGGGCCAGGCTTGATTTTTTTCTTGTTCAACGACAACCACGTCTAAAAGCTGCGTTTGCCGCGAGACATCGACCTCGACTTCAACCCGATACGGGCTACCATAAAATCGGTCTTCAAGTATGAGGCCAAATAAGCGATGCCGTTGTTGGCGGGCGTTGGCCTGGTGGTTACCCGGTGCTTGAGTCGCTGTCATACGGCGAGTATAGCCAATGGTTACCCCGGTGAAAATAAGTATTAAGTATGGCAAGGAATGCTACTTACGCTGAAAATCTTGGAAACGGAGCGCTAGCGAAGTGAAGATTTTTAGTCCCCGATAGCCGTAGCGCCGGGTGTTTTG